>PLSB01000083.1 GCA_003165005.1 Acidobacteriaceae bacterium | reverse complement strand
AAGTTGAAGACCCATACGGGCGCGGCCAAGCGCTTCAGCAAGACCGGCACCGGCAAGATCAAGCGGGGCCAGACGAAGACGCGGCACATCCTTACTTCGAAATCGCCAAAAGTGATGCGCAAGCTGGGCCGGACCCTGCTGGTTTCCGATGGCGACTACAAGAAGGTAGCGCGCATGATTCCCTACGCTTAATCGAATCGCTCTAAAGCGCTTCAGGGCTCTGCTTATGCGTCGCGGAACCCCCGCCGGAAGACGGTGTGAGATTGAGCATGAATTGAGCGAGTGAAGAGGCCCAACCTGCCTCCAGCCGCGTAACTTGAAGACGCAAAAAAGGAGAAAGACATGCCCCGCGTAAAACGTGGCACTAAGCGGAGTGACCGCCGCAAGAAGATCCTGAAACGGGCGAGCGGTTATTTCCTGACCAAATCGAAGCTGTACCAGGCGGCCCAGGAGGCCGTGGAGCGCGGCCTCAAGTTTGCCTACATAGGCCGGCGCCTGAAGAAGCGCGAGTACCGTTCGCTGTGGATCGTGCGCATCGCCGCTGCCTGCAAGCTGAACGGCGCCAGCTATTCGCAGTTCATCAATGGGCTGAAGAAAGCCGGCATCGAGCTCGACCGCAAGGTCCTGGCCGACATCGCCGTGAAGGACGCGGAGGGCTTTACCAGGCTGGTGGAGCAGGCCAAGAAGGCCAAGGCCAAAGCCGACAAGGCCAAAGCCGACAAAGCCAAAGCCGCATAAAGATTATTCGACTGGCGGACAATGCGGCCCGGAGCTCGAACGAGCTCCGGGCCGTGGTGCGTTTGGCGGGAGCGCAGAGTTCCCCCGAGAGTTCGGGCCAGTGCTGCCTTTGAGGCGTGCGCGGGGAATGCGGGAAATCGCGCCGCGCAGTAGTTTATCCTGAACATTCGGCATGACGAACGAAGCGATACCCAATCTGACGGCATTTGACGAGGCGGCGCTCGACACGGCGTTTGCCCGGCTCGAGGCGCAGGCGCGCGCGGACTCGGCGGCGCTCGACCAAGAGGCGTTCCGGCTCAAGTGGCTGGGCCGCAAGCAGGGCCTGCTCAACGAGGTTTCAGACCGGTGGCTGAAAGCCGCGCCTGGGCCGGCGAAAAAAGCCGTGGGCCAGCGGTTCAAGGTGCTCAAGGAACTGGTGGAGGCGCTGCTCGAAGGCGCAGGCCCGACCGACGCCGCGGCCGATGCGGCACTCAAGGCCGAGGCCATCGACATCACGCTGCCCGGCACGCACCGTCTCACCGGCGCCGAGCATCCCATCACGCGCACCATGAACGAGATTGTTTCGGTCTTTGCGGCGCTGGGCTACTCGGNNACTTCGAGAGCATGAACTTTCCGCCCGGCCATCCGGCGCGCGACACGCAGGACACGCTGGTGGTTGCCAACCAGGAGCGCCGCCCGCTGCGCGACCGCCTGTTGCTACGCACGCACACCTCGCCCGTGCAGATGCGGACCATGGAGCAGCAGCCGCCGCCGGTGCGCATTGTGATTCCCGGCAAAGTGCACCGCAACGACGCGGCCGACGCCACGCACTCGCCGATCTTTCACCAGGTCGAAGGGCTCTGCGTTGACCGCAACATCACCTTCAGCGATCTGAAGGGCACGCTCGATCATGCTATGAAGGCGCTATTCGGTTCGGCGGTGAAGACGCGCTTTTTCCCTTCGTTCTTCCCGTTTACCGAACCGAGCGCCGACGTGCAGATCAGTTGCATCTTTTGTGGAGGAAAAGGCTGCCGCAAGTGCAAGCAGTCAGGATGGATCGAGTTGCTGGGTTGCGGCATGGTCGATCCCGCGGTCTTTGCCTTTGCCCAAGAAAAGCAGCCGGCCTACGACCCCAAGAAGATCTCCGGCTTCGCCTTCGGCATGGGCGTGGAGCGGATCGCGATGATGAAGTACGGCATCAGCGAGATGGGCAGCTTGTTCGCGGGAGATATGAGATTCTTGGGACAATTTGTTTAGCAGGTTGGCGCGCTTCGCGCGTTGGCAAGTTGGCAGGTTCGCTGCATGAGCAGAACGCGGCACTATCGGGATTTGATTGCCTGGCAAAAGGCCATGGATTTGGCGCGAGCGGTCTATGCACAGACCGAGGAGTTTCCAAAATCGGAGACTTTCGGATTGCGCATGCAGATGCGCCGTTCGGCCGTGAACGTGGCAAGCCATATCGCAGAAGCGCATGGCCGCCTGAACGATGCGGAAATGCGGAAGGGACTCGGAGCGGCTCGGGCAGCTATTAATGAATTGCAGACGCAGATTGAGTTGGCAGCCAGCCTGGGATTTTTCCGAGAAACCGCAAGTGAGGAGCTTTTGGATTTAGGCACTCGCGTGGCCAAGCTGATCAATGGGTTGCTTGGTGTTCTCGATCCGGCGGACGATAAGGCAGAACCGCGCCAACCTGCAAGCGTTGAAGCTGCTGGAGACCGCCAACTTGCGAACTTGCCAAGCGCAGAGCGCGCCAACTTGCGAAGAGAGAAACTCGATCGATGAGAATTTTGACCAAATGGCTTAGAGCATATTTGCCCGGCTTGCCTGTCGATGACGCGCAACTGGCGGAAGATTTGACCCTGCGCGGCATCGCCGTCGAGGGCATCTACGCGCTCGGCGAGGGCAATGGCTCGCTCTATGAGATGGACATCACCACCAACCGCGTGGACGCGATGAATCATTACGGCGTAGCGCGCGAGGCGGCGGCGATCTACGGGCTCACACTGCCCGAACTGACGTTCGCTCTTCCCAAGCCCCGCCCGTGCGGCCAGCCCTTTACGGTGCGTATCGAGGCCCAAGACGCCTGCGGCCGCTTCACGGCGCGGGTGCTGCGCGATGTGACCATCGGCGAATCGCGCGACTGGTTCGTGGGCGCTGAGGTGTCCACGTACTTTGCGCTTCTCGAACAGAAGAAAATCTCGAACGCCGTCGATGCCACCAACTTTGCATGGCTCGGGATGGGCCAGCCCACGCACGTTTTCGATCTCGACAAGCTCGAGGGTGGCATTGTGGTGCGCCGGGCGCGCAAGGGAGAACGGCTCAAAACGCTCGATGGCGTCGATCGCGTGCTCGACGCGGACGATCTCGTCGTAGCCGATCACAAGAAGGCGGTGGGGTTGGCCGGCGTGATGGGCGGCTGGGATACGATGATCACGCCGGAGACGAAGAACGTGCTCGTCGAGGCGGCGTGGTTCGATCCCGTCGCGGTGCGGCAGACGGCGCGGCGCCATGGCTTACACACGGACGCAAGCCATCGCTTCGAGCGCGGCGCGGATATTAGCGCGGCGCCGGTTGCGTCGGCCCTCGTGAGTGCGATTCTGCTCGCCAACGGCGGAAGGATCGAAGGCGAACTGGTTGATGCGCGCGTGGCGGCGATCGAGGAGCGGACTGCTCGGCGCAAACCGGTTGCACTTGAGTTGAGCGAGGTGCATCGGATTCTCGGCACAACCATCGACGAAGAGGGAATCACCGCGGCAAGCGTCGAGAATGTGCTGACGGCGCTGGGATGCGAACTGAAAGCGGAGCCAGCGGAGCGAGCGGGGTTAGCGGAGTTAGGAAAACGCGGCGCTGCCTGGCAGGTGACATTGCCGAGTTGGCGGCTCGATCTCGAGCGCGAGATCGATCTCGTCGAAGAGGTCGCGCGCGTCTACGGCTACAACCGCTTCGCCAACACCTTGCCCGAGTTCGGCGAAGGCGTGCGCGCGCTGCCGTGGGCGGAGAAGGAAGCCACGGTGCGCAGCACGCTGCTGGCCGCCGGGTTTCATGAGGCGATCGGCGGCACCTTCTGCTCCGCGGCGGAGGGCGCGCTCACTGCGCCGCAGCCCGCGCTGGTGGTTCCACTTGGCAATCCGCTCAGCGAAGAGGCAGGCGTGCTGCGCCCGTCGCTCGTGCCCGGCATGTTGGCTATGATTGCGGGCAACCTGAATCGCGACGTGAGCGATGTGCGTTTGTTTGAGCTGGGCACGGTCTTCAGCGGGGCATTTTCGAACGGCGTGGGCGACAAGGTGGACGAGCGTCCGGCGCTGGCTCTTGGCGCAGTGGGCGCATTGCCGGAGGAGAGCGCGTTGCACACCGGCCGGGCTGTTGATTTTTTCGATGTGAAAGGCGTGGTGGAGCAAGTAATTTCGCGGTTCGAGATGCGCGGCATGTATTTCGATCGCTTTCCCTTGGACGCCGGACTGACGCCCGAGTGGCTGCATCCCTACCGCGCGGCGCGCGTGGCCGCAGACGGCGTCACGGTGGGCTGGTTCGGCCAACTGCATCCGCGCGAGGCCGCGGCGCGCAAGATCAGGGAGGCGGTGCTGGTAGCGGAGTTGTATCTCGACCGGCTTTACAAGCTGCCGTTGCGCCGGCCCATCGCGCGCGAGATCTCGCGCTATCAGCCGGTGCGCCGCGATTTTTCCCTGGTTTTGGACGCGAGCATTCAGTGGGAGACGATTGACCGCGCCATGGCCGCGTTGCAAATCCCCGAGCTGGCGGAGTGGCGTGTGCGCGAGGTGTTTCGCGACGCGCGGATGGGCGCCGGCGACTATGCCCTGCTTCTCGGCGCCACGTTCCAGGCGCCGGACCGGACTTTGCGCGAAGAGGAACTGCAGGCGTTCCAGACGCGTGTGAAGGACGCAGTTACCAAAATAGGAGCGCGGCTTCGCGTTTGAGCAACAATCGAGCATGATTGGCGCTATACTCAAACGGATAATGGGCCCGAGCGGCGGAGGTTGAAACGATGTCGGATTCATTTTGGAAGCCGGAGCCTCAAACGCACGCGGTGAGCAGGGACAGGCCGCAGAACGCGCCGCAGGAGCCGGCGGCGTTGGCCGTGAGTGCCGACGATTTTGCCGCGCTCGAGGATCGCATCTACCGCGCCGTGGAACTGGTGAAGCAGGGACGGGAGGCTGGCGCCACGGCCGAAGCTCGCATTACGGAGTGGGAGGCCCGTGCCGTCCGGGCCGAGGCTCAGCTTCAGGCGCAGGCGCTGGTTGTGGAACAAATCGAGAGCGAGTTGAGCGTGTTGCGGGAGGAGCGCGAACAAGTGCGGCAGCGCATGGATCGGCTGCTCAAGCAGTTCGACGCATTGGAAATGTGAGGCAGCGATGTCCGGGGAATCGCGCAGCAATCCGGGCGAATACGTGACGGTGGAGATCTACGACCAGCTCTACCACTTGTCGGGGCAGAACACGGAGCACATACGCGAGCTGGCGGCTTATGTCGACGCCAAGATGCGCTCCGTGGCAGCCCGCGGAAAGACTGCGGACTCCTTGCGCGTGGCCGTGCTGGCCGCGTTGAACCTTGCCGATGAGCTGTCCCAGGCCAGGTCGGCCGATTTGCGCGAGGGCCGTGTGCGCGCAGCCAGCCTGCGCGGATTGTTGGACGAGGTATTGGAAGAGGAGCAGAAGGCGGACTCGTAGCGGAGACTAGATCAGGCGTTGTTGGCGCAACGATCCTCGAGAATCAACTGGATTGCGGCGCCGAGGCTCTCCCGGCACTCTTCCACTGTTCGCCCCTGCCCGTTGGCGCCTGGAATCTCCGGGGACCAGGAGACGAACCAATCGCCGTCGCGCTCGATTACGGCTGTGAACTCATTCCGCATGAAATGAGTGTAGAACGGAAGCCGCGAACTTGCGATGAGTTGCGGCGAAGCGCAACTCGCCCCCAACCCCCGCGTTCCGTGTTGCGAGAACTACTTCGCAGCCAATTGCCGCAACACGTACTGCAGAATGCCGCCGTGCTCGTAGTACTCGATCTCCTGCGGCGTGTCGATGCGGACCACAATTGTAAACTTTTTATTGCCTTGGGACGAGTTCGCAGTCACGGTGAGCATGCGGCCGTTGGCGAATCTCTCCTTCAGCAAAACCGTCAATCCAGGAAATGAAAAAACTTCTTCGCCGGTGAGGCCGAGGGATGCGACATTCTGGCCTGCCTCGAACTGCAGCGGCAGAATGCCCATGCCTACGAGGTTCGAGCGGTGAATGCGCTCAAAGCTCTCCGCGATGACGGCGCGCACGCCGAGAAGCTTCGGCCCCTTGGCGGCCCAGTCGCGCGAAGAGCCGGAGCCGTATTCCTTGCCAGCGAGAATAATGAGCGGTGTGCCGCGCTCGGCGTACTTCACGCTGGCATCGAAAATCGACATCTGTTCGCCTTTGGGCAGCAGGCGCGTGACGCCGCCTTCGGTTCCCGGCGCGAGCTTGTTGCGCAGGCGCACGTTGGCGAAGGTGCCGCGCACCATGACTTCATGATTGCCGCGTCGCGAGCCATACGAGTTGAAATCCGCGGGCTTCACGCCGTGCTCGGCGAGATATTTCCCGGCCGGGCCGTTGGCCTTGATCGATCCGGCGGGCGAGATGTGGTCGGTGGTCACCGAGTCGCCCAGCACGGCGAGCACGCGCGCGCCGGCTATATTTTCAATGGGTGCAGGCGTCATGGTGATGCCGTCGAAGTAGGGCGCCTTGCGGATGTAGGTTGAGTCCGCCTCCCACTGGTAGACGTCGCCGGTGGGGAAGCTCAGTCCCTGCCAACTGGCGTCGCCTTCTGAGACCGTGGCGTACTCTTTGCGAAAGCCATCGCTCGAAACGGCTTGCTCGATGGCGCTGGCTACCTCGGCTTGCGTGGGCCAGATGTCTCTCAGATAGACTGGATTCCCGTCCGCATCGTTGCCCAACGCAGTGGTGTCGAAGTTGTGGCCGATCTTGCCGGCGAGCGCGTAGGCCACGACGAGGGGCGGGCTCATCAGGTAGTTGGCGCGCACGTCCACGTTCACGCGGCCTTCGAAGTTGCGATTGCCGCTGAGGACGCTGACCGCGACCAGGCCGTGCTCTTCAATGGATTTCGAAACATCGCTGGGCAGCGGGCCCGAGTTGCCAATGCAGGTGGTGCAGCCGTAGCCCACCACGTTGAAGCGCAGCTTTTCGAGGTAAGGCAGCAGACCGGACTTCTGGTAGTAGTCGGTGACCACGCGCGAGCCCGGCGCGAGCGAGGTCTTGACCCACGGCGGAACGGTGAGGCCTTTTTCCACGGCCTTCTTTGCGAGCAGGCCCGCGGCGATCATCACCGAAGGGTTCGAGGTGTTGGTGCAACTGGTAATGGCGGCGATGACCACCGAGCCGTGATCGAGATAGGGATCGGGATCGACGCCGAACCGTTCCTTCACTGTAGTGGTGACTCGCAAATGGCTGTCTTCCTGAGCGAGTGGAGCGACAGCGGAGCGAGTCGAAGGATCCGCGGTTGCTTTTGGCAGAGCGCCATCAACCACGGTCTCCCGTTGCCACGCGGCCGCCGTGCGCGAGCCGAGCGGCTTCGCGGTGGGCGCGAGCAGCGCGGGCAGTTGCTCGGCGAAGCTCGCGGCCGCGTCTTTGAGCAGCACGCGGTCCTGCGGGCGCTTGGGTCCGGCCACACTGGGCTCCACGTCGCCCAGTTCGAGTGCAAGGGTTTGCGTGTACTCGGCCTCGGGCGCGCCGGAGGTGTGAAAGAGCTGCTGCTCCTTGTAGTAGGCCTCAACCAGATTGATTTGATCATCGCTGCGGCCGGAGAGGCGCAGATAGCGCAGGGTCTCGGCGTCGACGGGGAAGATGCCGCAGGTGGCGCCGTACTCGGGCGCCATGTTGCCGATGGTGGCGCGGTCGGCCAGCGGTAAGTGCGTTAAGCCGTCGCCATAAAACTCAACAAACTTACCCACAACGCCGAGCTTGCGCAGCGCCTGCGTGATGGTAAGCACGAGATCGGTGGCCGTGGCGCCCTCGCGCAACTTGCCGGTGAGCTTGTAGCCGACGACTTGCGGGATCAGCATGGAGACGGGCTGGCCGAGC
>PLSB01000064.1 GCA_003165005.1 Acidobacteriaceae bacterium | reverse complement strand
GACCCCTCCGTGGGGACCCCGGCCTGGGCTATCTTCTGCCGTCCCTACGGGACTCCGGAACGAATCTGTGGAATCCTGTTTTCCCCACGAATCCACCCCAAGAAACCAAGACCGTTTCTTGGGGACCCCGGCGAAGCGCGGGGCTAACGAACGCTGCGCCTACGGCGCGGCTGGGGCGAGGGCCGGGTGGTTTGTGCGTCTGGCGGCATGGTTTTTGCCGGGCGCGGGGGGTCCTGCGTCATTTTCCCTTTTCCGCGGGGGGATAAGAGGGGTACAAAAGAAGTGTTCGGTTTTGCGCGCATTTCTCACAGGTGTCTCGACGGCTGGAGAAATGGCCCGTTCTTCGGTCGAGGCCTGCACTGCGGGGGTCGGGAGACCCCCGCTACAGCCGGTCAGGAGACCGGCGGTACAGGTTCTCGCTCCGTGTGAGAAATGCTCCATCGTTACGAGTTCGAGCAATGAAAGGTGGTTCCATGCGATTGAATCGATTTGTCCCCGCGATGTACCTGACGAGTTGCCTGAGTGCGGCCGGTCTTCTTCATGCTCAATTGGCCAAGCCGCCCGTGGCTCCTGTCCAGACCGCCGTCGATACCTACTATGGACAGAAAGTCGAAGATCCCTACCGTTCCATGGAGAACCAGAAGGATCCCGCCGTGATTGCCTGGATGAAGGCGCAGGCCGATTACACGCGCGCCGTGCTGGACTCGATGCCGGGGCGCAAGGCCTTTGCCGCCAAGATGGAAACCTATATGAATGCCGCCGAGTACACAATTTCCGATGTGCAATTGGGCGGAAAGTACACCTTCTATCGCAAGCGCAAGCAGGGGCAGAATCTGGCCGCGCTCTACGTGCGCGAAGGAACCGGGAAGGCCGAGCGGCTGCTCTTCGATCCCAACAAATTCGATACCGGCACAAGCCATATCTCGCTCGACCAGTACACGCCTTCATGGGATGGCAAATACGTGCTGATCGCCACTTCGCCGGGCGGCTCCGAGGACATGACCGCGCACATCTTCAAGACGGCAACCGGGGAACAGCTTCCGGAGAGTCTGGAACGTTTTGAGGGAGCGTCTTTTTCAGAGGACGGAGAGACGGTTTACTACATTCAACTGCGGAAACTTGCGCCCGGCGCGCCTGCATCCGACAAATACAAAAGAAATAAAACGCTCGCGCACAAGATTGGAACCGATGTCAGCGCCGACCAGGCAGTTTTCGGCTACGATGTCGTCCCGGGAATCAAGATTGCCGAGGAAGAGTTTGGCTTCGTTTTGTTTTGGCCCGGCTCGCCCTACGCACTGGGGATCGTGGGTACTGTCTTACCGGCCAACGAGGTCTACATCGCCCCAGCCAGCGCCATCGGGACCAAGACCGGCTGGAAAAAAGTGGCCGGCTACGAGGACAACGTTACGGAGTTTGACCTGGCCGGCAACGATCTCTATCTGGTGACTTTCAAGGACGCATCGAACGGAAAGATTCTGCGCGTGCCTGCCGCCGATCCGGACCTGTCCAAAGCCGAGGTGGTGGTCCCCGCCAGCGACGCGGTGCTGAAGGCCGGTCTTGGGCAATCTATCTTGCACCCCGCCAAGGACGCGCTTTACATCCTGGAGACTGAAGCGGGGATAGGAGAGGCTCTCCGTCTTTCCTATCAGCCGGGATCGAAGCCGCAGGCGATTGCGCTCCCGTTTGACGGCGGCGTCGACGATGTGGTCACGGATCCAACCGAGCCGGGGGCGCTGATCGATATGGCTTCCTGGACGAAGCCCGGAGATTATTATCGCTACGATCCGGCCACCTCAACCTCTGTCGCCATGGGATTGGAACCCGAGAGTGCGATCGACCCGACGGACTTTGTTTCGGAAGAGCGAAGGGCAACGGCGCCCGACGGCACGCAGATTCCGCTTTCGATCGTCTATAAGAAGGGAACCAGGCTGGACGGCAGCAATCCCACCGCGCTGATCGGCTACGGAGCCTATGGCGACGTCTGGAAGCCCGGTTTCTCGCGGCGCTATTCCGAGTGGATCGAGCGCGGCGGCATCCTGGCCGTGGCGCACGTGCGCGGCGGCGGCGAGTTCGGAGAGGCCTGGCACCTGGCGGGCCAGAAACTAACTAAACCGAATACCTGGCGCGACTTCATCGCCTCGGCGCAGTATCTGATCGACCACAAGTACACCTCCACGCCCAAGCTGGGAATCTGGAGCCAGAGCGCCGGCTGGATATTGATTGGACGCGCAGTCACCGAACGTCCTGACCTGTTTGGCGCCGCTGTCGATGGCGTGCCATGTTCCGATATGCTGCGATTTGAAACGGGCGAGAATGGGCCGGTGAATGCCCCTGAGTTCGGGAGCGTGGCCACCGAGGATGGCTTCAAGGGGCTCTACGAGATGAGCGCCTATGCGCACGTGAAGGCTGGCACGAATTGTCCGGCGATTCTTGTCACCGCGGGCGCGAATGACCCCAGAGTCGATCCCTGGCAGGGCGCGAAGATGGCGGCCCGGTTGCAGGCCGCGACTGCCAGCGGCAAGCCGATTCTCTTCCGCGTCAATTACGACGCCGGCCACGGACTCACCGACACCGTCTCGCAGCAGGTCTCCGATTGGACGGACATCTTCACTTTTTTCCTGTGGCAGTTCGGCGAAAAGGACTTTCAGCCGCAAGCGCTGAAGCCTTAGAGCTTTTTCGATTCACTTGTTGACATCGCCAACATCGTGCAAGGTGGGGTCCGTGCTATCCCACCCTTTCGCAAAAAAGCGCGAAAGGATGGGGCACGGAAGCAGTATTTTAGGGCCGCATCTCTCACAGACGGCACGATCACCCAGATTTTAGGGCCTGACGAAGTCGCTGAGGGCCGGGAGGCCCTCAGTACAGCCGGTCAGGAGACCGGCGCTGCAAATTCTCGCTCCGTGTGAGAAGTGAGGGTTAGGGCCGGATCGCTAATGCGGCTTGCCGGGGAGGACGAAGTGCTCGGCGCAGCGGGGCTCGTAGGCGTCGCCGGGGACTTTGATGGGGCTCAAGTAAGGCGCGGGCTGGCCGTCGATGAGGCGCTGCGAGTAGAGGGCGCGCGCACCGCAGGCGCAGTAGGCCATGCACTCGGTGATGCTGCCGCCGTAGGCGTTCACCAGCCAGGTGAGGTTGAGCATCTCGCCAAACGGCATCGCCCGAAAGTCGAGATCGAGGCCGGCGACGAGCACGTCGTGGCCCGCGTCGAGCAAATGCCTGGTGAAGAGAAAGAGCTCGCCGACGAACTGGCCTTCGTCGATGGCGATGCATTCGACACGCTTGCCGATCTCCTGCTCCGTATCGCGGATGGCGTCGAGGACTTCCCAGGGATTGGCGGAGTTGAAGGCGAGGGCGCTCATCTTGCCGCCGTTGGGATTGCGGCTCTCGACCACGCCGGGACCGCCCTTGGTGTCGTCGCTGGGCTTGAGGACGAGAACGAATTGCTTGGCGTACTGGCGGCGCATCTCGGCGCGGCGCAGCAGCTCGGCGGTCTTGTTGCTGCGCATGGGTCCCATCATGAGTTCGAGTTTGCCTTGCACGTGCGTCTCCTGGATTGGCTTCAGGATTCTCATGATAGCGGCCGGGGGAGTGGGTTTTCCACCGGTTCCCGAATGAGGCCGCCGTCCATGCTGGACGGAGTGGGCTGCGATTTATAGATTCTTCTAATCCATTTCCGCCTGCAATTGCCTGCTATCTGCTTTGTTCCTGCGCGGCATCACACCCCAAGGACGCAGCAGACGGATTCGGTCGGCTGCCGGGAGCACCGGTTGCGTCAAAGCAAGCTGTTCCAACCCGACTATGCGGACGATTTTCGATGCATTGGTCCGGCCTGTGAGGACTCCTGCTGCGAGGAGTGGACCGTCCATGTTGACCAGAGCACGTTTGAAAAGTACCAGAACCTGCCCGCTGGGCCGGTGCGCACGATCATCGACGAGAACATTGTGCGGTCTCCGGAGCCAGCCCAGGGCAACGAGGGCTCCGCGGCAGCGACCTTCGCCCAAATCCGCTTGAATGCCTTGCACAAGTGCCCACTGCTTTCCGCGGACGGCCTTTGCCGGATTCAGGTGGAACACGGCGAAGAGTTTCTGCCTCGCACATGCGCCAATTATCCGCGCGTACCTTACTGCATTGGCGGTGTGGAGGAAAAAGCGCTTTCGCTCTCCTGCCCCGAGGCCGCACGGCTGGTGTTGCTGAATCCACAGCTACGGACGGGCGCAGAGCAGGACGGCGGACTGCGGATCGGGGGCGATGGCGCCGATGAGGGCGACCCATGCCTACCCTACTTCTGGTCCATCCGGAATTCCGCGTTGGCGCTGGTCGGGAATCGCGTTTACCCGCTCTGGCAGCGCCTGTTTCTGCTCGGCCTGTTGAGCCGGCGATTCGATGCCATCGCAGCGGACGAACGGCCGCGGAGAGTTCCGCAGCTTTTGGCTGAGTTTGAAACCACGGTCGCCTCAGGCCACCTCAAGGCCACCATGAATACTCTGCCGGTGGATCACGCACAGCAGTTGGATCTGGTGCTGCTTTTGGCGGGTATGCTGCTGCACCGATCGCAAATCCGGCCGCGCTTTGTGGAGTGCGTTCAGGCCTTCACCGAAGGCATCGGCAACGGTCGAGGCGCCACATTGGAATCGCTCACGGCCTGTTACCGAGCGGCGCACGACCGCTACTATGCGCCGTTTTTTGAAAAGCACCCGTACATTCTGGAAAACTACCTGATCAACACCATATTCCGATGCAAATTTCCCTTTGGGCGCAACTGGGCGAAGACGGGAGCCACGCCCGCGATGGCCCGGGAGACGGCCTTGGTCACCGCACAGTTTGCCCTGATGAAAGGCCTGCTTATCGGCGTCGCCGGCTTCCATCGCGAGGGATTTTCCGCCGGCCACGTGGTGCACACGATGCAGGCGGCCAGTAAGCATTTCGAGCACCACCCTGAGTTCCTAACCGGAGCCTATGCTTTGTTGGTGGAGAAACGCCTGGACGGTCAACTGGGATTGGCAATTCTGCTCAGAAATGAGAAGCCGCGCGCATCCTGGCCTGTCTTGCCGGGGGTTCATGCGCCGATTCATGCTCCAGGGCCAACCGAGGGAACCGCGGTCATTCCGGTGCGTCGCCTGCCGCCGAACTGATCGGCACTACAGCCGGTCGGGAGGCCGGCGGTACAAGCACGGACGACGGTTCGTGCACTCCCACCCTTTCGCAGAAAACGCGAAAGGATGGGGCACGGGGTTCTTGTGTTGAGCGCGACGCCTTTTTATTGAGTTGAATGGTGAGTTTGGGTTCGTGCTGCGACCCGAGTCCGTGTGCGGGTCTGGAGACCCGCACTACAGCCGGTCGGGAGACCGGCGGTACAAGGCGAGGATGAGCGATGTTCGTGCTGTCCCACCCTTTCCCAAAAAAGCGAAAGGATGGGGCACGGGGCATTGGTGCACGGGGTATTGGTGCACGGGGCATTGGTGGTGGGCTGAGTTCGCGCGCGGCTTACTTCTCGAGGGCCAGGCGTTCGGCGTCGACTGCGGCCTTCATCACGCCGGCTTCGGCGAAGAAGTGGACCAGGTCATTGGTGAGGGCGCTGCCGGGCGCGTCGGATTCGAAGGAGGGCGCGCCGGGTCGAAGCGGAGCGCGGGCCAGGTGCATGGGGCCGGCGCCCTGGGCGTCGAGGATGAGCGCAGTAAGTTTGCGCGCGAGAGGCAGCGGGAAGCTTTCCGCGATGAAGACCATTTTGCCGCGTGTGGTGATGAGCACCGGCCCCTCGTTGGTGGTGAACAGGCGCTCCACCGAGCCGTCATCGGCGGCAGATGCGCCGGAGGAAAGCTCGCTGACGCGCGAGTACTTGCGGCCCAGGCTGTTGGAGTAGATTTTGGCGAAGACGTTGGCCGAGTCGGCGTTTCTCCAGACCGACAGATAGAAGAGCGCGATGGAGGCGGTGCCGGCCTGCTGGGCGGGGGTGGTGGCGCTGCGCAACTGCCCGGCCCAGTAGAGGCCGCCGTTCCATGCGGGCGTGAGGTCGCGGGCGGAGTTGTCGCCACCGAGAAGTTTGGAAAGGATTTGCACGTCGAGCTGGCCCACCTGGCCGATGCCGTAGGGCTTGTACGCGGGATCGGTGAGGGGGTGAATGTCGGGCAGCAGCGGGATGGCGGGAATGTGCTTACGCTCGTATTCGCGGGGATTGATGATCTCCCAACTGGAGGTGGGCGGGCGGTCGAGGGCGCCGGTGAAGGCCGCGGTCTGGCCCTGGTCCATCCACAGGTCCTGCTCGAAGCTCATGCCCTCGCGATAGGGAAAGAGCATGGATTCGGAGATCAGCAGCGGCGCGCGGGCCATTACGGGCGAGTCCTCGGCGCCGCTCATCTGCGACTTGAGGAGATCGAGGACCTCGGGATCCTGGATGAGGCTTTTGCCCAACGGCTTCAGGACGCAATCCCACATGACGAGGGTCGCCTGGCCCTCGGCCACGGAGTCGCGCGCGGTGTCCATCTCGTCGCGGGCCAGATGGTCCCGGTCGCCGGCGGAGTCGGTGGAGACTTCGTCGGGGGTCTGGTTGTCCCATTTCTCGAGGTCGGAGTGCTGGTCCTGCAAGGCGTGGGTCAGCTCGTGGGCCAGGACCGGCTGCTCGTCGTCGGGGCCGATCCAGTCGAGCAGATTCACGGTCTTGGTCTTGGAGTCGTAGTAGGCTTCGATCTGCTCCTTGAGAAGCTGGAGGAGAAACGGCTTGAGGTTGAAGTCGCGGTCGAGGAGGCCGAATTTTTTGAGCACGATTTCGTCGCGCTCCAGGCGCTTGGCGCCTTCGTCCTCGTTGAATTTTTCTTCGAGGTACTTGACGACGCCGTCGCGGGTGGTGAGCTGGCGCTTGACGGTGCTCTTGATGGGCAGGCCGGTCTCGCCGGAGGAGAATTTGAGCAGCACGTCGACCAGGGCGAAGAGCTGGCGGGCCTGCTCGGAGGTGATGCGGGTTGTGGCCTTGTCTTCATCGTGGGGCTCGCCCGAGGGGAGGGTGCAACCCTGCACGGCGGGCTTGGCGGCGGGAGCGGCCTTGGGCGCAACTTGCTGCGCGGCTTGCGGGGCCGTCTGTTGGGCGGCGATTCGCGAGGGGGCGGCCGCGGCCAGAACCAGCGAAAGCGATAGGGCAAAAAGAGGCCCGCGCCATTGGGAAGCTGCGTTTTTGGACTGCACGTTCATCGATTCTCTCCGCGGGAATTGGCTTTCCCGATGGCAACGGGGCCGGCCGTTCCTGCCACACACTTCAAGGCTATAATCAGAAAGCGGTTCCGCACCAGATTTCGAATGAAAAGGCGCCGAACCACGGAATAGTTCCCATGGCCGAGTCCGAAGTTACCGCAAATTCCGAACTTACCGAAAATCTCGAGGCCACCGCGCTGGGGGCCCTGCTTGAATCCGCACATACGCCGCATGAGCTGGCCGCCTGCCACGGCGCATTGACCCCACGAGAGTTGGACGCGCCGGAGGTGGAAACAGAGGCACTGGCCTTTGGGGCGGCGCTGCACGATCTGGGATGGATGAGGCGCGTGGACGTGCGCGGGGGCGATCGCTTCCGCTGGCTGAGCGGGATGGTGACCAATACGGTCAACGATCTGTTTCCCAATACCGCGGCGTGGAACCTGGTGCTGGATGCGCAGGGGCACATCCAGGGCGACCTGACGGTGTGGCGTGGGGGCGAGGAGTTGTCGCCGCAGCGCCGCAGCCCGGTGAATCCGCCTAAGACCGGAAACGGCGGATCGGACAAGCTGCTGGGAACGCCATTTGCCGGCGAGTCGGAACTGGAGCTGGAGATTGCCGCCGACCAGCTCGACAAGCTGCTAGCCCACCTGAATAAGTTCATTGTCATGGACGATGTGGAGCTGGTTGCGCTGGGTGATGAGCAGGTGGGCGAAGCGGGCTCGGAGACGGCCGTGGGACTGACTGGCCCGTTGGCCGAGGAGGTGCTGGAGCGCGTGGGGCTGCCGGTGCTGGTAACCCCCATGTCGGGAACCACAGTGGATTGGAACGGCTGGGAGGTGCGGATTCTGCGCGTCTACGGCGTGCTGGCGCCGCACTACGAGTTCTGGCTGCCATCGGCGGGGCTGGGCAAGCTGTGGTCGTGCCTGCGCGCGGGCGGGGCGACGCCGGTGGGGTCGGCGGCGCTGGAGGCGTTTCGCGTGGCCGAGGGGATTCCGGTGTACGGCGTCGATATGGCGGAGCGCGATCTGCCGCAGGAGACGGCGCAGACGCGGGCCCTGCATTTTAGCAAGGGCTGCTACCTGGGCCAGGAGATTGTGGAGCGCATCCGTTCGCGGGGCCATGTGCACCGGCATCTGCGGCCGCTGGAGCTGGCCGGGCCTGTGCCGGCGGCGGGCGAGGAACTGACGCTGGAAGACGGGACGGTTGCCGGAGCGATCACGAGCGCGGCGGAGCTGCCGCTGAAAGATGGCGCACGCGTATTTGCGCTGGGCATGATCCGCGCCGAGGCCGAAGCGAAGGGCCAGAGCTTGCGGTTCAAGGCCGGGGCCGTGGAGGGAACGGCAAGCATTTTGGACGCGCCGCCGAGGCTGGGTTAGGGACGGGGTGAGGTGTACCCAGGCTTGTTGGTTTCCCACCCTTTCGCAAAGAACGCGAAAGGATGGGGCACGGGATGTTTGTGCTGGTTTGAACGTGGGTTTGGGTTCGCGCTTTCCCACATCTCAAAATCGAGATGTGGGGCACCCATTTTTCGTGGTGGGTTGGAACGATAGGCCGTGCGGATGAGAAACTTGAAGATATGAGCGATAGGCCAAAAATCGAAGTCATCGACCGCCGCAAGATCAAGGCGGAGGAAGAAAAGGAAAGTGGAGCCGCGGCGCAGGCCGCGCCAGCGGAGAAGCCGGCCGCGCCCGCGCAAAGTGGGCCTGGGCCCGGACCGCGCTTGGTGGTGAACGAGGCCACACGCGAGGCGTCCGGGCACGAGGCCGAAGAACGGGAGTCTGCGCAGGCCGCGGAGAAGCGGTTGGCGGAGGAGTTGCCCCTGGGGCCGACTGCCGAGGAAGGCAGAAAGTCGAAGGCCGCTTACGACGCGTCGGCGCAACGAATCGAGGACCTGATCCGCGCGCAGAATCCCGCCGTGGGTGCGCAGCCGCCGGTGGGGTTCGAACACCTGGTGCAGCAGTTCTACCTGAGCGCGATGCTGCAGATGGGCGCGGACACACAGGAGGGCCAGCGGCCGAGGGTGGACATCATGGGGGCGCGCGCGACGATTGACCTTTTAGGAGTTTTGGCGGAAAAGTCCAAGGGCAACCTGAGCGCCGCCGAGGATCGCATGCTGCAGTCGGTACTGTTCGAGCTGCGCATGGCCTTTCTGGAACTGAGCAGCATGGTGACGGCGCCCAATGTGCCGCCGGCGCCGAAAGGCAGGGACTAGGGACTAGGGACTAGGGACTAGGGACTAGGGAACAGTGTGAGTGTGAGTGTGAGTGATGGGCGCACGCTGCACACTCACACTCCACACTCACACTTCGCACTCGCACTGACCACGCCCGACCTTCGCTTGCTCTCTGCAGAAAGCCATGGATGCTACCCTCACATTCTTGGGCACGGGGACCTCGATGGGGGTTCCGACGCTGGCATGCGCGTGCGCGGTGTGCACCTCGGCCGACGCGCACGATCACAGGCTGCGGCCTTCGGTTTTGTTGCAGTGGCACGGCGCGGAGACTGGGACTGAGCGCGCGGTGGTGATCGACACCGGCCCCGACTTCCGCGAGCAGGCATTGCGCGCGAAGGTCGCGCGCGTGGATGCGGTCTTCTACACGCACGGTCACGCCGACCACATTCTGGGCCTGGACGATCTGCGGCCGTTGAGCTTTGTTTCCGACCGGCGCGGCGGGCCGATTCCGCTCTACGCCGATCAGGAGACGGCGGCGGTTCTCCGGCAGGTTTTTGCGTACACCTTCTCGCCTCAAGCCACCTATCCCACGCGGGCGCGCGTGGAGCTGAAGCCGTTGGCCGCGCGCAACCCGGTCGACGGCGTGGAGTTTTTGCGCATTCCGTTGCTGCACGGCGAGATGCCGATCAACGGCTTCCGTTTCGGCAACGCGGCGTACATGACCGACGTGAGCGCGATTCCGGAATCGAGCTTTGCGCTACTTGAGGGAGTCGAATTGCTGGCGATTTCCGCCTTGCGTCACGCGCCGCACCCCAGCCACGCGACGGTGGAGCAGTCGCTCGCGTGGGCGCGGCGCGTCGGCGCGCGGCAAACCTGGTTCACGCATATCGCGCACGACCTGGGCAACGAGGAAACCAATCGCACTTTGCCGGCGAACGCCCGGCTCGCTTATGACGGGTTGAGCGTGCCCGTTACGCTATGAGCGGCGAGCAAAGCGCGGGGCCGCAAGAGGCCGGGGCGATGCAGGTCTTTCGCTCGCTGGCGGAGATTCCTGCCGGGTTCGGTCCCACGGTGGCCGCGGTGGGCAACTTTGACGGCGTGCATCGCGGGCACCGCGAGATTCTGGCCCGCGTGACAGCGGAAGCGCGCAGCCGCTCGGCGCGCGCCGTGGCCATTACATTCGATCCGCACCCGGAGCAGTTTTTGCGCCCCGCGCAGGCGCCGCGGCTGATCACGCCGAACGCCGAGCGGCTGCGCCTGCTGGCCGAGACCGGAATCGATGCGGCGCTGGTGCTGAAATTCGACGAGACATTGGCCAATCTCGCGCCGCGCGCGTTCGTCGAGCAAATTCTGGTTCACGGTCTCCAGGTGCGGAGCGTGCACGAAGGGCGCAACTTCCGCTTTGGGCACGGGGCCGCGGCCGGCGTGGAGGATCTGGCCGCGATGGGCGCGGAGCTTGGATTCGCGGTCGATGTGCACGAGGCCGTGCGCGTGCGCGGGATGGAGGCTTCAAGCTCGACGATTCGCGCATGGGCCGCCGCGGGCGATGTGCGGCGGGCGCGATGGCTGCTGGGCCGTCCCTTCACGGTGCTTTCGACGCAGGCGCGCGGTCGCGGCATCGGCACGCGGCTGCTGGTGCCCACGGTGAATCTCGCCGCGTACGACGGATTGCTTCCGGCCTTCGGCGTCTACGTGACGCGGCTCAAGATCGGCGGCCGCGCGTTTGAGGCGGTGACGAATGTGGGCAACCGGCCGACCTTCGGCGAAGCGTCGTTCGCGGTGGAGTCGCACCTTCTGGATTTTGAGCCAGTGGAGATCAGCGAGGAGACGCCGGTCGAGCTCGAGTTTCTTCTGCGGCTGCGCGGCGAAATCGAGTGGCCCTCGCCGGAAGCGCTGAAGGCGCAGATCTTCAAGGATGTGGCGCGGGCGAAGCGGTATTTCCACCTGCGTGCAGGGCAATCGCATTTAGGTTCTTGAAATGTTTTGAACTGGACAGTGCCAAGTTCT
>PLSB01000198.1 GCA_003165005.1 Acidobacteriaceae bacterium | reverse complement strand
CAGGACATTCCGTCGAGCGCCATCCCTGAGGTCACAGAGGACGACGGCACCAGGGCGCGCATCATCTGCGGCACATTCTGGGGCAAAACCGGGCCGGTCGAAGGCGTGGCAGCAGACCCGCGTTACGTGGACATCTCCGTTCCGCCCTTCAAGCGCAAGCGCATCCAGGTGGAAACCACGCGCAACGCCTTTGCCTACGTCTTTGCCGGTTCGGGCACCTTCCGTGACGCCTCCGAGCCGCAGGCGGTGCTCACCGAGTCGGCAATTGATCCGAATGCCACGCCGGTTTACGATGCGAAAAACCATTCGCTCGTGCTCTTCGACCGCGGCGACGAGATCGCGGTCCAGGCCGGTCCGGAAGGCATTCGTTTCCTGCTCGTCTCGGGCAAGCCGCTGGAGGAACCGGTCGCCTGGTACGGGCCGATCGTCATGAATACCCAGGCCGAGCTGCGCCAGGCCGTGGACGAACTTCAGAACGGAACCTTCATCCGCCACGGATAAGCCAAGGGCATGTCAATCTCAGGGGGTCTTTGTCATTCCGGACAGGACGGGACTTCGACAAAGGCCCACCGGTCTCCGAGGAAGAAGTTCACGATCGAGCAGCAGAGAATCGCAATCGCGTTGGCCAAGACTACGGGAATCCGCGCGCCCTCCACCAGCACCGGCATCAAGGCCAGATTCCCAATCATCGACAC
Organism: Acidobacteriaceae bacterium; assembly: GCA_003165005.1. Classification (GTDB taxonomy): domain Bacteria; phylum Acidobacteriota; class Terriglobia; order Terriglobales; family Acidobacteriaceae; genus Telmatobacter. Next base: position 5,608 of record PLSB01000198.1, on the reverse strand, counting down.
CAGCCCATTCGAAAGATGAAACCGAATGAACTGACCTGCCAGCATTCTCTTCACGTTCCGGGTGGGAAAGCGATCGCGCCACGTGTAATGCAGGTGCCACACGAAATTATGCAGCAGCGTGATCTCGAGCGCCGCGGCCGTCGCCACCATGTAGTGCCCCGGCGCCAGGCGATTGATGAATGCCAGCGCGCCAAGCTGCACGGCCATGCCCACAGCGCCCACCAAATTGAATTTGCCCCAGCGGACAAGAACGTTTACCACGGGGACGTTCATTTGAGCGGCTCCGGTTTCAGGGGTTCTTGCCGGTAGAGTTCGGCGGTGTGCCGCGCGGCGACGCCAATCGCCATTACGGCCATGACCGCGGCAGCGATTACCCCTCCCAAATCGAAGAGCAGCAATCTATGCCCGAAGACCGTCGAATAAGGGCTGCGCAGCGCTGCCAGATTGCCGAGCGCGAGCAGAATGCGAATCTCCGTGGGTCCAAAGATGCCTTGCGAAAGCTGGAAGCACGACAACGTGTAGGTGGCCAGATAGCTCTCGCTCGAAAGCACGAGAAAAACGACGAGCATCGCCATGGCGGTCGCCCAGTGCAGCAGCCCCGACGCGCCCAACCCGCACATCAGAGCCACGGCGCCCAGAATGTCCACCATGTGATCGACGTAGAATCCGTATCGCGGCCGTTCCTGCCGGCGCACGCGCGCCAGCGTTCCGTCCAAGCTGTCGCCCAGCCAGTTCAACGCGAGGCACACGATCGCGAGCAGCAAAGCCCGCCGATCCCAGCGCGTCAGCGCATAACAAATCCCGGCCGCGATTTGTGCGCCCAGCCCCAGTAGGGTCAGTCCATCGGAATTTACCCACTGCGGCGCACGCTCCGCCATCCAGTTGAGCGCCCGCTTCTCCATGCGCGCCGTCAGCGCCTGGTTTACGCGCCGCGCATTGCGGAAGGTTGCATAGTCTACGGTTCGAATTGCCCGCGTACCCATCTTGAGCTCCTTTCGTATTGATCCGGCCCATAAGTGTTCGTGCAGATTCAGCGAAAAGCAACCGCAGATCCTTCGACTCCGCTTCGCTCCGCTCAGGATGACAATCTTGAGTTGATGCAAGTTTTTGGGCCAATCAATCGTCCGCATGTTTCTTGAGCGCGTCGCGCGTGGCGCGCAGCGTGAACTCGAGCGAATCGCGCGGCACGCTCTCAATGAACGGCCCGATCGCCCATCCCAGTCCCACCGGAATCGAGCGCGAGAGCGAAACAGACTCGATCTCGATGTAGAGGCCGCCGTCGCGCTCCTCGCAGCTCCAGTAGGTGTTCATGCGCCAGAGAAAACCGTGCTCTTCCCCGGGATTGAGCGCGCGCTCGTGCGGCGTTCCCGGCGCATCGATCTCCGCAATTTGCGTGCTGCGCGAGATGCTGAATCCGTGCTCCGCGTCAAGTCGCCGAAAGGTCACGTCGTAGGCTGTATCCATCACCACGGTCAGCACGTGTTTTTGCCGAACGCGCATCGTCACCTGAAAATGATCGCCATCGTTCTCGATGACGTGCGACGAGAGCACCTGCGGCGAATAAACCCTGGGATAGGCGTTGAAATCCTTCATCAGCCGCTCAAAGTCCGCTGCCTTGCCGCCGGGGATGAAGGCCGCGCCGCGCCAGTCGTGCAAGAGCGCTTCGGGCAATTCCGCGCCCGCCCCGGTCGTTTGTTGCTCTACAATCAGCTCGCCCCGGCGCAGCCGCGCAAAATCCGTGGGAGCAAGAAAGCCGTCGGCCGACCGATGCCGCGCGGCCGCCTGGGCCTCGACGCGCTCCACATACGAGTTGAATGCCGCCGTTGCTGCGGGCGTGGGCTCGGCCGCGACCCACGCGGGCGCGGCCAGCAGGACCAGCAGCCAGCCCGCCGCGCGTTTTCCAGTACCGCTCTGCTTGCTTGCGTTCATGCATCGCACCATAACCGGTCTGACGCTGGAGCGCAATGCAAGATGCCTCCTTTGTGGGCTGAAGATTCCTCACCGTGCAAATGCCTCGATTGGCGTAACTTGGGAAAAGTTCTCCCTTGCGCTGCCGAGTCCCACGGCCAAATCTCCATCGGCTACACTGAACGAAAGCCATGACGGAAGACACGAACGGCCCTCGGCCGGCCCCGCGCTATCGCTTCGGAATCTTTGAGGTGGATGCCGCCACGGGCGAGCTGCGCCGCCAGGGCCTGCGCGTCAAACTGAACACGCAGCCGTTCCAACTGCTGCTGCTGCTGCTCGACCGGCCGGGTGAGCTGCTTACGCGCGAGGAGATTTCCCGCGAGCTCTGGCCCGATGGAACGTTTGTCGACTACGAGCACGGCGTGCACTCAGCCGTGAATCGCATCCGCGAAGCCTTGGGCGACACGGCGGCCAATCCCCGCTACCTTGAGACTCTGGCCCGTCGCGGCTATCGCTTCATCGCGCCGGTCGAGCGCGTCGAATTGCAAAAAGACTGGTCCGGCAAGGGCCCCTTGGCTGATGAAAACCGCTCGTCCGGCGAAGGTTCAACGACGGCGGCTTCCGAATCTCGCGCTCCTACGCCGCAAACCGATACGCCGGAAGCCGATACGGCGGAAAAAGAGGTCAAGCCCTCCGCGAAACGCGGGCGCAAAGCGCGCATCCGGATTCTCACCACGCCGGAGGAACTGCCCAAGACCTCGTATGCCGTGGTGCAAACGCTCTTCATCCTGTTTCAACTGATGTACCTGGGATTTTATGTGGGGGCGCTGGCCAACCTGGCGGAGATTGCGGATCTCTTTTCGCCGCTGCCCAATGCGGCAGTGGCTTACCGCACTCTCATCATTACGGCCGCAATTCTCATCCCCGTGCGCGCGTTTGTGCTTTGCGCGGCCCTTTTTCACGCGCCGGATTTCCGCGGAAATTTCCGCAAGATCTGGCCGATTCTGATCCTTTTCGACGAGCTGTGGTCGCTCGCGCCCTTCCTGCTTCTGCACCACATCAACTTCGGATTGGCGCTGGCCTCGACCACGTTGCTCGTCTACTCGCCGTTTGCGCAACGATCGCTGGTGCTGATGGGAGCGGGCAGACCGAAAGCCGACAAATAAAAGTTTGAGGAAAACGCGTGGTGTCGAAGAAGCATCCCTCAGGGGCTATTGATTCCTGCAAAAGAAATGTCCTTGTACCGTCCCTACGGGACTCCGGAGTCAATCTTTGGAATTCGCTTTCCCCACGCTAAAGCGCGGGGCTAACAAACGCTGCGCCTCCGGCGCGCTTATCAGGACATTACTTATGCAGCCGTCAATAAAGCCCACTCATTCTTCGGGACTCTTACGGCACGGCTGAAGCCGTGCCCTTTCAAAACCCACTTTGATCCGTGCTGCGTGCGCTGGATTCCTCGATCACTCGGTCCCTTTATCCCTTGTTCCCTTGGTCCCTCGTTCCCTGTCCCTATCACTTCTGCGGCGGCGCTGGCGGCTGCTGATTCTGCGGCTGGCCGGGGTTTGTGATCTCCTGATCGCCGTAAAACACCTTGGAGGTTGAGCCGAAGCGCTTGTAGTCGGAGTATTTAATGATGTCGCGGATGTGCACGTCCTGCGCCATGGAGCCGTAGCCGCCGGCGAAGTGGAGGACGCCTTCCCCCTTGGTGTAAACGGGGAACCAATAGTGCCCGTCGACCTGCTGCCGCCAGGTCATGAAGGGCGGGTGCAGATCCTCTTTTCCTTTGCGTGTGTCGTCGGGAACCATGCGGCCGTCGGTCACCACAATCTGCAGGTCGGTCGTGTCCACCCAGATGCGCCCGTCGAGGTAGCGTTTGTTCTTCTCGATGGTCTTGGGGCTCACGTCGAAGACGTAGCAATCGATCTCGTCCACCTTCTGCCGCCCCACATATTTAACGTTGTACGCGGGAATGTCCGCCGCGGTCAGCACGAACGGATAGCCGTGCTGGATGTCCTGGAGGTCGGAGGGCGACATCATGATCCCTCCCTGATCCAAGGTGTTGGGCGGCGCGAAGACCACCTTCTCGGTGCGCCGGCCGGTGGGGTCGAAGATCACGTCGTCCACCTCGTACCACTCCCCGCTCACTTTCTTCGTATCGTCGTCGATGGTGTCGACGCGGGCGATGCGTCGATAGGTGTAGTGGTTCAAGGCCTCCTGGAACTCGGTTTCCTTGGCTGCAAACTGCTTGATGATCTGTTCCGGGGGAATCGCAGGGTCGGAGATGTCCATGCGCCCGAAGCCGGAGTCAAGAGCCATGGGCGTAAAGCTGTCTTTATCCTGCGCCGCGGCCGTCTGCAATCCCAGCGACGAGGAATTGCCGCCGGAAATTCCAGCAAAGGCGCACGCGGCAATGGCTACCGCCGCAATCCATCGACTCAATGACACCTGAATGGACCTCATACTCCGATTCTCGCGCACTTGCTGGCTCGCGGCATCCTTCCGACGGCCCTGCACCTTTAGACGCAAGTTTACGCTTAAGGGAAAGCTTGAATCCGGTACGACGAGGATTCCCCCGCGTTTGGTCGAAAGAGGACAAAACCTTCCGGCGAGCGCGTTCCCAACCCAACCAATCCGTAGAATAGAGCCAGATGGCTTTTGTGGAACAATACGACGTCGCCGTGGTGGGCGCGGGACATGCCGGCTGCGAGGCGGCCATGGCTGCGGCGCGCATGGGCCTGAAGACCGCCCTCATCACCATGAATCTCGACCTCATTGCGCAAATGAGCTGCAACCCCGCCATCGGCGGCGTGGCCAAGGGGCATCTGGTCCGCGAAGTGGACGCGCTCGGCGGCATCATGGGCGAGGTGGCCGACGCCGTCGGCATCCAGTTCCGGCTGCTCAACGCGTCGCGCGGCCCCGCCGTCTGGAGCCCGCGCGCCCAGTGCGACAAGCAGCTCTACCGCGTCAAGATGCGCGAAATGCTCGAATCCCAGCCCGGCCTGCACATCCGCCAGGCGGAGGTTGTCGATCTGGTGATTGAAGACGAGGGAACAGGGAACAGGGAACAGGGAACAGAAGACGAGGGATTTAGGGACTTAGGGACTAAGGGGCTGGGGATTGGGGAACCAGCGGAGATGCCACGACCGGCGCGCCTTCGCGGCCGCGTTGTTGGTCTTAAGCTCCGCGATGGCCGCAATCTTCTCGCCGGCGCCACCATCATCACCACCGGCACATTTTTGAACGGCCTCATCCACTGCGGCGAAGAGCGCTACCCGGCCGGCCGCTCGGGCGAACCCGCGTCTGTTCTGTTGGGCGAGGCGCTGCGGGCTCTTGGCCTTCGGACTTGCAGACTCAAGACTGGGACGCCACCGCGGCTCGACGGCCGGACTATCGATTGGAAAGCATTCGAAGAACAACCGGGCGACGCCGATCCCACGCCCTTCAGCTTTCGGACCAAGAGAATTGTCCAGCCGCAGATTTCGTGCCACATCGCCTTCACCACGCCGGAGACGCTGCGCATTATTCGTGAGAACGTGCACCGGTCGGCTATGTATTCGGGCCGCATCGAGGGCATCGGTCCGCGCTACTGCCCGTCGATCGAAGACAAGATCGTCAAGTTCCCCGACAAGACGCAGCACCAGTTCTTCCTCGAGCCCGAGGGCCTGAACACGCACGAGGTCTACGTGAACGGCATGTCCAC
>PLSB01000131.1 GCA_003165005.1 Acidobacteriaceae bacterium | reverse complement strand
CCCTTACCACTTGGGTACCGCGCCCTGGGCCGGACCTAAAGCCGGAACTGCCCCACTCCGCCGTGCACCCGCGCGAATCTCTACCGGGGTGGTGCGGAATGGAGCGGGAGACGAGACTTGAACTCGCGACCCTCGCCTTGGCAAGGCGATGCTCTACCACTGAGCTACTCCCGCTTGTCGCAGATACGAGTATACCGGGCCGCCAAAGTTGGGTCAAACCGGCAATCTTGTGTTGCGCGACGTTTTTGCTTCCTTGATTCGACACATGTCACGGCCCTCGGTTGCGCCCTGCGCCGATTGACCCTCCCCGCGAATTCCCGTAGACTTAGAGATTGCGAGGGATGCGGCCTGATGGCCTCCTGCCCCGCATCGACCTCAAGGGATTACCCCTGACATTCAGCCCTGACATTCAGGCTTTGGAGATTGAAGCAAAACCATGGCAAATCATGTATCGGCGCTCAAGCGCGCACGCCAGACCGTAACCCGCACCGAAGTCAACCGCGCCAACCGCAGCCGCGTGCGCACCAGCCTGCGGGCGTTGCGCGAGGCACTGTCCAAGAACGATGTGAAGGCCGCCCAGGAGCAGTACCGCGAAACGGTTTCGACCCTCGACAAGAGCGTGCAGAAGGGCGTTCTCCACTCCAATACGGTTTCTCGCTACAAGAGCCGTTTGAACGCGCGCCTCAAGACGCTGGCCACCACAGGCGCTCCCGCTGCGAAGAGCAAGAAGAAGTAGCTTTTCCGCCAGCCAATTGACTGAGAACAAGCACAGCCGGGCGCAATGCCTGGCTGTTCCTGTTTGCGGCGTCGCGCCTGCTCAAGGCCCTTTGCGCAGCAGCGGCCGGAGCGCCGGAAGCAGCGTGCCGGCGATGATCGCCGAGCCCTTCGCGGTGGGATGGATGCCGTCGTCCTGGATGGTTCCGGGCACCTGCGCCAGGTTCTGGTAGAGCATGGGCACAAAGGCCACGCGATGCCGCGCGGCCAGGTCGCGGAAGATCTGCTGGAACGAGCGGATGTAATCGGACCCGTAGTCGGGAGGCAGCGTGATGCCGGCGAGTACGATCTTCACGCGGGCCTTCTCAAGCGCGGTCAGCAACTGGTCCAGATTGCCGCGCGTCTCGGCGACCGGCAGGCCGCGCAGGCCGTCGTTGCCGCCGAACTCCACAATCACCACGGCCGGATGCAGTTCGAGAACGTACTTGAGGCCGGCTAAAGCATCCTTGGTCGTCGCGCCGCTCGTTCCCCGGTTGACGATCTTGTACCGGTAGCCTTCGGCGTCCAGTTTCTTCTGCAAGATTTCGGGATACGCTTCGCCATAGGCGAGGCCGCGCCCCGCGGTGATGCTGTCGCCGTAGCAAATGATGAGCGGCCGATCTCGAACCGTTGGCTGCGCGGCCGAGAGCGATGCAGCCCAGAAAATCGGCAGAGCGAGTGCGGCGAGAACCAATCGGCGAACGTCCACGTAATCAAGTGTAGCCGGAGAGCGGAGAAAGATCCGTACGCAAACCCTTCTACCGCTAAGACCACTTGGATTCGTAGTCGTTGATGGATATGTGCGGGCGAGGACGCCCGCACGACAGCCGGTCTGGAGACCGGCGCTACACTGACTTGAGGCAGGAGACCGCATTGATCGAGGTCAAGAACGCAAAGAAATGGATCCAGAACGGCGCGCGGCGCGTGGAAATTCTGCGCGGTATCTCGCTGGACATTCCGGCCGGGCAGTTTGTGGCCATCGTGGGCGCGAGCGGCAGCGGCAAGAGCACGTTGCTTGGCCTGCTTGCCGGACTCGACACGCCGAGCGAGGGCGAAATCTGGCTGGACGGCGTGCCCATTCACAACTTGGCCGAGGCCGAGCTGGCCCGGGTGCGCGGGCGCAAGATCGGCTTCGTCTTTCAGTCCTACCAGCTCATCCAGACGCTCACCGCGCTTGAAAATGTGCTGCTGCCCTACGAATTGAATCTCGAAGGCAGCGGCCTGGAGCGGGCGCGGCGTCTGCTCGACGAAGTCGGTTTAGGTGAGCGCATGGATCACTATCCCGTGCAGCTCTCCGGCGGCGAGCAGCAGCGCGTGGCGCTGGCACGGGCCTTTGTGGTCCAGCCGCCCGTGGTGATGGCCGACGAGCCCACCGGCAACCTCGACTCGGTGAATGGAAAGATTGTCCTCGACCTGCTTCTCGATCGCAATCGCAAGGCCGGAACCACGCTGGTGCTGGTGACGCACGATCCCGAGATCGCCAGCCGCGCCGATCGCAAGATCGTTTTGAAGGATGGCTTGGTAGTTGAAGATGCTCTCATCCAAAACCAATAGAAAACGCGCATTGAGCTGGCGTCGCGCGGCGGCCATCGGCTGGCGCGACTTGAAGTCCGCTCCCGGCAAGTTCGGCTTTGTGGTTCTCTCGGTCGCGGTCGGCGTGGCCGCACTGGTGGGCGTGCGCGGCCTGAGCGATAGTTTTCGCCAGACCCTGAACACCGAGGCGCGTTCGCTGCTCGCGGGCGACCTGAGCGCGCGCATCTTTCGCGCGCCCACCGATGAAGAAAACGGCAAGATCGCGGCCATCAAGGAGAAAAACTCCGGCGGCATTCGCGCGACGTGGGTCACGGAGACGATCTCCATGGCCTCCGTGACCTCGGCTCCCACGCCGATTCTGGTTTCGCTCAAGGCCGTCGACCCGGCCGAGTATCCGTTCTACGGAACCGCTGTTCTCGCGCCGGCGATGCCGCTCGCGCAGGCCCTCCAAGGCGACTCGGCAGTCGTCTCCGAGGAGTTTCTCATCCGGTTGAACGCGCAGGTTGGCGACACGCTGCGCCTCGGCGGGCGCGACTTCCGCATTGCCGCGGTGCTCGTGCAGGAGCCCGACCGCATCAGCGAGACCGCGGGGATTGGCCCGCGCGTCATGATCTCGCAGGCGTCGCTCGAGAGCACCAGGTTAATGGCTTCCGGAAGCCGCGCATCGCGCCGCCTGCTCGTCAAGCTGCCCGCGATTCCGCCGCGCGGCCTCACCGCCGCGACGCAAGCTGCCGCGGTGCGCAAGCAGTTGGAAACGGCGCTGCCTGATGCGCAGGTAATCGACTTCCGCGAAGGCAACCCTGCGCTCACCCGCGGGCTCGACAATGCGACCTCGATCCTCAGCCTCATCTGCCTGGTCGCCATGGTGCTCGGCGCTATCGGCGTCGCCATGGCCATGCACGCGCACCTTGAGCAGCACATGGACACGCTGGCCATTCTCAAGGCCATCGGCGCGGATTCCGCCGATCTGCTGCGCATATTTCTCTTGCAGACACTCAGCCTCGGCCTCGCCGGCGGATTGCTCGGCGTTGCGGCCGGAGTCGGCGTCATGGTAGCGCTGCCCGCGGCCTTCGGCCCACTGCTCACGATTCATTTGCGCTTCGCATTTCCCTGGCAATCGGCGCTGGCCGGTCTGGGAACCGGTTTGCTGACCACGCTGCTCTTTTGCCTGCCGCCGCTGCTCGACGTGCGCGCGGTGCGTCCCGTGCTGGTGCTGCGCAGGCTCGTCGAGCAGGGACCCACCGGCATTGGCGGCTGGTTTGCGCGCTGGTGGGCGCGCCGCCTGCAACTGGGAATCGCGGCCGCTGTGGTGGCCGCGCTCGGCGGCATTGCCTGGGTGCTTACCGATTCGCCCAAAGTCGGCGCGTGGTTTGCGCTGCTCTTTACCCTTGCGCTCATCGTTTTGCTGGTGCTGGCCACCGTGGCCCTGCGCGCGTTGCGCTTCTTTCTCAACCGCACGCGTCTGCATCTGCCGTCGTCCGTGCGCCACGGTCTGGCGAATCTCTATCGCCCCGGCAATCAATCGGCCGCGGTGCTGGCCGCGCTGGGCACGGGCGTCATGCTCATCCTCGCGGTCTATCTCATGCAGAAGGGCCTCTTGCGCGACCTGCACGAGACCGCTTCGCCCAAAATTCCCAACGTCTTCTTCGTCGATATGCGCAGCGAGGAAGTTGCGGGCGTCAAAGCGTTCTTCGCCAAGCAGCCGGGCGTCAGCCAGCAATTGAATCTGCTGCCCATCGTCATGGGCCGCTTCGTTTCCATCAACGGCCAGCCGGTGGAAAAGATGAAGGACCAGCATTATCCGCGCCGCTTGCTTGAAGACGCCGAACTCAGTTGGGCCGATGCGCCGCCCGAAGGCGACAAAGTGACTGAGGGAAAGTGGTGGACCAGCACCAGCGCCGCGGAGATCGCCGTCAGCGACGGCGTGGCCAAACGGCTGCATCTTGGCGTCGGCTCCGCGGTCGAGCTCGAAACCGGCGGCGCGACTCATGCGCTCAAGGTCGCCGCCATCTACGAGCCCGACGGCCAGCACCTGGGCGCGCGCGTGCAATTCGTTTTGCCTTCGGGGCAGATCGCCGATCAGCCGTCCACGTGGTACGGCGGCGCGCACATCGATCCCAAACAGGTGGCCGCGATGGAGCGCGCCTTCTTCGCCGTTTATCCCACCATCACCGTCATCAACGTCGCCGACGTCCTGGAGCGCATTGAGAACGTGATCGATCAGATCACGCTGGTGGTGCGGCTGCTCGCCGGGTTCTCGATTCTCGCGGGCCTCATGATTCTGGCCTCGAGCATCGCCAGCACGCGCTTCCGGCGCATGCAGGAGGCGGTCGTGCTCAAGACGCTCGGCGCCACGCGCATGAGAATTGTTCGCACCTTCAGCGTGGAGTTCAGCGTTCTGGGGCTGCTTGCGGGCGCGGTCGGCATCGTCTTCGCCAACCTGCTTACGCGCATCCTGCTGCACCGGCTGGAAGTGGATTTTCACTTCGAGTGGGCCGCAACTTTGGGCGCGCTCGCCGGAACCGCGATGCTGGCCACGGCTACAGGATGGATCGCCAGCTATCGGATTTTGGGATTGCGGCCGCTCGAAGTGCTGCGGGAGGAATGAGAAAGACAGGGAACAGGGATCAGGGAACAGGGAACAGGGATCAGGTAGTGGCGAATGAAAGATGGAGGTCGGCGAAGAACCTACCAACGTTCCTCACCACGCGCTCTTCATAGCTGGAAGAGTCGCACTCACAGCGTTCCCGCAAAGGCTCGTTGATCGCGGACCCAACTATTCCCTGTTCCTTGACCCCTGTTCCCTGCCTTTAAAACTCTTCCGCTGTTCGCCGTCCGTCGCTCATCGCGCCCCTGGAGCCGTTGACCGCACCCGCGAATGCCCCTTAAGATGAAGAAGTTGGCATTGTGCGCCCTTTGGAACGGAGCCAGGCCACACGGCTGCAGCGCATTGCTTTGTGCGCTTGTTGCCCCCTCGTTCAANNCGAATCCCTGGGGGGCAGCCAAGACAACCTATTCAAGTCAGTAGCTCGCAGCGGCCTTCAAGGTCGCTTTTCTTGTCTCTGCCCTCGAAGACGAAATCTGTGCCGCCGCTGTGCCGGCAGAAAACTCCGGCAGGCCTCGGGTCGCCGCCATCCCCATCGTCTGTGCAGGCCCTGGCCGAACCCGCACTTCTCGCGGATGTCTTGACGGCAGGGAAAAAATGGCCCAATTTCAGGCGCCGCCTGCCCTGCGGGGGTCTGGAGANNGAGACCGGCGGTACAGGTTCTCGCTGCGTGTGAGAAATGCTGCCTGCGCCTGCGCATCGCCCCGCTCGAATCGGGAAAATCGCATTCCAACCCGCTTAGAGCCCCGTACGCTGCGCTTCTTTGCTACCGCTGCCCCATGGCGATTACCATAGATAACATGCGCAACTGTGCCTGATCCCGCCACATGCCGGGATCGGCGTGCGCAAGTTGGGAAGGAGTTTTTCTACGTTGAGCGACCGTTTCTTGTTTA
>PLSB01000320.1:181-2870 GCA_003165005.1 Acidobacteriaceae bacterium | reverse complement strand
AAGGCCCCTGCTCCCTCCGCGAAAACCTATCTGCAACTGTGGTTGCACACTTTGCGGTGCAAATCTGGCCTGGTTGCGTGCCTTGGACCAGCTAAACCGCCGACAACTGGTCTGGCTTTGAGGCACTTCGCGGTGTGGCCGAACCCATTGGTCTCTCGGGATCAAGCTCGGGCATATTCCCAAGCAGGATGGCATTCAACAGCGACTTGTGAACCTTGATGNNCTCACGCGGGAGCGGGTGGTGCCGACCATTTCCGCCAGGGTCTCCTGCGAGATCCTGGGAAGGTATTGTTCCGGCTCGCCGGGCTTGCCAAATTCCGCCATTAACAGGAGTATCCGCGCCAGGCGCTTTTCACTGGAGTTGAAAAGCTGATCGACCAGGTCGGCCTGAATGCGCATGCTGCGGTCGAGCATGACCTTCAAAAAGAGGTCTGAGAAGTTGTGCTCCATATGTAAAACATGGATCATCTCTTCACGGCTGATTCTGAGAGTGGTGCAGGCGGTGATGGCGGTGGCTGTTGACAGGCGCAACCCGGCGATTGCCGCGAGCGCCTCTTCTCCCACAAAATCGCCCGCGGAGAGAAGCGCGATGGTCGCTTCTTGCCCGGAAGGGGAGACCACCGTGACTTTTGCACGGCCCTCCTGAAGATAAAAGACCGAGTCGGCGGGATCTCCTTGCGAAAAGAAGGTGTCTTTTGGCGCCAGTTGGACGATTCTTCTGCCCAGTCCGGCGCTGGCAAGGAAGGCGGCGGTGTCGAATCCTGGCTTTTCGAGTTGAACCATGGAGGGGCCTCCTCGGGGTGGGGCCTGCTCACGGTGGCATATTCTGCGTGAAGACAGCTTGCAGGTGTACGCGACCGAAATGCCACCTGGTGACCAAAGCGGGTTCGCGATCGGCGTGGAATGGCCGCCGATACACTATGACCCCTTGGCTTTGAGTCCGACTATACGCCTAAGGAAGCATTTTGATCAATTCTGCACAACTTGTTGGCGAGGATTTCATGTATCTTGGTTTTCGTGACTCTAGGGTGGGGGCCTGATGAGAGACGCCGGGGATCTGTCCACGAAAACGGCCGGCAAGAAGGAATTATTTTTATGACGCCTCACGCCCGAACCGAAGCGTAGAGCGCGAAGAAGGAATTGAGCCGATGCTTCCTTTAGATAAGACACGCGATTTGGCCCGCAGCCTGGTTGCCAGCGAGGCCGAAGCCAGTACGACCGCCCTCGAAACCGAGCCTGCAAGTGTGCGCGTCTATGAGAGACTGCGGCGGCAACTGAGTGCCAAGGTGGGAGTTGGCGGTTTTCAGGCGCTGGCTTCCCGTGCCCTGGCTCTGGCCAAGTCGCAATCGCCCCGGCTGAGCGCGGTGCAGGTTACGGCGACTGGAGGCTTGCGCGGTTTCGGCGAAGCTGAATCCCAGACGGACGCGGAGGAGGATGGCGAGGCCGGGATCATTCTGATCGCGCAGCTGCTCGCGCTGTTTCTTACCTTCCTTGGAGAGGCGACAACGCTGCGTTTGATCGAAGATTTACGCCTTCAGGTTGACGTAAAGACAGAGGCGGCCACGAACCCAGAGGCCGCGACGGCCGCAGCGGCCGATGTACCGGTAATCGCTGCGGCTTTCGAGGATCTTCTGCGGGAGATTGACCGGCTGAGGAGTGTGAGCGAACGGATTGCAACCCTGGCGGACAAGCATCCCGGCATGGAAGATGGACTGACAAGTGTTGCGGGAAACATACGCAGTATTGCCACGGTTCTGGATGTATTTACACTGATCCGAAGCAAGGCTGGCGGCCCGCAAGAAGAGGCGCCTAACCTGGAAACGAATCTCTACATGAATTGAGTTCACCGGCGCGCAATCCGGCCCCCGGCTTGGGGATCTGGACGCATGAAGCCGCAACCGCGTGCGGCCGAGAAGAGGGAATCGTCCGATGCTCGGCGTATCGCGACGATCGGAACGACTTATCTTGAAAGATGCAGGGTCGAAAATGACGATTCGCCGAAAGACGCGCGATTTGGCCCGGCGACTTCTTGAATACGAAGCCATGGCCGGTGAGTCCCCTGAGTCGATGGAGTCTGCGTCTACCCGCGTGTATGAGAAGCTGCGCCAGAGCCTTGGTGAGTTTGTCGGAGCTGCCGGTTTTCACTCGCTCGCCTCTCGCGCTTTGGCGTTGGCCAGACCGGACGCTCCCAGCCTTAGCGCGGCGCGGGTCACCGCGGATGGATCTTTTGAGGACCTGGGCGAGATTGAGCCTCAAATCGACGATGACAAGGATCAAGCCGGCGAGTATCCGAGTGGCGGGGGCGGAGCCATTCTTATTACCCGCTTACTCGACCTGCTTCTAATCTTCCTTGGCGAATCCTTAACCCTGAGCCTGCTGCGCAATGCGTGGCCAAGCGCGGCCTTTGACGATCGCAATTCAGTGCACGGGAGAAAAGCGTGAGCACACAAGACAAAGTAGCGATACACAAACTACCGACCGGAGTTCCGGGCCTGGATGAAATTGTAGGCGGCGGTCTCCCCGAATATTCGTTTAACATCATCGCGGGCGAACCCGGAAGCGGCAAGACCACGCTGGCGCATCAGTTTGTATTTGCCAATGCCACGCCGGAGCGCCCAGCTCTTTACTTTACCGTCCTGGGCGAATCCGCCATCAAGATGCTGCGCTACCAGCAGCAGTACACGTTCTT
>PLSB01000320.1:0-164 GCA_003165005.1 Acidobacteriaceae bacterium | reverse complement strand
CTCCTTCCGAACCATGGTGCGGAAGCCGCAAAGTGACATGGACCTGCAATCCTTCATTCAACGACTGGCGCTGTTTCTCGCCAGTTGGCAAGCTACAACTTTCCTGATCGGTGAATATGCAGAAGACGAGCTACGTGACAATCCCATATTTACAGTCGCAGATG
>PLSB01000098.1 GCA_003165005.1 Acidobacteriaceae bacterium | reverse complement strand
GCTCGCTCAGAAACAGCGTCACCGATTGGGTGTCGTCACCGCCCAGGGCGATCAGCGCATCGAGCTTGTTGGCCTTGAAGACTTCCTGCACCTTCTCGATGCCGCCGGGAATTTTCTTCAGGTTGGTGCGCGAGGAGTGCAGGATGGTGCCGCCCTTGAGCTGGATGCCGTCGGTGTTTTCCAGCGTGAGGGGGATGAAATTGTTATCGAGAACGCCCTTCCAGCCATTCAGGAAGCCGATAAATTCGTCGCCGTAGTGGTTGATGCCCTTGCGCACGGCCGCATAAATGACCGCATTCAATCCGGGGCAATCNNCCGCCGGTCAACAAAGCAACTCGCATCGTGAATTCTCCTCGTAGTCATACCGCGGCTCCGAGGAGCCGGGTCTTAAAGTCTTTTAGGCCGGGTGCAGCCGGAGGCGGAACCATCACCGGCTTCAACGCCTTAAACAGTTTATCGCGGCCATGTCAATGGGATCGTGATGCAGGTTACAGGTTTCAGGGGTCAGGGGACAGTGGCCAGTGTGAGTGTGAGTGTGGGTGTGAGTGTACGCTCACGGCACACTCGCACTCACACTCCACACTCCTTCCAAATCCCTGATCCCTTTGTCCCGACGCCCCGAAGCTCCGTAGCTCTGAAGTTCCTGCTCCCCATCCCGTTCCGGGAGTGTTTCAATAAGGTATGCATGAAAGCGGCGCTTCGTTTCTGCTTGCGTTCATCGGCCTGGTGGTCGCTGTGCTGCTGGTGTTGCTGCAGCTGACGCGCCTGGGCTACCTGATCCGCGCCACCATTCCCGACCGCCCGCGGCAGCGCATGTTCATTGCCTCGGTTTCGTTCCTGATCACTTTCTTGGGCGTACGTATTCTGGTGCACCGGATCGCGAATCACGAGGGACGCATGCAGTGGGTCACGGTGCATGGCATGCACATTCACCATCTGGTGTGGGGGATTCTGATCCTGCTGCTGGTGGGCTATGGATGGCTGCTCGACCTGGGGTGGTCGAACTCGCCGGAATCGATCTTCTTCGGGCGGTTGATGGCGGTCAGCTACGGGGTGGGCGCGGCGTTGACGCTGGACGAGTTTGCTCTGTGGCTGAGCCTGGAGCCCGACGCTTACTGGACGCGCGAGGGCCGGCTGAGCATCGACGCCGTGGTCATCTTTGGCTCGATGCTGGCGGTTGGAGCGTGGGGCGCGCCTTTTTTCCGCGCGATCCAGAAGATGTGGCGCAGGCGGCCGGGCGTCGGCGAGAGGATCGGCCGGCTCAGCTCGCCGATTCGCCGCGGGCGGTTGCTTCGTCGGCGTAAAGTTCGGCGATCGCCGCCGCATATCGCGCAGTAAGCACGCGGCGCTTGATCTTCATCGAAGGCGTCAGCTCGCCGGAGTCCTGGGTCCACTCGTCGGCCAGGACGCGGAAGCGCTTGATGGTTTCAAAGTTGGCCAGGGTGCGGTTGACTTCGAGGATCACCTCGCCATAGAGCCCGAGGACACGCGGATTGGCGACCAGCGCGGCGCGCGAATCGGCATGGACGCCGTGCTGCGCGGCCCATTCTTCGAGAGCGGCAAAGTTGGGCGCGATGAGCGCGGAGATAAACTTGTGGCGATCGCCTACAAGGGCAGCGTTGGCCACCAGCAGGTTGTTCTTGAGCTTGTTTTCGATGGGCTGCGGCGCGACCATCTTGCCGCCGGAGGTTTTCAGCAGCTCTTTCTTGCGATCGGTGATGAAAAGGAATCCATCGGCATCCAAATGACCGATGTCGCCGGTTTGGAACCAACCCTGGCTGTCGAAACATTCGGCGGTGGCGGAGGGTTTTTGCCAGTAACCGGCGAAGACCGAAGGGCCACGAACCAGAAGCTCGCCGTCTGCGGCGAATTTCAGCTCAATGTTCCCGAGTGGCACGCCGGCCGCGCCCATGCGATGCCGGAGGGGCGTGTTGAGGGCGACGACCGGAGAGGTTTCCGTGAGACCGTAACCCTCCCAGAGCGCGATGCCCACGGAGGCGAACCAGCGCGCGGTATCGATGCCGAGCGGCGCGCCGCCGGAGACGAAGATGCGAACGCGTCCGCCGAAGGCTTCGCTTACCTTGGAGTAGGCCAGCTTGTGGGCCAGTTTCCAGACCAGCGAGCCGGGCTGGCGGCCGTCGTAGACGACATCGGCAAACTGTGAGCCGAGACGCACTGCCCAGGCCAGCAGGCGCTTCTTGACGGGCGATTGCGCGGCGCGGCGCTCCACTTCCTGGTGGATCTTCTCAAAGACGCGCGGCACGCCGACCAGAACCGTGGGCTGAATCTCGCGCATGGCCTGCGGCAGCTTGTCGAACTGCGCACAGTAGGCCACCTGAGCGCCGTGGTTGTACATCACGTAATCGAGAACGCGGGCCGTGACGTGCGAGAGGGGCAGGAAGGAGATGCAGGCGTCGGTCGAGTCGAAGCGGAAATCGACAGGCGCAAAGTTCTGGTTGGCCGCGATGTTGCCGTGGGTGAGGGCGACGCCTTTGGGCTCGCCGGTGGTGCCTGAGGTGTAGATGAGCGTGGCCAGATCGCTCGGCGCGACAGAGCGAGCCAGGGCATCGAAGACGGGATCGCGCTCGGGGCCGCGCGCATCGGCGTCGCCGAGCAGCTCGCTGAGGGCGATGGCGCCTTCGGGAGCGGGGGCATCCATCATCACGATGCGCTCAAGTTGGGTCTTGTCACGCACGGAATGCAGCTTGTCGAATTGCATGCGCGTGGAGACTACAGCGATGCGGCAGCCGGCGTCGCGAATCTGCTCCGCGATCTGTTCGCCGGTGAGGGTGGGATAGAGGGGGACATCGCCCGCGCCAATGGCGAGCGCGGCAAAGTCGGTAACGATCCACTCCCAGCGGTTCTCGCTGATAAGCGCGATGCGATCGCCCTTTTTCGCGCCGAACTCGAGAAACGCGGTAGCCAGGGCACGCACGCGCTGATAGATCTGATGGGAAGAGAGCGGTTGCCAATGGCTGAATTCATCCTGCCATAGGACGGCGCGCGGGTTACCCGCCGAGGCAACGCGAAAGAAAAGGTCATTCAGGGTTGTGATTTGAGGAACTGGCATCATGCAAAATTCATGAACGAACGGGAATCATCCTAACACGCTGGGCGCGGAACTGTATCCTTGCGGGTCAGCGCACCTGGAGATCGAATCATGAACGGTAGCGGCTTTGAAGGGGCGGGATTGCGGCATTCAGGTTGCCGCACGGTGGAACGAGCAAGATGAGGAGCCCGGCGGGCGCCGGGCCCCTCAACCTGCGTTACTGCAAAGCGTAGATGGTTTGAAGTACCTTGTCCGCCAATGCCTGCGGGAGCGGCGCATAGGAAAGGCCCGAAGCTTCGCTTTCGCCGGAGTTGACGATCCAGCTCAGCATGTCCTTGATGACCTTCTCCTTGCTCGCATCCGCGGGATGGGCGGGAATCAGCAAGTAGGTAAAGCTCGAGATGGGATACGCGTTGGGGCCTGGGGCATCGGTGATGGAGACGCGATAGTCGGCGGGGATTTTGGCGGTGGCCGCCGCGGCGGTTACGCCATCGATCGAGCCCTTCACCCAGTTTCCGGCCTTGTTCCGGACGGCCGCAAAGTCGATGTGGTTCTGCAGCGCGTAAATCAGCTCGACGTAACCGATTGCGCCCGACAACTGGCGGACCTGAGCCGCAACACCCTCGTTGCCCTTGCCGCCCACGCCGGTGGGCCAGTAGACCGCGGTTCCCGAGCCGGGGCCGAGCTTCCATTCGGGGCTTACTTTGCTCAAATAGTCGGTGAAGATGAAGGAGGTGCCGCTGCCGTCGGAGCGATGGACGACGGTGATCTTATCGCCGGGGAGATTGACGCCGGGATTGTCTTTGGCGATGCGCGGATCGTTCCAGGTGGTAATCTTCGCGAGGAAAATGTCGGCCAGGACGTCGGGACTGAGGCGAAGATCGGAGACGCCGGGTACGTTGAAGATGGGCACGACCGCGCCCAGCACGGTGGGAATGTGGATGACCTTGACCTTGGCCGCTGCCAGTTGGTCATCCTTCATGGGCATGTCGGAGGCGCCAAAATCCACGGTGCCGTTGGTTACCTGCTGAATTCCTCCGCCGGAACCGATGGCCTGATAGTTGATTTCGACGCCGGGATGCGCGGCGCTGTATTGCGTGAACCACTTGGAGTAGATGGGCGCGGGAAACGTAGCGCCTGCCCCGGTGACCTTCTGGGCCTGAGCGACGCCGAGCGCCATGACGAACAAGAGGACTGCAAGTAACGTTCTTTTCACAATTTGCTCCCGAGCAGTTTGTCTGCCAGGAACTATTGTCTGCGCGCAATGTTAAGGGCAGTTAAAAAGAAACAGCGGAATTAGCGGTGCTAGCGGGGTTAGCGGTGTTAAGTCTCTGACAACATGAATTTGTTCCTTGGCTTTCGTGGTATCCCACCCTTTCGCCAGGAAAAAGGCGAAAGGATGGGGCACGGAATTGGTACAAAATCAAACGGTCAGAGACTTAGCGGGGATTGCGCGGTTACTGCGCCACCGGAACCAGCGTCAGAATGTCTTCCGTTGCGGCCGGGTCTCCTGCCGCAGGACCGTACCAGACGCTGCCGCCGTAGGTGGTGATGAAGATCTTCGATGAGTCGCGCGGATCGACGATCACCCTGTGGCCCCATTTGAAGTTGTAGCCGCGAATGCGCGTCCAGTGCGCTCCGGCGTCGGTGGAACGCCAGGCGCCCGCATCGAAGCCGCTGATATACAAATTGCCGGGCGACTTGGGATCGACGGTCACGTCGTAGACGTGCTGCGACCCTTGGAAGATGGGCTTCCAGCTTTGGCCTCCGTCGGTCGTGAGATAAACGCCGCCTCCCACGTCAACGTCGCTGTGCTCCTGTCCCCAGGCAGCCAAGTACATGCGGCGATTGTCCCTTGGATCGAGTGCGAGACCCCATGGACCGTTCACATCCTTGGGGAGCGTCAACTCTGTCCAGTGCTCGGCGCCGTCGACGGATTTGTAGATCGCGCCGCTCCCCTGGGTCGCGCCATAGTTTCCCCCGTTGCTGCGCGCGACGATGAGGTAGAGCGTCCCGTCATCGGCGCGCGTCAAGCGCCACGCGAAGGGATTGGCCTCGGAGATGCCCTGGTTCTTCAGTTGCCAGGTCTTTCCATTGTCGGTGGATTTGTAGACCCCGACGCCGAAGCCGCAGGCATAGAGGGTTCGCCGGCCGGCGGGGCTGGCGGGGTCGAGCAGGATGTGGGTGAACGCGGTCTCTTCCATGCCGTCATTGGAAGGCGTCCAGTGCAGGCCGCCGTCGGTGGAAACGGCCACACCGCCGCGGAACCGGCTGAGGGCATCTTTGCCGCGCCACATCTTCGCCAGGGGCAGATCGTGAATGCCGCTGAATGCGCCCCAGACCAGTCCCTTCACATCGGGGTCGAATGCCAGCCAGTAGGTGGTATTGCGCCAGACTTGGGGAATGCCGTCGGTGGATGACTGCCAACTACGGCCGCCGTTCTGGCTTTGGAAGAGGCCGATGTCGGTGTAGTCGATGAAGATATGATTCACGTCGAAGGGATCGAACTGAACGCCGTAGTCCGTAGTCACGTCGAGCCCGCGCGTGGTCCAGTTTCCATCCGGCGTGCGCACCGAGTTTACCTGCGCCCAGCTCTTGCCGCCGTCAAGTGTCCGGTAGGTCCTGAAGAGGTCGGTGGCATAGCAAATCTCTGGATTGCCGGGCGCTACGGCCAGGGCGTAGGGAGCGTCGAACAAAATGGACACACCACCGCTCCAGCTTGTGCCAATGGCCCGTTGCTCGATCCAGGAAGGATCGAGATTCGCGGCCGGCCCGGTCGCTTCGCGAAAGACGATCGACCAGGTTTTTCCCTGGTCGGTGGTCTTGAGGATTCCGTTCGAAGGGTGGTCCGGGTCATCGCTCAGCATGAGGCCACGAAATCCAAGATAGGCGGTTTGGCCGTTGCCGCCGGTTGCGATGGTTTGGAATTCCTCTCCTCGATGGGGAAGGTCCGGCGTGATCTCGCGCCAGGTGGCCGCGGAATCGGACGTGACAAAAACCTGTCCGCTCGCATTGCTGACGTAGATGGTTGCCGTTCCCTGCGTCTCGGCCGCCGAGGCATATCGGAGGGGATCGGCGCTGCCTGCAATCGGCTTGGCGGTTTCGGCTTTGCCGAGATAGACGCCGCGATTGCCGATTGCGATGCGCCGATCGCCCGTGTAAGCAAGCAGCAGTATCTTCTCGGAATCGAAACTGTGTTCGTAATGGAACGAGTCTCCGCCGTCCTTGGAGACGAGGAGTGTCGACCCAGAGGTGGATGGGTCGTGAAAAGCTACGTGGACGATCTTTGCGTCTTTGGGATCGAAGGCAATCTGGCTGATCGAAAGGCCGGTCACGTAGCTGCCGTCGTTGGTCGTCAGGCTGTAGTCGCCGTGGTCGCCGTTTTGATGTTCAACGGTCTTCTTTTGCGGATTGGGAAGGACCATGCGCCAGGTTTGGCCCGCGTCGTCGCTACGCCAAAGCGCCGCGCCGCCGGCGAAGATGCGCCGTGGGTCCGATGGGTCGAAGGCGAAGGTCGCGAGTCCGCTGCGCAGATTGAACATTCGCCAGGAGAGGCCGCCGTCGTGGGAGATGTAAGCGCCGGTCATGTCGCAGCGCTCCACGACCAGGTTGGGATCGCCGGGGCTGATGGTTGGACTGGCGGTGGTTCCGCCTCCGCCGGGACCAAGGATGGTCCATCGATCGAAGCGCGGAGCGGGACCGGGAGCCTGCGCGGCAGCGGTCAGAGCCAGGGCGGGGATGAGAGAAAAGATGGCGCAATACCTGGAGATTCTCACGGTGGTTGATCCTCAAGAAAGACGGTGCAGTTCCATTGTTGCACTTGAGCGTGGCGTCTTCTTGATTGCGGTCACGCTGCGGCGGGGGTTTGCTGTGCGGGCTGAGGAGGATTTTCGAGAACCGGCGCCAGCGGCAGCGTGAAGTGGAAGCTGGCGCCGTTGCCGAGCTCGCTCTCCACCCAGACACGTCCGCCGTGGGCCTGCACGATGTGCTTGACGATGGCGAGACCGAGGCCGGTGCCGCCCGACTCGCGGGAACGCGCCTTGTCGATGCGGTAGAAACGCTCGAAGATGCGTTCCAGGTGCTCGGAGGCGATGCCGGGACCAAAGTCCTGAATGGTGAACTCGACTTCGGAGGCGAGCAGGCGCGCGGAAACGCGGATGCGCTTGCCCGATTTCGCGTATTTGAGGGCGTTTTCCAGGAGATTGCCGAAGACCTGGTGCATGGCGTCGGGATCGGCCATCACCAGAGAGTCCGGCGCGCTCGTGGACTGGAGCTCGACGCCGGAGTCGACGAATTTGCCGCCGATCGAGTCGATGGCGTCGCTGAGCAGCACGCGGGCGCGAACCGGCTGCAGTTTCACTTTGTAGTCGGGGCTCTCCACGCTGGCCAGGGCCAGCAGGTCCTCGGTCAGGCGGGTCATGCGGCTGGCGTTTTTCAAAATCACGCCGAGAAATTCGAGGGTGGTTTCGGGGCTAGGGTTGGGATCCTCGATGAGCGTCTCCACGTAGCCCTGGATGGAGGTGAGCGGCGTGCGCAGTTCGTGGCTGACGTTGGCCACGAACTCGCGGCGGGATTTCTGGGCGGCCTCGATGCCGGTCACGTCGTGCAGCACGACAAGTGCGCCGCCCGAGAGCAAAGGCGCGGCGTTGACCTCAAAGACGCGGCCAGGCGCCAGCAGGCTGGCGCGGCCCACGCAGAGTTCGCTGCGTTCGAGGGCGCCGCGCACGCAGGCCAGCAAATTGGGGTCGCGAACAAAGTGCAAGAGCGGACGGCCCGGGATGAGCTGCAATCCCGCGATGCCCTGCATGACAGCGTTCGACCAGCGCACGGCGCCGTTGGACGTGATGGCGACGACGCCTTCCTGCATGGAGTCGAGCATGACGGCCAGCTCCGCGCGGCCGCTTTCGAGTTCGGCAAAGTCCTGGGCCAGGCGCTCGGCAGTTTTGTTCAGGGCGGCTTCCACCTTGGAGAGTTCGTCACCGCCCTGGATGTCGATGCGGGCGGCGAGATCGCCGTCGGCGATGCGGCGGGAAAACTCGACTAGGCGGCGAAGACGGGCTTTGCCGCGGCGCGAGACCCAGGCCGACAGAGGCAGAGCTACTAGAAGCGCGAGGAGCGCGGACCACAAGGCATCGCGGCCCAGCACGCCGAGAACTTCGCCCGCCGCGCGCTCTCCTATGCGGTGAATGAGAAACTCCACCACCAGCATCTGGACGGCGAGGAGGAGGAGAAACACTCCGAGCAGCTTGGTGAAGAGTCTTTGCGTCATGAGAAACAGCTTCTAGCTTCTAGCTCCTAGCTACTAGCTTTTTCCTTGCTGGGTGAAAGTGCTTGGGCCGTCCGCTTCGGTCTGTTCAAGCACTCACAGGCTGGAAGCTAGGAGCTAGAGGCTAGGAGCTGGCATTACTCGCCCTTCGGCAGTTCGAAGCGATAGCCTGCGCCGCGCACCGTCCTCAGGTAACGCGGCTCCTCCGGGTCGATCTCGATTTTCTCACGGATGCGGCGCACATAGACATCGACGGAGCGGGGGGTGACGAAGCGGGCATCGCCCCAGACAGCATCGAGCAGGTGATCGCGGCTGAAGACGCGGCCGGGATGGCGCGCCAGGTAATCGAGCAGGCGGAATTCAGTGGCCGTGGTGGTCGTGAGTGTCCCACGAACCTTCAACTGCATGGCGCCGGCATCGATGACGATCTCTTCAAAGCTGATGATCGAGGGCGATGTGGGCCGCTCGAAGCGCCGCAAAACGGCTTTGACGCGGGCCACCAGCTCGCGCGTGGAAAAGGGCTTGGTGATGTAGTCGTCCGCGCCCAGTTCGAGGCCGAGAACGCGATCGTTTTCTCCGGCGCGCGCGGTGAGAAAAATGATGGGCACAGTGCACAGTCCGGCGTGATTGCGCAGACGGCGGCAGACGTCCAGGCCGTCGCCGCCGGGAACCATGATGTCGAGCAAAAAGAGCGCGGGCGCCTTGCGCTCGGCGTCGGGAATGAGGTTGGTGGGGGTATGAAAGAGGCGTGCTTCAAAGCCCGCCGCTTCCAAGTGATGCTGCACCAGCCTGGCAATGTCGGCGTCGTCTTCCAGAACAAATACGGATTGGCTCAAACCGTCGGTCCTCGTCCCGCGGCGGATTGAGTGGTTCTTCAGGATCGAAGCCGCAGGAACCAAGACCAGAGTAATGCACGCGGGCAAAGGAATTGCAAACGTTTGATGAATTTGGGAATGGCAGGCGAACGCCGGGTGAATGGGCGGTAATTGGCCGGAAGCCGGCGCAAGGACTGGCTGGGACGATGCTTATGGCTTTGCAAGCAGCGGTTCGCGCGCCCAATCCTGCCGCTTGAGCCATGAAGTTCAGAATTTGCACAAAGTAGCGGCCCAAAGGGGGCATTATTCGGCAGGAACCTTCAGAGGGCAATGCGCGCTATTCATTTTGGGGTTCGCCCACATTCGTGGTTTCCCGCCCTTGCGACAGAAGGAAATCGCAAGGACGGGGCACGGGACTTGGGTACGGCAATTATGTAACCACCCTAACGCTTTTTGCCGTGCTTCGCCTTCTTTGCCGCTTTCTTTTCAGCCTTCTTCGCCGCTTTTTTCTCGGTTTTCTTCACCGCCGGTTTGGGCTCAGGAGCGGGCTTGGCGGGTTTCTTTGCAGCGGCCTTTGCGGGCGCCTTTGCCTTGGCTGGCGCAGGCTTTTTGGCGGCGGGTTTGGCTGGCTCTACGGCTTTGGCTGGAACCGGCTTTGCCTTTACCGCAGGGGCCGGATGGGGCTTTTGCGGCGCGGGCTTGACTGGCGCTGCCACAGGCTTGGCCGGCGCTGCCGCAGACTTGGCTGGCGCTGCCGCAGGCTTGCCTTTTGACCCTGGCTGCTGAAGCGCGGGCTTGGCGGGCGGAACCGGCACTTCTGCTTTGCCCGACTCCTTCTTGGCCGGAGCGGGCGCATGAGACTTCTTCTTGCCCGCCGGCGCTACCTTTGTCTCGGCAGCTTCTTCCTCGTCTTCGTCAGACTCGTTCTCGTCGCCTGCTCCTGCTTCCAGGGCGCTCTTCGGCAAAACGCTCAGGTCCAGTTCCTCTTCGTCGCCGATGGGCTCCAGATCGTCGTCTGCCGCCAGCCCATCCTCAGACTCCTCTTCGTCCTCAAGCTCCTGTTCCTTGATCCGGGCTTCGGCACGGCGGCCGCGGGTGCGCTTGACGGTGACCTGCAGCGGCGGCGGCGGCGAGTGCGGCTCGAGGTAGGCGCGCATCTCCTCGGGCGTGCCCAGACGGCCGTCGATCAGTTCCAGAAAGATCTTCTCGACCAGCTCGGCGTAGATCGGCAACTCAGGCGTGATGCGCATCTCCTGCATGAGTAGGTAGGGGATGCGCTGGCGGGCTTCAGGCCAGACCTTGAGGAAGAGATGGAAGCGCTCCTGAACCGTTTTGTCCTTGCTGGTAAACCCAAGCCAGAGAATCGCTTCCGGGTCATAGCTCATGAAGAGCTTGTAGCCGGCCGAGGGTGAGGCGTTCTGCTTCGACAGCAACACTTTGGCAAAGCCGTGGGCCAGAGAATCGAGGTGGTTCCACTCCTCCACAAAGCCCGGCCGCAGCATGGCTCTCTTGAGCGCCGACAGATCTTTCGGCTGCAGCTTTGCAGTCAGCAACTGCATCTGGGCCGCGGAAAGGTCGGGGTGAACGCCCTGCTGAAGGAATTGCACGGCCAGATCGTGCAGGGCAGTGAGCTTGGATTCGTCGGCCTTGGCTGCCGTCCAGGCCGGGAAGAGAACCTTCATCCAGCCCTCGGCCTCAAGGGCGCGAAGCACTTTGAGCGCCTCCTCCTCGTGGCCAATCTGCTCCAGTTCCTGGCTGCGTTCGTGGGCGGAGAGGAACTCGATCACACCTTCATTCCTGGCATCTTCGTAGCGGGTCTGGGTTCGGGAATCCAACTCCCAGCCGAGACGCGCGCGGTAGCGGACGGCGCGGATCAGCAGCGAAGGCTGTTGCAGGAACCCGTAGTTGGAAACCAGGCGAAGGGTTCGGGATTCGATGTCGGCCGCGCCGTTGAGGGGGTCCATCAGGAGGCCGAAGGATCCTTCATTGAGCGAGATGGCCATGGAATTGATTGTGAAGTCACGGCGGCGCAGGTCCTCCTGGATCGAAGTCCAGTGATACACCGGCTTGCCTGGCTTCGGATACTCCACGCGATGGGCGCTGACGACATTCACCCGCACCGTGCCGGGAAAACACAGGTAAAGGTTGCGCGAGAGCTCATCTTCGCCCCACAGCTTGGCGTCGAGTTTTTCCAATGGTTTCTTGAGCTTAAGGGCATTTCCGTGCACCGTTACTTCAAGTTCGCGAACGGCATGGCCACTGGTGAGGTCGCGAACGGCGTCCCCGGTCAGAAACAGGATGGTGCCGGCGTCGCGCGTCACCTTTCGCAACTCGGTGAGGGCGTGGCGCTGATCGGCAGAGAGCCGGTTTTCCAGCAGGTAGATATAGTCGGGCATGGGCTATCCTGTTTCTGCCATCCTAATCTTCAGCCAAGTACCTGATGTGGTTGCCCTTACGTGGCGATTCATGGAAGCTGGCAAACACACACATTAACACAAGTTGAGCAGAATGACCAGCTTTTCAAGCTGGTCAAGCAACGATTGGACGCGATCGAACTGCGGTGGGAGTCTTGAGCGCTCGCCGGACTCCGTTTTGGAACCAGAGGAGCCAGAAAGAGCAATAGGCTAGGCCGCCATTCGCAGCCTCGCCGTGCGACAATCCAGAGCGATGGCCTCAGCGCGCAAACCCGTCATCGTGCGTAAGTTTTCGCGCGACTGGAGCGCCGGCTACGCGGGCGCCGATTTCGGCCAGCAGAAGGCGGAACTGGAGTTTCTCGATCTCGGCGGCAAGGTGGTCCGCGTGGGCTGGGAGCAGGTGAAGTGGGTCTGCTATGTGCGCGACTTCCCTGCCGGAGCGGCGGACCAGGCGAACCCTGAGCGGTTGTTGCGCAAGCGGTTTTCGCTGCGGCCGCGCACCGCCGGACTCTGGTTGCGCCTGACTCTGGGCGACGGCGACGAGTTGGAAGGGCTGGCGGCCAATGACCGTTCTCTGGTGGACGGCGCCGGCCTGCTCCTGACCCCGCCCGATACGCGCTCCAATACCCAGCGCATCTACGTGCCCCGGCAGGCGATCCAGACCCTTGAGGTGGTGAGCTTGATCGGTGCCGCAGGGCGCAAGCGGGTGGAGGCGGCGCGGCCGGGTGAAGAGCAGCCCGGATTGTTCCCGAGCGACGGAGATGCAACCTAGCCCCGCATGGAACGGCGGTGCGCGCGCCAGAACGAACTGATCCCGAGGTAGAGAAAAACCGCCATCACTCCGGCCGTGAGCCAGAGTGTCTTGTGGTCGCTCGTGTGCGGATAGGCGAGGATGGCGCGCCAGAGCGCGGGCGCAAAGACAACCACGGGAAGCAGAAAAAAAACTCCGGTAACTTCGAGCCACAGGATTCCGCCCACGCGGCGGAAGGGAGCGAAGAAACCGCCCACGCCGCGGCTCACGGACCGCCCGGCCTGGACCGTGGCGCGGGCAGCCGCCTGACCGGCGTCGAGGTTCCGGTTCCGAGAGCCGGCAACCGGAACGGCTGGATGCACATACGGACGAGCGGACGAGCCTTGGGCCGGAGCCGTCACACGCTGCCCGGCGATGCGTCCGGCGACGCGGACTGCGATGCCCAGAGCGCGGCCAATCCTGCGAGCTCTCATACCGTTTATGATGGTAGCAGCGGTCTCAATCGCTTTGCTCCATGGGAAGTGGGCCAATTTGAGCGAAATTGTCCATCAGGGGCTAAGGCCCTTGAAGTTTTTTAAGGCGCCTGCGGCGCCCTTCGGCAAGCTCAGGGCAGGCTGGAAGTCGTGCCCTTTCGCGAGAACTTCAAACTGACGCACTCCTGCTCCAAAGCTGCAGCTCCCGGTTGCTCTCGAACGGGATTGGCAGTAATGTAGAAAGAATCCAAGCCGCCGCTCCCATGTGTTCCCATATGGGATGCCGCTCGTGGAGGTGACCGTGACATCCCGTCTGCGCGAACTGATTCAGCAACTCGGCGAGGCTATTCACGAGTCGGTCATTGAGAGCGAACAGATTGCGGGCGTGGTGCAGGACATCCGCAAGCACGGCTTCGACGTTTTGCTGATGCTGGAGGCGACGATCGGACTGAACGAGGTCACCGCGGTACCGGTTAAGAAGGGCGAAGCGGGCCAGTCCGCGGCCGAGGCCAGCGCCGAGACCACCGCGGAGGCGGGAGCCTTCACGCAACACGATCTGCACTTTCTGCGCTCGCTGCGCATCTCCGTCGAAGGCGAAAATAACGACGCCGGGACCGACGTGAAGTAAGCGCCGCGGGAAGTGGACGCCGCGCATCGATGGGTGCGAAGATGCCGCGGCGCAGTCCGCAAAAAGAGCTTGATTCTCAAAAAATCCAGAGAGAACCAGCCGATACCTACGGTTGAGCCGCGCGATTTGCACCGCGCCGGCCGAAAAAGACTCTCGAACTCGATTGACCCCGCTTTCTCCGCTTGCTAAGATAGGAGTGCGGGGTGGAGCAGCCCGGTAGCTCGTTGGGCTCATAACCCAAAGGTCGCTGGTTCAAATCCAGCCCCCGCAACCAATCAAATCAGTGGTTTAGAGTGAATTCAAAAACTGGATTCACTCCCACTGACTCCCAATAAGGAAAATCTGTACTTCAGGCGCACGCTTTCATCGGCTTGAGCACCATCGTGACGACTTTCCCATTTGCTTCCCTCTTCGACTCCGGCATTGCCTGTCCATACACGTTCATGGTTGTCTGAATCGATGCGTG
>PLSB01000106.1 GCA_003165005.1 Acidobacteriaceae bacterium | reverse complement strand
CGCCCAAGGACCGCATGGCGATTCAAACCGTGGTGGCGAAGTTTGACGAGAAGCTGATCCGGCCGGCTGTCGAGTTGGAGCTGGAGCGTGGCGGGCAGGTGTTTTTCGTGCACAACCGCGTGGAATCCATTTACGAAATCGCCGCGCGCATTCAGGAGCTTGTGCCGGCGGCGCGCGTGGCCGTGGCGCACGGGCAGATGGGCGAAAGCGATCTCGAAAAGGTGATGCTCGCCTTCATGCGCCACGAGTTCGATGTACTGGTGGCGACGACCATCATCGAGAATGGGCTCGACATTCCGCTGGCGAACACAATCCTGATCAATCGCGCGGAGCGGCACGGATTGAGCGAGCTTTACCAATTGCGCGGACGCGTGGGGCGCTCGAATCGAAGAGCGTATGCGTACCTGCTGATTCCGCCGGAGAACGAGTTGACGGAGATTGCGCGGCGGCGGCTGGCGGCGCTCAAAGAGTTCTCCGACCTGGGCGCGGGATTCAAGATTGCGGCGCTGGATCTCGAACTGCGCGGCGCGGGCAACATGCTCGGCGGCGAGCAGAGCGGCCACATCGAGGCCGTGGGATTTGAGCTGTATACAACGATGCTTGAGGCAGCAGTGAAAGAATTGAAAGGCGAGGGCAGCGAGGAGCGGCCGGCCACACAGCTCAACCTCGGCATCACGCTGCGCATCGACGAGAGCTACGTGCCCGAAGAAAACCAGCGCCTGCGGCTCTACAAGAAGATTGCCGGCGCGATCAGCGAGGCCGCGATTCAGGAGCTTCGCGCCGAGATGCAAGACCGTTACGGCGCGCTGCCCGACCCCACTGTTTATTTGCTAGAGGCGGCCGAGTTGCGCCTGGAGTGCGAGCGCATAGGCGTGGCGCAGATCGACCGCAAGCGCGGCGAGCTGCAGATTCGCTTCACCGAAAATGCCGCGGTCGATCCTGCGCACTTGATGCAACTGGTGGCGCGCAATGCCAAGCGCGGCGCGCAGTTCACGCCGCAGGGCGTGCTGAAGCTGCCTTTGAAGACATCGCGGCCCGACGAGGTTCTGCTGGAGATTCGGGAGTTGCTTTCCGGGCTCTCGCCTGCGCCGGTGGGGGCGTAAGGGCAGCGGGGTTGGCGGAGCTAGCGGAGTTGGCGGAGTTAGCGGAGTTAGCGGGGCTCACGCCGGTCGCCGTACCATCTATCGATTTCTGCAAATGAAAACGCCCTTGCACCGTCCCTACGGGACTCCGGAGCAAATTTATTCAATTCGCTGACCCCACGCTGAAGCGCGGGGCTAACAAACGCTGCGCCTCCGGCGCGCCTGACAGGACATTGCTTATGCGGCCGCTAGACCGGAACCAGAGATGCTGTACCCAGCGATGGTGGCCTCCCACCCTTGCGACAGAAAAAAGCCGCAAGGATGGGGCACGGAGCTCTGGGGTACAGCAATCATGGTTCCGCTCTAATAGCGGCGTTCGCGTCGTTCGCGGAGCTCATGCAATCCGCCGTTCCAGCTAGCTCCGCCAGCACCGCTAACTCCGCTAGCTCCGCTTTCTCTCACGCCTTCCATTTGATGTTGCAGCCGATCGACGGTTTCTGGTCGGCGGGGACGGGGTTGCCTGCGAGGACCGCATCGATAGCCGCGCGCAGATCCTTGCCTGTCACGGGAATTCCGTTGCCGGGGCGGCTGGCGTCGTACTGGCCGCGGTAGACGAGCTTGAAATCGGCGTCGAAGAGATAAAGATCGGGCGTGCAGGCGGCTTTGTAAGCGTGCGCTACGGCCTGCGACTCATCGTAGAGGTAGGGAAATCTGAAACCGTTCGCAAGGGCCTGCTGCTTGAGGCCGGCGGGACTGTCGGCCGGGTGCGTGGTCGCGTCGTTCGAGCTGATGGCGACAATGTTGAGGGGTTTTTCTGCGTAGTCGGCGCTGAGCTCGCCGAGGGATTCTTCGATGTGCTGGACGTAGGGGCAATGGGCGCAGATGAAGAGCACGAGCAGGCCCTTCTCGCCGCGAAAATCGTCGCGGGCGAAGGTCTTGCCGGTAATGACATCGGTGAGCGAGAAGTCGGGGGCGACGGTGCCGAGCGAGAGCATGGTGGATTCGGTGAGGGCCATGATTGTTCTCCTTAAGCGGGGTTAGCGGTGTTAGCGGAGCTAGCGGAGTTAGGGTCGGCGGTCCTGCTTCGCCGCTTCTAAAACAAACCTGTCTGGCGGCCGGGGGCCGCGATGCCGAAGTGCTCGTAGGCAAGGCGCGTAGCCACGCGGCCGCGCGGCGTGCGATCCAGAAAACCAATCTGAATCAGGAACGGCTCGTAGACCTCTTCGAGCGCGTCTTCTTCCTCGGCGAGCGTGGCGGCCAATGTGCCCAGGCCTACTGGGCCGCCATCGTATTTCTGCATGATGGTCAGCATCAACCGGCGGTCGATTTCGTCGAAGCCGTGCGCATCGACTTCCAGCAGCGTCAACGCCGCATTGGCCGTGGGGAGGTCGATGGAGCCCGAGCCGCGCACCTGGGCGTAGTCGCGCACGCGGCGCAGCAGGCGGTTGGCGATGCGCGGCGTGCCGCGGGAACGCAGCGCAATCTCCGCCGCGCCGTCGCGATCGATGGGGATCTGCAGCACCTCGGCGGAGCGCTCGACGATAATGCGCAGCTCCTCTTCGGTGTAGAACTCCAGGCGCAGCAGAATGCCGAAGCGCGAGCGCAAGGGCGACGAGAGCAGGCCGGGGCGCGTGGTGGCCCCGATGAAGGTGAAGGGCCTGATCTCCATCACGTGGGTGCGCGCCGCCGGTCCCTGGCCGATGATGATGTCGAGNNGTGTAGAGCTTTTCTTCGAGCACCGCTTGCAGGCGGTGAATCTCGTCGAGGAAGAGAACCTGGCGCTCGCGCAGATTGGTGAGGATGGCGGTCAGGTCGCCCTGAATGACGAGGGCCGGACCGGAGGTTTGCTGGAAGCCGACGTCGAGCTCGTTGGCGATGATGGTGGCGAGCGTGGTTTTACCGAGGCCGGGCGGGCCGAAGAGCAGCACGTGGTCGAGGGCTTCGCCGCGGGACTTGGCCGCTTCGAGGGCGATCGAGAGCTGCTCTTTGGCTTTGGATTGCCCGATGAACTCGCGCAGCCAGCGCGGGCGCAACTTGAGTTCAAACCCCTGTTCCTCGTCGGCGCGCGCGGCGCTGACCAGGCGTTCCGGAGAGTTGTCGCGGGCGATGGCCATGCTGAGGAGAAGTGTAGCCTTTCCCAGTGGCTGCGGCAAAGCGCAGGCACATGCAACGAATAGACCGGTCGCTCAAGCAAAAGGCTGCGAGCAGTGGTATATTGACTGTCTTGGTGCGGAATGCGAAAGTATAGCGTCCCGCGCCACAAAGCCGCTGGTTTCACTGCCATATACTTGGTGGCGTAGAACCGGCGAGAGTCTGCCATGACGCCGTTGTGTCGCCGTCAAAGCTAACGCAGACTCCGGAGGTAAGTCATGCATAATCGATTCTCACCCTGGGCGCTCCTTCTGGTTGCACTGGCGCTGCCCTTCGCCGGATGCTCGAATCCTTTGGTGGATACCCTGTCGATTTCGCCCTCTACGGCATCGCTGACGGTGAACCAGACCTTGCAGCTCACGGCCATAGGAACGGTGGGCCACGGAAGCGGCCACCCTTCGACGACACAGGACGATACTGCCCAGGCGAAATGGACGTCGAGTAATCCCGCGGTAGCGTCCGTCAGCAACACTACCCCCGGCCTGGTGACTGCTCTGACCTCGGGGACCACGACGATCACGGCGTCCATGAACGGGTACACGGGCCTCATTTCAGCGACGGCGGCGGTGACGGTGGCCGGCGGCACGACGGGAATCGGCACCATCGGGGGAATTACGTCGCTGAGCGTGATTCCGAGTTCTCAGTCGGTGGCAATCCCCGGCGACACCACCCAGTTCCTCGCGATTGGAACCTCGAGCACCGGGGCGACAACGGACCTGACCACCGCAGTGACTTGGAAATCGGCCAGCCAGCAGATTGCCACCATCGGCGCCACTACAGGCTTTGCTACGGCGGTGAGTCAAGGCAGCGACGCCATCATCGCTGAGTACACGAATCCAAGCGGCGGAAGCACCGTGACAGGGACAGGGACGTTTTCGGTCAGTGCGGGTCTGGCGGAGCAGTTCACGGCGGTGACGATCGTTCCCGGCAGCGAGTCGCTAGCGGCCGGAGGATCGGCCAACTTGACTGCGCTGGCCACCCAGGGAGGCACCGGCCTCCAGCAAGATGTAACCAATTTGCCGAATACGACATGGTTGTCGAGCGATCTAACGCACGTGACGGTCACATCAGGACTGACCGCTGGCAATGGAGTGGTGACGGATGCGGGCGTGGGCCCAAGCACGATTACAGTAGAGGTGCAAAACCAGGACAAGTCCATCGTTTCCGGTACGGCGGCCGTTACCGGGACAAGTACGACTCCGGCCTTGCCCATTCTTTCGCTCACCGTCATTCCCGGCGCGATCGCGGTGGGCGACTTCCAGTTGACCGGACAATTCCTTGCGATCGCGACGTACGCGACGCCTCCCTACGTCCGGGATGTGACCAACGATCCATGCACCCTTTGGATCTCAACCTTGCCGGAGGCGTTTCCCGTCAGCAACAGTTCCGCCGCCGGCACCAACAGCACAGGCTCGAACTGCGGTACGGCAAGTACAGGGGCAAATCTCGGGGCCAGCGGCGGGATCGTTACTGCCTATGCGAGTGGACAGGCCACCATCGTTGCGGAAGTAATGAGCGAAGATAACAATCCCTTAGATCCCACCAATGGAACGATCCAGACCGCGCAGGCTACCTTTAGCTGCCCCCAGGCTCTTCCTGCGGCGGGCGCCACGACCGCCACGTGTTATCCCGGTGAGGAACCGCCTCAGCCGCTTCTTTCGACGCTTACGATTTTCAACGAAGGCGTGAACACTACGAATTGGTATGTGACTGCTGCTTCGGCCACCGCTACGCCAAATGTGCTCCACTGCGGCCCCGGTTGGGCCCTGAGCGGTGGCGCCGGCGGTTCTGTATGCACAGCAACCTACCCGGAAAACACCGTTGCGCCTCCGCTCACCGGCACGACGCCAGGCGTACTGATAGAGGCGCAACAGGTGGGGGCGGGGACGGGGACGTTCGGAGGCTGGTCCACCAGTTGCGCCCCGAGTGATTCCCACGGCAATCTCCTTACCGGGCCGATCCTCTGGACCGCGAATGGACCAAACTACTGCGTAGCGCCTCTTAGCGTTACCGGTATATACATCGATGACACCGGCACCCCATACTCAGCCACCGTCCCAAATACCAACGTCACCGTTGGCGTCATCTTCAACTAACCGCCACGTCCACTCACGGAAAGCCGCCCTTCGGGGCGGCTTTCTTTTTGGGCGCGCGAAGGGCAGGCATCCGGCAGAGCGGCGACGAATGCTTTCAAGCCGGGAGGTTGACGACCCCAGCCACCAGTTTGTAATGAAAGTTCTCGAACGGCTCGCTGAGGCTCACCGTCAGGAGAGTGACGGGCAGTTTGTCCTTGAAGAAGAGAGAATGCGGGTAGATTCCGGCAGGCAGAAAATTCAGCAGATTGAGCCATTGCGGATCTGTGACGGCCAGATCGTAGCGCGGGCGGCTACCGTAATTCAGGCGGAACAGCGCGCGATTGCGGCGCTTGCTGTTTTCTTCGCGAATCCACCACCTCAGGTCGTCGGGTTGAACAAGCTCAAGAGAGTGGGTGGCTGGGGCGTTGGCAAACTTGTCGACATGAATTCTGTCGCCGTAATCCGCAAAAAGAACTGGGCGCTTGCTCGCGAGATTCTCAAGAAATAGCTTGTCGCGCGGCTCGTCGAAGCGACGCACGCGATGCCACCTCCCTTCCGCCGCGAATACGTCTTCCGGGTGGCTGTTTGACCCGCAACTCTCCCCGATCTCCGCTTCAAACAGATCGAGCAGTGCAGCCTCGGTACCGTTCTCGTAGCGAGTTTGCTCGACGGTCAGGCAACCCGCGATCTTTCTGCCGACAAGCCGGACCCATCGCTTGGTTGCGAGATCGATCCCGGCAACACACCGGTGGTTGTGTTTATAGGAGTTCGCAAGACAGAGAACCCGGTCGACACTCATAGAGCTGACAACCCTCCGGAACTCAGATCTAGAGATGATGAATGACTACATCGTTCCAGTGCTGCTGCAGGTATTCGAGCGCCAATCTGCGATGGCAATGCTCGGCGGATGCTTCGCTGCACAATAAGACTGTTCGTCTTTGAAAGCTTTCCTGTGAAATGGCCGACTCGACCTTTCGCGACTGTATCAACGCAAGATAGGCCTCCGTGTAGGTTTCCCAGCTCCCCTTTTGTTTCTTAAATGCGTCGAGAATCTCCTGCGTGGGCGCAAGGAGGGGTTCACGCTCATACACGGCGCCACAAATCTCCTCAAGAAAGTATTTGAGGTCGGATTGTTTTGCGAAGCCCGCAAGTTGCGAAGTGTTATTCAACCGCACATCGAGCAGGCGTTCTATGCCGGCGGCCTTCAATGCGCCGAAGAACTCGCCGGCGCATTTTTGGGTAAAACCGATGCTGTAGATCTCCATTTATCCTCTTCGATTTCCGCAAAAAGCTCTCCCTGAGCGTCGAGGAGCGACTTCCCGGAGGCCGCGGCGACCATTTCGTCGGATTCCAGGCGGCCGTCGCCGCGAATGTGAATCATGGTGTGGCCGCGCTCGGCGAGCACGCGGCCGATGAGCAGGCGGCGATGGCAGTGAGCGGGGTCTTCCTCGCCGCAAACCAGGGCCACGCAGAAGCGCTCCATGCCGGACTCCAGGCGCACAATGGCTGCCTGGAAGCGGGCGTCGTCGCGGAGCCGGCTGTAGAGGACGCGGCCTTTGGCGTCGTAGTAGGCGGGGTTGGCCGGGCGGCCGCCCAGTTCCGCGCCAAGGAAGAGGTAGCGGACTCCAGTTTCCTCTAAGGAACGCTGCAAGAGTTCCTTGTCGAACTGCGGGACATACTTCGAGTAGGGCGAACTGCGCGTATCGACCACCACCTCGACCTCGTGCTGGCGGAGGAGGGCAAGCAAAGCCTCCAGATCGTGGTTCGAGTGGCCAAGAGTGAAAAATCTGCTCATGCGCAAGCCCTTGCAGAGGAGGATAGCACCGAAACGGCTCTCCGGCTGTGAGAAACTGAGAACTCCGTGAACCAGCGTTTAGACTGTTAACGTCTGCTCGATTCGCATGACCCACCGGTTTCAAGCCCTTCGCCGCTTTCGCTTCAATCTGCCGCAACGCATCGCGGCGGGACTGCTGGCGCTCTTTCTCCTCCAGGGATTCTGGCTGGTTACCCGCCAGACACTGACCGACCTCGACTACCAGTACGCGCGCTGCGGACGCGAGACCTGGGAGAAGCCCTCGCCTCTGGCCGGCTATTACACCTCCTGCGGCAACATCCACGACGGCATTCTTGCCTACCGGCTGGCGGGGCTTCCGCTCACGCTGAATCTTCTGGCCGAGCGCGGGCTCGACCTCGAGCGCAAGCCGGAGAATCGCGTAGTGCAAAGCTCTGGATCGGAGCTGAGCACATGGGAGCTGCGCCATCAGATGACGCACATCCTGCTGCTGATGCGGCTGCCGTTTCTCTTTGCAGGCTTTCTGCTGGGCGGATGCATCTGGTGGGTCACGCGGCGGCTCTATGGCAATCTGGGCGGCTACACGGCGCTCGGGCTCTACTGCTTCTCGCCCGCGGTGCTGCGGGCCTGCGTCACGCCCAACCCCGAGGTGCTGGCCGCGCTGGGCGTCTTTGGCGGCGTCTACACATCGATCGGCGTCGCCCACGCCATGCAAGGGCCGGTTGCCAAATGGCGTCCGCGCGTCGTTCTGCTCACGGCGATTCTCGGCGTGGCGGCGGCCGCGCACATTGTGGCGCTTCCCCTGGCCGCGCTGCTGGGCCTGGCGGCCATGCTTTGGGTGGCGGAGGGCCGCAGGAGCCAGACGCTGCCCGTGGTGCTGGCAGCCGGGGCCGGCGCGCTCGTGCTGGTGTTTGCCTGCTACGGCTTTTCGCCCGACGCGTCGAGCTACGTCTTTCGCTCCGCGGCGGGCTTCCTGTGGTTTTCGCTGGACCCGGCCCGGCGCTTTTTCGGCGCGCTCCCGAATGCCGGCATCGCGGTGGCCGCGTTCGCCGCACTGGTGCTCTATCTGGGCGCGCGCCGATCGCGCTACTTCGGCAACACAGCTCCGCTGCTTTGCGCTTTGGTTTGCTTTGTGCTCGTGATGACCGGCTCTGCGGGCAGCCCGTGGCTCTGGGCGCAGCCATTTCTGCTGACCTTTGTGGGCGGCGTCTTCGCCGACGCCTACGACGGCCCGCGCGGACGCTGGGCGCTGGGCGCGGCGGCGGCGATGGTCGCCTTGCAGGCGGTGCTATGCATGTTGAGCCTGCCGGGATTGGTGTAGGAACAGAAAATGCACTTGAAGACATTAGGCATTGTGGAGCATAATAGTGACGAGTGGAGAGTAGATCTCCACGTCGAATTTGTTGCAGAGTATGAGGCACTTCCAGAGGCGGTTCAGGACGAACTGCTCGCCTTAACGGTGAACCTCCGCGAAATGGGGCCGCTCCTGGGTAGGCCATTGGTGGACACCCTAAACGGTTCCCGACATGCGAACATGAAGGAGTTGCGCTTTCGGGCTGATGGTGGCGTATGGCGGATTGCCTTTGCGTTCGACCCGGAGCGAAAGGCGGTTCTACTCGTTGCGGGAAACAAGGCGGGAATTTCGCAACGACGGTTCTACCGTGACCTGATCGCGGTGGCGGATAGGCGGTTCGACCGTCATTTGCAAACGCTTCGGATGCAAGGGAGGACATCGAAATGACAGTGACATTGGAAGAAATCCTGAATCAAATGCCGGAAGAGCGGCGCACCCGGATCTTTAAGCGTGCCGACGAGATTCGCCAGGAAATCAACCTGCGCGAGATGCGCGGCCTGCGCAAGCTCACCCAGGCACGGCTCTCCAAAAAACTCAAAATAGGTCAGGAGGGCATTTCGCGGATCGAGAAGCGCACGGATCTCTATCTTTCCACGCTGCGAAACTATGTGGAGGGGTTGGGAGGAAAGCTGTCGCTGATCGTTGAGTTTCCCGACCGGGCGCCGGTGGTTTTGTCGGGATTCGGGGAAAAGCGTGAGGCCCCAAAGCCCACGAAACGGACTCCCAAGGGCTCCAGACGGACCGCAGGAGCGAAGACAAGCAAGCGCCTTGCCGCCTGAGTCGAGAGAGCCTCGGGATCGCAAATGGAAGACTCCTGTAATTGAAAGAAAAATAAAGGCTTATTTCCACATTCAACCCTTGCAAAAAGCCGCCTCGAACCTCTAAAATAGTAGCGATGAGCTGCGGATCCGGCCCTGCTTTTTCCGGACTTTTTGCCGCCTTCCTGCACGCCCTCGAAAAAGCCTATGGCAGACGATCAGAATCCCCAGCTTCCTCTCGGCGGAGCGAACCCTCCCGGCGGCACGAACCTCATTCCCATCAACATCGAAGAGGAGATGCGCCGCTCCTATCTCGACTACTCCATGTCCGTGATCATCGGGCGTGCGCTTCCCGATGCCCGTGACGGTCTTAAGCCCGTCCATCGCCGTGTGCTTTACACCCTCAGCGAGATGGGCCTGCAGTACAACAAAAAGTACACCAAGTGCGCCAAAGTTGTGGGCCAGGCCATGGGTGTCTACCATCCCCACGGC
>PLSB01000118.1 GCA_003165005.1 Acidobacteriaceae bacterium | reverse complement strand
AGTACGCTGCTCAGCACCAATCCCGAAAACGAAGACAAGCCGCTGCCGGCGCGCCCCGACTATAACCAACTGCTGGACGCCAAACCCA
Source organism: Acidobacteriaceae bacterium (assembly GCA_003165005.1). Classification (GTDB taxonomy): domain Bacteria; phylum Acidobacteriota; class Terriglobia; order Terriglobales; family Acidobacteriaceae; genus Telmatobacter. Next base: position 27,088 of record PLSB01000118.1, on the reverse strand, counting down.
TTGAGTTGATGCAGGAGGTCTTCGGTCCGCCCAAGGTCTATGACGTGGTGGCGCCGTTGGAGCGCAATGGACAGCCCTTTGCCACGGTGCATGTGGGAGTGCGCACGACGTTTCTGCGCGCCGTCTATGAGCCTTGGCTTTCGGCAACCATCACGCTGATGGCGCTGGTGCTGGGCGCGGCTCTGACCGCGGCTTTCCTGTTGAGCAACCTGGCGCTGCGGCCGTTGGAAGAGATCAGCCTGCAACTCGATTACTGGACGGCGGCCAGCGAGGCGGCTGGCGAGGATGAGAAGAAAGAGGCGGCCAAGGAGGATACGGCGGCGCGCGTCTCCAACAAGATCGATTTCATCGGTCATCGAATGCGAAATGTGGAAGAGGTCTTTTCCGCGTTGAAGGAGAATCTGGATCAGATTCTCGGCAATCTGCAGGACGGAATTCTGCTCTTCACCGGGGACGGGCGGGCGGTGCTGGTCTCCGAGGCGGCGCGGCGCTTCCTGGCTATCGATCAAAGCGCGATCCTGGGCCGGCACGTGAGAGAGATCTTCGACAGCTCAACGGTGCTGGGCCAGATGCTGGACGATGCCTTCGACGCGGGCACCACCCTGGCGCAGGTGGAGATTCGCACCGAGACGGGAAGGCGCATTCAGGTCTCGCTGGATCTGATTCATGACGATCGGACGAGTCCGGGATTGGGCGCTCTGGTGACGCTGCACGACCTGGAGTCGGTCGAGGAGATCGGGTCGGAGTTGGAGCTCTCGCGGCGCATGGCGGCCATTGGCCGGCTCACCTCCGGCGTAGGCCATGAGGTGAAGAACCCCATCAATGCCATTGTCGTCCATCTCGAACTGCTCAAGTCCAAGCTGGGCGACTCCAGCGCCCCTGCCAGCCATCATATCGAGGTCATCGAAGCCGAAATTCATCGGCTCGACCGGGTGGTGCAAACTCTGGTCGACTTCTCCCGGCCCGTCGAGCTGGACCTGCGCGAGCAGGATCTGCGCAACGTTTTTGGCGACGTGGTGGCTCTGGCCACGGCCGAGCTTTCCACCCGCAATGTAACCTTGATCAGCCGGATGCCCCCCTATCCGCTGCTCGCCAACGTCGATGCCGACCTGCTCAAACAGGCAGCGCTCAACGTGATTCAGAACGGCGCCCAGGCCATGCCCGAAGGCGGCAAACTTGAGGTCGTTCTCGATGAAGATCGAGCTTTCGGGGTTCCCGGCGACGGAACTTCGCCGCTGAGAGCGAGGAATGCCGTTCTCCACATCAAGGATGAAGGCCACGGCATTCCCGCCAAACTCCAGGAAAAGATCTTCGACCTCTATTTCACGACCAAGAGCGGAGGCAGCGGCATTGGACTTGCAATGACTTACCGCATCCTGCAATTGCATCACGGCAGCGTGGACGTACAATCGAGAGAAGGCCGTGGCACGGAATTCCGACTGCGAATTCCACTCACCGCCGCAGGCCGGGGACTCCGGGTTCCGCAACCCGCGAGTATTCGAAGCGATACGGAGTTGGGGAAATGAAGTCGCCAGTGAGGAGCGTCGCGTGGCTGCTGCCGTTCTTGCTCACGGGATGCTTCGAAGTGCCCTTTCACAAAGCGAAGCCCCTACAGGCACGGATGCTTGCGCCACGGGTTCAGCCTTCGGCATCCATTCAACTTGTCGACATCGAGCTGCCGCCCGCGGATACGGTCGTTGCCGCGTACTCCATCTACAACATGAGAGAGAGAGTGGAACCGATCCGGCCGCCGGTGCGGCACAGGAGACCTCCCGCTGAGAATACGGAGGATGCCGCAGCCGCACCTGATGCGGCGCCGCCTCCCAACCCCGTCGTGAGCGCCATCGGGCAGCTTTCCTCAGGCGATCCTGCGGACTCGCGCCTGCAAATGGACAATTCCATTACGGACATCGAGCGACGGCTGAATGGCATCAATCGCACGCTGAGCGACTCCGAGCAAAAGACTGCCGATCACATCCGGGAGTTTCTGAAGCAGGCCAGGGCGGCTCTCGCCTCCGGCGATGTGGAGGGCGCGCACACGTTGGCGGCCAAGGCGCAGGTGTTGCTGGCCGAGTTAACGAAATAAGCCTATGACAATGTCGATTCGCCTTGATCGCGCCGTTGCGCAGAGGCTTGAGCGCCTCGCTGAGTGTACGGGCCGCACCAAAACATATTACGTGCGGGAGATGATCGAGAATGGGTTGGAAGATCTGGAGGACTATTATCTCGCTTCCGCGACGATGGAAAAGGTACGCATAGGCAAGGAAAGAGTCCATCCAGCGAGAGCCGTGAGAAACGACCTTGGACTGGATATAAAGTAAGCACCGAGAGTCTTCCTCAGGGGCTAAAGCCCACCGGTTCTTGGTGGCATCCTTCGGCACGACTGAAGTCGCGCCCTTTCACGTTTCAGCTGCGGCTCGCCCCCACTCGGCTACTGCTCGCCCCAGCTCAACTTGCTGCGCAAGGCGTCGAAAAAACCGCTTTCGCCCAGGCGAACCAGCTTGACGGTGTGGCCGGAGCGGCAGCAGCGCATCTCGTCGCCGCGGCGCAGTTCGACCTTCTGCTGGCCGTCGATGGTGAGCAGCGCGACGTCGGGAACGCCTTCGACGCGAACGGTGAGCGCAGCGTCGCCGCGCACCACAATGGGCCGCAGCGTGAGCAGATGGGGACAGATGGGCGTGACCACCATGGCATCCACATCCGGCGTCAGGATGGGACCGTTGGCGGCGAGCGTGTAGGCCGTCGAGCCTGTGGGCGTGGAGACAATGACGCCGTCGGCGCGGAAGCGCGCCACACTCTTGCCGTCCAGTTCCACGGCGAAGTCGCCCATGCGGGCGATGTCGCCCTTGGAGACAACGACCTCGTTTAGCGCCTCGAAACTGGCTTGCTCGGCTCCCCCTCGCCAGAGCGCGGCATGCAGCATGGCCCGCTCGTCGAGCGAGTGGCAGCCGGCGCACCAGTTCTCGAGAGTTGCGTAGAGATCGGCAAGGCGCACTTCGGTGAGGAATCCGAGAAAGCCGAGGTTCACGCTGAGAATGGGCGTGCCCACGGTGGCAAAGATGCGCGCCGCGGCCAGCAGAGTGCCGTCGCCGCCCAGTACGATGACCAGATCCGGCGCATGCAAGGGCAGCTCCGCGCGGTCCATCGCCGGCGCGGCATCGGTGTAGGCGCTGCTCTCGCGATCCAGCATCGGATCGTAGCCGCGCTCTCGCAACCACACAACCAGTTCCGGCAGGAGGCGCCTGAGCTCTTTGCGATTGGGCTTGGAGACGATGGCGACGCGGGTCATTGCTTCGAGTGTAACGGATCGCCTGTGCCGGGACCAGTCTGCACACTTGCTGAGCGCGATGGGGCTGCACTGCGAACCGGTCGAAGATTGCGGCGCGGGAAAGTTGTTGGCTTTTTCAGACTCCAGTTTGTATACTCTCTCGACGCCAGAATGTGGAACCTGCTCGTTAGCTGCGGCAGCGGGCTGTTATTGCCAGTGGCGCGCCAGAACCGCCGCGTTCAAGAAGTAACCAGAAAGAGAGGGTGCGATGGATTGGTATTTGATGGTGTGGAGGAGATACGCCGAGTTCGATGGACGCTCGCGGCGCAGCGAGTATTGGATGTTCGTGCTCTACAACTTCCTGGTCGCGCTTGGACTGGGCGTGCTCGGCGGCATTGGACTCGCAATTTCGCGGGACTACGGGGCCGTCTTGTTCATTCCCTTCGTCCTTTACGCTCTGGCCGCGGTGATCCCATCGCTGGCCGTTGCGGTGCGCCGATTCCACGACGTCGGCAAGAGCGGCTGGATGCTGTTGTTGTTGATGGTCCTCGGCATTATTCCTTTCCTGGGGCTCATCGCGGCCGTGTTCCAGGTCGTTTTCCTGTGCACGGATAGCGATCCGGGAACGAATCAATACGGTCCCAATCCCAAGTTCCCTGAGCAGGCGGCCGGGGTTTTCGCCGGGACCGCAGGCTTCACTCCGGTGGGGTTCGCCGCGCCGCCGCAACCGTTTACAGGCCAGACCGGCGCTGCTTTCTGCACACGTTGCGGCGCGAGGCTAAACGGCGCGTCGACGCTTTGCGGCAATTGTGGCGCATCGGTTTGATGTTGGCGCGGAGGACGGTCTTCCCAACGCTCGGCGTGACACTGAACAAGCCCTGATTGCGTCGAGACTTCATTTCACGCACGGCGCGCGTAGAGCAGGAATTCGTGGTTGCCTTCGGCGCCCGTGATGGGCGAGGGGATGGTCTCGACAACCATCCAACCGAGCGAGCGCACGCATTTCGCCACCCTGTCGATCGCCAACTGATGCGCGGCAGCATCGCGCACAATGCCGCCTTTGCCCACATGCTCGCGGCCGGCCTCAAACTGCGGCTTGACAAGAATCACGGCCTCCACCAGCGCGGGCGCGGCGGCAAAGACCGGCCCCAAAAGCAGCGTGGCGGAGATGAACGAAACATCCATCGCTAGCAGAGTTTTCTTCTGGTTCTTTTCCTGGTTTTTCCCCTGGTTTTGGACGAGTTCCGCGAGCGAGCCCGGCTCCAAAAACCGCGCGTTGGTGCGCTCCATGAGCTGAACGCGCGGGTCGTTGCGCAGCTTCATGTCGATCTGCCCAAAGCCGGTATCGACGGCGGTGACGTGCGCGGCGCCGTGTTGCAGCAGGCAATCGGTGAAGCCGCCGGTCGAGGCGCCGATATCGAGACAGGCGCGGTCCTTCACGTCGATCTTCCAGTGTGCCAGGGCCGCGGCCAGCTTCAAGCCTCCACGGCTCACGTAAGGCTGATCCTCGCCGAGCATGCGAATTGGGGCGTCCTGCGCAACCGCAGTTCCGCACTTCGCGATCTTCTGCTCGTTGACGAGCACGCGGCCGGCAAGGATCAAGGCGCGGGCGCGCTCGCGGCTTGCCGTGTAGCCGCGTTTGACGAGCAGCAGGTCGAGACGGCTCTTCAGCGGACGCGCTTTTGCCGCATTCGCCATGGTCCGAATCAGCTCCTTCTACGATCAAAGGGCCACTCCCCCGCGGGGAATGGCCCTTCGGGCTCTTAACTTCCGGCTGCAACGGCGCTCGTCGCAATGATGGCAGAGACTACTGTTTCTGGCAGGCCACCAGCGAAACCAGCGGTGCGCTACCCGGCAAATTGCACGGCTGCCCGTAACCCGGCACGCGGCTGCTGTAATTGCTGTTGCCGCCCGAACCGTTTGGCGTGGTGGTGCGGATATCGATCGGAAGGCCTTCAACCAGAACCGTGGTGTCGATCTGGTCGATGATCGTAGGCGTCGATTCGATGATGGTGATGTACGGGCTGTCGGGCGAGGCCACGTACACCTTGGCAAACTCGGAGTTCTGGGTGCTCACCACGGTGCGCGGATGGCCAACGACGGTGATGGTCTTTTCCACCGTGTACGTTGACAGGTTAACCACCGTCACCGTGCCGTTTTGTACGCCATCGTTCTGATTCGCGGTGTAGGCCTTGCTACCGTCGTAGAGCACCGTCACGCTTGCAGGATTGGGCGTGGCCGTGTTGCCCACTGGAATGGTGACCACCGTTCCGAATCCGCCCGTGGGCGCGCCGCAGGCGGCATAGGTGGTGCAATTGCTGTTGGTGTATGTGTTCGCGTCGTTGCCGTATTCATCCAGGGCGGTGTTGATGACACTGATGCTTCCGCCGTCGTAATTGGCCACGATGAGCTGCTGCGTGGCGGAGTTGTATTCCGCGAAGACAGGCCCCGAACCCGCCGGGAGCTTGATGGATGGATGGCAGGTAATCCATTGCCCATTTTGATTCTGGAAGGGCGTGCAGGAGTCGAGCGTGTTGTTTTGCGTGTTGATGACCGAAATGGTGTCGCTGCCGCGATTCAGTACGAACAGCCGCTGCTGGTCGGGGGTTTGCAATGCGAAGACGGGACACTGCGCATTTGTGGAGCCCTCGGGGGCGTTGGAAGGATTGTAAGGATCCAGGGCGAGGGCCGGATCGGCCGTGCCGGTGGAGATCTCGATCGGCGTTGCCACGCCATTCACGCCCACGGTTGTCGGCGTCAGGTTGCACGTCATCGGCGCAGTATCAGGCACGTTCTGGCTGAGCACGTATTCGCGCTGGCCGTTCGGAGTGGGAGTCCCGGCAATAAACATGGGCATGGTCGCGGAACTGGCGGACGTCGCCACCGGAACCGTCGCCTTAAGGGCTTGCGGCGATCCGATGAAGAGATCGACAACATCCCCATTCAGGTCGGTTGCCCACAAGCCGAAGGAAAGCGGCGTCAGGTTCACGATCGCAGAGGCCGTCGACAGAGAGGAGAAGGAAACCTGCTTGGTTTGCAGCGAGGTCGAGATGGGGAAGTTGGAAATCGTTTTATCGCTGTTCAGGGCGTAGCCGTTGCTCGCGGTTACATCGAGGGTAAACGCCGTCGGTCCGGGACCGATCGTCGCTTCGGTCATGATGGTGTCGCCCGAGTAATCGATGATGGTGACCACGCCATCGCTCGTGGCGGAGCCCGTGGACGAAACCACCACCGCGTAGGAAGTAGGCTGCGCGGCCGGGCCGTTGCTGCCCACCGGCAAAACCGTCGGCCTGTAGTTATCGCCACAACCTGCAATCAATCCTGCGATTGCAAGCGCCCCGCCTGCCTGGGCCCAAAAGCCACGCCCCTGGCCTGAAATCATGGGAAAAAGCCTCATTCGGAATCTTTCCTGCTTTCTTGGTGATTGTAAATCAGCCGGGCGGGCCAAAGCGTGCCGCCGCACGCGCACATTCCTGTGACGCGCAAAGAGAGGATGGGTTACCGGCCTGAAGGCGGGGGAATAAAAGCATTTTCGCCGGGCGCAAGTGCGGGATAGGATGAAGCGTGGTTGAAAACAAATTGACCTGGCAATCGAAGCTGGTGTTGCTTGCGGTGCTGCCGTTTGCGGGCACTGAAGTGGTGCTGGACGGCAGTTGGTGGGCCTCGCATGCGGCTCCCGTGGCCGTTTGGACCGTCGGCCTCAGCGTCCTGTTGGGGCTGGTGACGTGGAAGCTGCGCGCGGCCACGCCCTTCGCCGCGGTCACCGGCGCGCTCATCACGGCCAGCCTTATGTTTTCGACGGCGGTCGTTCCTTATCAGGCCTGGCATACGGCGCTCGTTCCCACACTGACCGTTTCCTTGCTGGCATTCGCCGCCACGCGCACCGGCCGGCGGCAAAAAGAGCGGCGGGGATCCGCGGAGAACCGCAGAGGACGGTCAGCCTCGCAAATCGCGGCCAACCTGGGGCTGGCTGCGCTGGTGGCGAGCAGTCCCGTGCAGTCCTGGCTGATGGATTCCCGTTGGCTGCCCCACCATGCCGCCACACCGAGCCTGCTGTTTGCCCTCACTGTGGCGGCGCTGGCGGAGGCGGCGGCCGACACCGTCTCCTCGGAGATCGGGCAGGTGATTGGCGGCCGTCCGCGCATGATCACATCGTTCAAGGCCGTCGATGCCGGCCGCAACGGCGCCGTCAGTTTGGCCGGATCAATCGCTGGGGTGGTTGCGGCTGCCATCGTCGCATGGGCGGGAATGTGGGCGCTCGGCGGCGGCTGGGGCTTCTTTTGGATGAGCTCGGCGGGAGGCGTCTTCGGCCTGTTCTTCGACAGCCTGCTGGGAGCCACGTTCGAGGAATGCGGCTGGCTGAATAACGACGCGGTGAATTTTCTCTCGACGGCCAGCGCGGCGGGGTTTGCGCTAGCGCTGCTGTGCGCCATGCACTGAAGCCGGCAAGCCTCCACTCACACTCGCACTCGCACTCACACTCGCTCCCTGTTTCTAATGCAGATGCAGCCGCCAGAAGGTGTAGCTAAGAATCTCGTGAGCGATGCGCTCGCCTTCCAGCGTCGTTTCTTCCACGGCGGGGCGCGGCCGCGGCGAGGTCAGCACATCCAGGCCATCGGCCAGGCAAATCTCATGAATACGGAACATGTGCGTGTCGTCGCTGACCACCACCAGGCGGTGCAATCCGTTCACGCGCGCGATAACGGCAATGCGGCGGGCCGATTCCCCGGTGTTGCGGCTTTCGGTCTCGGCGATGATGGCGCTTTCCGGCACGCCTTTGCTTCTCAGGTATTCGCGGCCCACGGAGCCCTCGGTGTACTGATCGCCGCCCGGACCTCCGAGCGTGATGATGAGCGGGGCGATGCCGCGATGGTAGAGCACGAGCGCGTGGTCCAGGCGGGCGCGGTAGACAGGGGAAGGCCGGCCGTCGTACTCCGCCGCGCCCAGCACGCCGATGGCGTCGGCGGGTGCGGCGTCATCCCGATGCGCGTAGCGCTCGATTTGCGCGTAGACCCACCAGGTCCAGCCCAACGCGCCGGCCAGGAGCAGAAAAACCACCACGAGCGCAATGCGAAGAGTGGGGCTGTGACGGTTCGTCTTGGATTGGGCAGACATCAAGGCAACGATTCAGGATTCAGTAAACCATCGGCGGTGGAATGTTCACAGTTCTTAGTCTCGCACCCCGCCGCACTTCTTTCTCGTCTGCGCTCTCGTTCCCTTGTTCCCTTGGTCCCTTGGTCCCTGCTTCTGTCACCGCTCCAAAGCCATGACGATTTCGTGGGTGGGAATCGCGCCCTCGCGCAAAACCGCCCACCGTCCCGACCCCAGCGTGAGATCGACGATGGTCGTGGGCTGCGCGTGGCCGGTGGGGCCGCCGTCGACGATGAGCGGGATGCGATCGCCGATCTGGTCGCGGACGCTGGCCGCGTTGGTACACTCCGACTGGCCCTGCAGATTGGCCGAGGTGGCTGTGATGGGCAAGCCCAGGCGTTCGACCACCGCGCGCGGGATCGCGGCATCGGGCACGCGCAGGGCCACATTGCCGGTGTTGGCCGTGGAGCGCAGCGGCAGCTTGGTTCCGGCGCGGACGATGAGGGTGAGCGGGCCGGGCCAGAAGCGATCGGCCAGCTTGTCCAGCAGCGCATCGGTGCCGCGCGCCAACTCGTAGGCCTGCGCCAGGTTCGCAATCAGCAGCGAGAGCGGCTTGTGCTTCTGGCGGGTCTTGATCTGATAGATTTGCTCCACGGCGGCCAGGTTCACCGGGTCCACGGCCAGGCCGTAGAACGTGTCGGTTGGCAAAGCAACCACACCGCCCTTGCGCAGGCAGGAGACGATGTAATCGATCCGGTCCGGTTGGGGTTCATCGGGATGAACGCGTAATATCTCCGCCGACAAGCAGGCCTTCCTCGGTTCCCGAATAAAAAGAAGACGTTACAACATCGGAAACTATCACAGCACCAGCCGCGGTGCAAGTTTCAGTGCAGTTTAGAGCCTCTAGCCGGCATCTCTCTCGCCACGCGAAAACCCGTACCGCCGGTCTCCTGACCGGCTGTCGCGGGGGTCTCCCGACCCCCGCGGGTACCTCCCGCGCTTTCTTCGTAGAAGGCTGGCCTTTCGGCGCTACAATCGCGGAAAATCAGTTTTCACGCCCGGAGACAGCGACAAATGAATTCGATCGTGCGGAATTTCGCAGTCCCGGCCTGCGTGGTAGCGCTTGGCGCGGCAGCCATCGTCTGGAACGTAGAAAGGATGCGGACCACCGAGCGCAAATTTGCCGAAGAAGTGAAGCAATACCAGCAGGGCGCCGACCGGGGCGATGCTAACGCCGAATACGAACTCGGCCTCATGTACTTTTGGGGGCGCGGCGTGCCGCAGGACTACGCGCAGACCCGCTATTTGTATCAGAAGGCCGCGGACCAGGGATTCGCGAAGGGCGAAGACGGCATCGGAGCCTTGTACTACTATGGCCACGGTTTCACGCAGAGCTACTCGAATGCGCTCGCTTGGTACCACAAGGCAGCCGACCAAGGCGACGCAATCGCGCAAGAAGCCCTTGGAACGATGAACTACTACGGCTACGGCGTACCGCAAAGTTACACGGAGGCGATAACCTGGTACCGTAAAGCGGCCGGCCAGAATTACGCGAAGGCAGAATACGACATAGGACTCATGTACTGGTACGGCCAGGGCGTGCCAAGGGACCGGGACGAGGCGAACCGCTGGTACCGAAGAGCGGCCAGCCATGGAAATAAGGACGCGCAGATGGCGTTGGGGCTGCGTTTTTCCCGATTGCGGCTGTGGGTCAAGATCGCGCTCACGATCGGCTTTGTCTGGGGCCTTCTACTCATGTCGGGCCTTCTTTCGCCGCGGCGTCTCCTCCGCGACCAAATTCTGCGCAGGTTCGTTTTTGCGGGCATGTTGTGTCTCGTCACTGCTGGCATGGACCTCTTTGCACATTCTGAGTACTGCCTTTTCCCCTCCGTGTGGGCTGCCACGGTGTACCGATTTGTGTGGTTGTTTCTGGCCGGAATCGTCACCACAATGCTGGTCACCGGCGTTATGCCCAGGGCAAGTAAGGTTCTGCTGATCTCCTCCGGAATCCTCTTTGTCGCGATGGCAATTTACATTTGTGCGATTGCCCGATTTGATATGCGTGCACTCTCCGCAATCGGCTGGCGGCTCCTCGTATTCACGGCCTGCCCGCTGGGAATGGCGATTTCGGCGGCGACTCACTTGCGCCGAATTCGGAAAGAACCTGAAAGCGGCACGCCCGAACCTCCGATTCAGAATGGCGAGGCTCCAGACGCGGTTTAGAATCGCCCTAGGTCTTGAGCTATGCCCGTCCGCATCATCGAGAGCAAAGACAATGCGCGCCTGAAAGTACTACGCAAGGCGCTGGCCCAACCGCCGCACGCCGGCGAAGGACTGGTTGCCATCGAGGGCCCTCATCTGGTTTTTGAAGCGCTCAGCGCGGGCCTTAAGGTCGAAACCGTCTTCGTGGCTCGCGAGTTTCCCGCCCTGCTCGATCTGCTTCGGCTCCCTGAGGAGGTTGACGTTCTGCAACTGCCGCGGAAGCATCTGGAATCGGCGCTGTCCACGGAGGCCCCGCAGCCCATTGTGGCTTTGGTCCGGCCCCCGCACTGGGACTGGGAAGACCTGCTCGGCACGCGCCGCCGCGACGTGCCGCTGGTGCTGGTGCTGGCCGCGCTCCAGGACCCCGGCAACCTGGGGACGATCCTGCGCTCGGCGGAGGCCTTTGGCTGCACCGGCATCATCGCATTGCCCGGCACCGTGTCGCCATGGAACCCCAAGGCCCTTCGCGCCACGGCCGGCAGTGCCTTTCGCCTGCCCTTCCTCCAGGTCTCCGCCGATGAGTGGATTCCACGCCTTCACGGCGGGGGCCTTTCGATCTGGTCCACCGCCGCACATAACGCCACGCACGCCTCCACTGCGGCCCTTGCCAAGCCGGTTGCAATCATCATCGGCAACGAAGGCAGCGGCGTCCCGTCCGAGATTGCAGCCCGCGCCGACGGCACCCTCACCATACCCACGCCCGGCCCCGTCGAGAGCCTGAATGCCGCCGTCGCAGCCAGCATCCTGTTGTATGAGGCCGCGCGCCAGCGCGAGATGAGCCCCGCCCGCCGCCGCCCCACCGGAGGCCGCCGATGAGCTGTTCCCTAACCCAGGTCCTCGACGCCCCAACCTCGCCGCGTACCTGTCCTTTGCGACTAGAGCGGGGCCGTACCAGCGCAAACCGGCGAAGCGAGTGGAACCGATGAGCCTCTTTGGCGAAATGCCGGCCCGGCCGACTCACTCGTCCAAAAGCCCCCCCACCGGAGGCGCGCCGCTGGCGGAGAGGATGCGCCCGCGCAGCCTCGACGAGCTGGTCGGCCAGGAGCATCTGGTCGGTCCCGGCAAGCCGTTGCGCGTGCAGATCGAGCGCGACGACGCGACCTCCATGATCTTCTGGGGTCCGCCGGGGGTGGGCAAAACCACGCTCGCCAAGATCGTTGCCGAAACCACCAAGGCCAGCTTTATCGAGTTCTCCGCGGTCACCAGCGGCATTAAGGAGATCAAGCAGGTGATGGTCGACGCCGCGCGCGCCGCCGAGATGCACTCGCGGACAATTTTGTTTGTTGACGAGATTCACCGCTTCAACAAGGCGCAGCAGGATGCGTTTCTGCCCTATGTCGAGCGTGGCACCATCCGGCTCATCGGCGCGACGACTGAGAATCCTTCGTTCGAGATCATCTCGGCGCTGCTCTCGCGCTGCCGCGTGTATGTGCTGGAGCCGTTGAAGGAGGACCAGATCGTTCTCCTGCTGCAGCGCGCATTGGCCGACAAGGAGCGAGGTCTTGGCGCGCTCGAACTCACAGCCGAGGACGATGCGCTGGCGATGATCGCAAGCTACTCGAGCGGCGACTGCCGCTCGGCATACAATACCCTCGAGGTCGCCGCGCAGCTCGCCCAGGAACCAGCTGCAATCGCGCCAGATTCAGATTCCGCGTGTCAGGGCACTCCTTCAGCGGCCGCGGCGGGATCCGGCATCGTGAAAGGGCACGACTTCAGTCGTGCCGAAAGCGGAATGGATAATGCTGGGGCTTTAGCCCCGGAGGGAAGCTCTTCACCCCAGCCTGCAAAACACATCACCAAAACCATCGCCGCCGAAGCCGTGCAGAAGCGCGTGCTCATGTACGACAAGGCCGGGGAAGAGCACTTCAACCTGATCTCGGCGCTGCACAAGAGCGTGCGCAACTCCGATCCCGATGCCGCGCTCTACTGGCTGGGCCGCATGTTGGCCGGCGGCGAGGACCCGCTCTATCTCGCGCGGCGCATCGTGCGCATGGCGGTTGAGGACATCGGCTTGGCCGCACCCGAGGCGCTGAACCTGTGCCTCTCCGCCAGGGATACGTACGATTTTCTCGGTTCGCCGGAGGGCGAACTGGCGCTGGCCGAAGCCGTGGTTTATCTCGCGCTCGCGCCCAAATCGAACTCCGTCTACACGGCCTGGGGCGCGGTACAGGCGGAGATCGAGAATACCCGCCAGGAGCCGGTGCCGCTGCACCTGCGCAACGCGCCGACAAGGTTAATGAAAGAACTCGACTACGGCAAGGGGTATCGCTACGCGCACGACGAAGAGGACAAAGTAGCCGACATGGACTGCCTGCCGGAGTCGCTCAAAGGCCGCCGCTACTATGAGCCCACGCAGGAGGGCCGCGAGAAGCATTTGGCGGCGCGGCTGGACGAGATTCGGCGAATCAGGGCGGGAAAGCGTGGCGGGGACTAGAATCCGGCCTGTTCCCGAATAAGAGCACTTCCCCGCAAAATGCGATTGGTGTACAATTTGTACATACGAAGAGGCAAGAATGAGCTTCGAATGGGACCCCGACAAGGCGGAGGCCAATTTCACAAAGCATGGGGTTCGTTTCGCCGAGGCAGAGCCGGTCTTCGTGGACGATCATGCAATTACGATCACGGACGACGAGTCGGATCCCCATGAGCAGCGATTTGTTTCGATAGGAATGGGGGTAAGGGAGAGGGCCCTGGCGGTGGTCTACTGCTATCGCGGCGGCAACATCCGCATCATCTCGGCGCGGCTGGCAGAGGCGCATGAACGCGCGCAATACGAGGAGCACAGATGAAGCAGAGATACGACTTCAGCAGTGGCAAACGCGGGCGAATTGCCGTACCCGAGCCCGAGCCACGCGGCAAGACGCGCATCACCATTCGGCTCGACGATGACCTGGTCAATCACTTTCTCCGCGAAGCCGATGCATCGGGCGGAGCAACAGGCTATCAAACACTGATCAACGAAGCCCTGCGCCGGCATGTTGAGGGCAAAGCGCCAAAACTCGAAGAGACGCTGCGCCGTATCGTGCGGGAAGAGATGCGCGCGGCAAGTTGAGGCGGGCGTGAAGTCCAAGTCTCAACGGGAGTACTTCATGGTGAGGTTTGTTACAGAGAAAGAGTCAACACATATTGGCCGCTGTATTTATTGCGACAAAGCTGAAGGAACGCTGACTGAAGAGCACATTTCTCCTTACGGGCTAAATGGACTTATTACATTGCTTGAAGCAAGTTGCGGCGATTGCGCCACGATCACATCGCAGATTGAGCTTCATGTACTTCGGTATATGTGGGGTGCAGCGCGTACGGAGATGGGCTATCGCAGGAGGCACAAAAAAGGAGCCAACGATCTCTATCCACTCACGGTAATCCGGGACGGTGTCAAAACCGTTCGGGAAGTGCCGCTCACAGACGCATTGAAAGTTATCGAGTTGCCAATCTTCAAGGCTCCGGCGAGTCTTGATGGACGAACCTTCCAGAGCGGCATCGAGTGCATTTCCAAGGATCAGTTCCTGCTGAATGAACAAAGAGAGGACATCGCAAAGAGAATTGGAGTTGACGAGGTGTGCCCTCCTGATTGCGATGCAGAAATATTTGCACGCTTTGTCGCAAAGTGTTCCTACGGATACGCGATTGAACGGTATGGTGTCGAAGCTTTCGAAACTGTCTATGTTCGCTCAGCAATTCTCGGAAATACGAGGGACATCGGGCGGTGGGTCGGTTCACCAGACACACGCGAATTTCCAGTCCGCAAAACACCTATGTCGGTCGGCTTTAAAATCCGTCCGGATAATGATGTTCTTGTGCGGATTAAGCTATTTCCGCGCTTTGATGGCGCTGAGTACATCACCGTAGTCGGGAAGATGAAAGAGTTTCACGCGATCCAGTACCGATTGATTAAAGCGGACCGAGAAGCACCAAGGGCAGCGTCCTTGTAACCTCTACCGCGAGGCATCTTTGGTCCCTTATTCCTTTGTTCCCTCGGTCCCTGTTTATCCCCACGGATTCACGACCGATTTGGCGATGTCGTCGAAATGCCTAACGTTGCGCGTGGCGAGGGTGGCGTGGGAAGCGAGAACGATGCCGGCGATCATGGTATCGCGGAGTTCGCCGGGACGGCCGTTTCGCCTTCGCTCGGCGGCAAGTACCGCCGCCGCACGGGCTGCCTGCTCGTCATAGGGAAGAACCCTCTGCTGCACAACCTGGTTCAGCCAGTTCTCAAAGGCGGTCATCAATGCTGTCCGGCGTCTTCCCGCAGGCGCTGTCTCAATGCCAAATCGAGCCTCGAAGATCGTTACCGACGTTGTCCAAAGCGACGAGGCAGGCTGGCGGTCGAGCCACTGGGTAACCCGGCTGTCCGGCCTTGGAAGCATGAACTCCGAGACCACGTTAGTATCCAGAATTATCATTCGCCGAACTTGATAGGCTCAACAGGGTAACCGCGCCACTCCTGGATTGGCTCGTCGAGGTAGACGCCGCTGCCACTAAACAGCGCCACGGACGCGGTTCCGAACCCAACCGTCGGAGCCGATTCTTCCCGAGTCAGCGTATCCCGCAGAATCTCGCGCACTTCGGCCTCCATGCTGCGACCGTTGCTGCGGGCGCGGCGCTGCAAGCGGCTCTTGAGCCGGTCTTCCACATTACGAACCAGAATCTGCGCCATCCCCGCCTCCTTTGATAGCATGATAGCACAAAACGAGAATCCGCCCCGCGCCTGTAGATGCGCCGCTATTTCGGTGTTGCCGCGGGCGGCAGCTTGGCAATCGCATCCAGAACGATGCCGGGTGTAAGCACCTGCGCCAGCAACCGTGGGTTGTTTTCCCCTGGGGAATAAAGTGCATACACAGGAACGCCGCTGCGGCCGAGCGCCGTGAGCGCCTGCGTGATGGCGGGGTCTTCGCGGGTCCAGTCGGCTTTGAACAGAGCCACATTTCTTGCGCCAAACGCCTGCATCACCTCGGGTTGGCTGAGGGCGACGCGCTCATTGACCTGGCAGCTCAGGCACCAGCTTGCCGTAAAGTCCACGAAAACAGGCTGACCGGCCGCAAGAGCGTGCTGGACGGCATCGGCCGACCAAAGCTGCCACGCACCACTGCGTGGGGCGGAGCCTTCGGAGGAGATCTGTGCCGATGCGTTCGCCGGCGTCATGGCCAACTCGCGGGGCGCGGCGATGCACGCGGCAAGTACGGTGAGCAGCAGGAGCACGGCGACGAGGGTCGCCCAACGCTGCGCCGGCCAGCGGCCCAGGAACCATCCGGCAACTGCGAGCAACAGGAGGAGGCCGAGGAGAGCCCCGAGCAGCGCCGCTCCGTAGGCCTGCGCCACGACCCACGCCAGCCAGATGACCGTGGCGAAGATGGGAACCGAAACCGCCTGCTTGAGAAGCTCCATCCACGCGCCGGGCTTGGGCAGCTGCCGCGTCCACGCGGGATGCAGGGTGAGCGCCAGGTAGGGCGCGGCGAGGCCGAGCGCGAGCGCGGTAAAGATGGCGAAGGTGACTGCGGCCGGTTGGGCGAGCGCGTAGCCGATGGCCGCTCCCATGAAGGGCGCGGTGCAGGGCGTGGCCACGACGACCGCCAGAACTCCCGTAAAGAAGCTGCCCGCGTAGCCCTGCTTCGCGGCCCCATTTTCTGTGACCAATGCCCCGCCGGCGCTGGTGAGCGTGAGGCCGATCTCGAATTGCCCGGCCAGCGAAAGTCCGAAGAAGAACAAAAGCCCAGCCAAAACCAATAAAAAAATCGGCGACTGGAACTGGAATCCCCAGCCCAGCGTCGCGCCCGCGGCGCGCAGCCCGAGCAGCAGGGCCACGAGCGCCCAAAAGGAGACGAGAATTCCGGCCGTGTAAACCAAGCCGTGCGCGCGCATCTTGTGCAGCTGCTTGTGCCCCGAGTGCACCAGCGCCAGGCCCTTCAAAAACAGCACCGGAAAGACGCAGGGCATGAGATTGAGCAACAGCCCGCCCAGGAAGGCGAAGAAGGCGGTACTGGCAAGCGCGCCGACGGAGAAAGCCGGCGCGGCGGGCGGCATAAACTCCATCCCCGCCACTCCGTAAGATACGACCCGCGTCGCGGAGATTTCGTAGTTACGACCGCCTGCGAGTTTGAGCACTCCTTTCAACTGCTTGGGATTCGTGGCGAGATTCGCATCCTTCTTGAGATCGAGAAGAAGGCCCGCTGTCGTTGACGTAACGGTTTGCGGCGCGGGATTGTCGAGGATGTCTTCGTCCTCAGGAAAAAACTCCGCCTGCGTTTCGCGCTGTCCAGTGATGACGGCCAAGCGGAAGCCGATGGGCGTGGGCTGAAAGACGGCGATGTCGCCCGCTGGTAGCGGCTGTGGAAGCTGATTGAAAAACTGCTGGAAAAGCGGCGTATGAACGTGCCCGAGATCGTAGAGACCGCGATACACATCTCGCGTAACTTCAAGTTCTGTTTTGCCAGGAATGCAAACCTCGCGGCACACCAGCCAATCAACCTTCGCGTGCAGTACCGTTGGGCCGGCCTTCACCCCGTTATCAAGATGAAAGTTGAACGGAAACAATACTTCGTTCTCGTAACCGAAGTCCATCAGCGGCCCGAGAGGCAATCGTTTCGGCGCGGGAAACTGCATGGGCATGGCTGAAATACCCTTCGGCAGCGTCCATTGGATTTTTGGTGGCTCACCGGAATCTCCAGCATTCGACCAATAAATATGCCAGCCGGATTCGAGCTTGAAATGAAGTGCGGCTTCGTTCAGCGCGTCGCTGCTATAGAGGTTTTCGCTAGGCACGAGCAGTTCAACACGCAGGTGCGGCGCGTCGAATGCGGCTTTTGTGTCCTTCGGTGAACTCGCCGGCGCGGAAACTTGGCCTTGCGCCGCAAACGCGCATGCAAGCACGGCAACTGTTACGAAAATCAACGGCAAACGGCGCATGACTGTTGAGATGTCGGCTCCAACCAATTGGACTCAGTGTAATGGACGGAGGCCGCGCGGGCCTCCGGACGACGATCAGAAGCAGGGAGCGAGGGAACAAGGGAACAAGAAGACGGGGGTTGAGAGACCGCAGGACTTCGAATCGCGCTCGCTCTCAGAAATCTCTAATCTCTGCCGATCTGCCGATCTGTACTGCATGACGATCGCGCGAACTCTTTCTCTCGTGCTCGGCGTGGCGGCATTGGCTCTGCCTGCTTCCGTGGGCAAGAGCGAAGGCAGCGTGCCGGTGTCGCACCCCGAACCGATTACGATCCGGATTCTTGACGGCAAGGGCGGCGCGCCGCTGGCGCATGTGCATTTGCTGCTCGTTGCCGGATACGACGATCGCGATTTGCGCCTTGGGCTATGGAGCGCGGAGGCGATCACGGATGCAAGAGGCCGGGTGAGTTTGCCCGCCGCTCTCAAGGATTTTTCTTTCGTTGAAGTGCGGGTGGCCAAGCGCAAACTGTGTGCGGCGCACGGCCGCGCGTCGGGCGTCAATCTGGATCGCGTTCGTAACGAGGGGATGAGCACGCCCAACCACTGCGGAACGACCGTGGTCGAGGACACTCCGGGAGTTCTGAATGTTTTTGCCAGGGCACGTGCGCACGATCTGTTGTCGCCGCCTGCTTCTCCCGCCGCGGAACCTCCTGCCTTGTCCGCTGCGGAGCCGCCTGCCTTGCCCGCCGCAATACCTCCTGCCACGCCCGCCGTGAAGCAACCCGACCCGCAGCCTGATCCAGGAGCTGGTAACCCACCACAGCCAAGGGTGCACGGGGTCCAGATTTCGGGACCCGGGAGAGCATAGCCCTTGACCTTTCGTCGTCTTCCACGGCCATGCTCCAGGGTGATATGCTTGCCGGGCAATTCCGTAAAGCGGTTCACTCAAGAAAGAAGGGCAGAGCATCGGCGATGAGACAGACTCGGAAATTGGCGGCAATTCTCAGCCCCGTATTCCTCGGCTTCGCGTTGATGGCGAGCGGCGCGCTGGCGCAGCGAGGCACTGCTAAGGGTGACGCGTGGGTGGCGAGCTGGGGCGCGTCGCAGCAGATTCCCGAGCCGCAGAACGCGCTGCCTTCAGACGACTTGCGCGATGCCACCGTGCGTCAGATCGTGCACTTGTCGCTGGGCGGATCGGCCTTGAGAGCGCATCTGTCGAATGCCTTCGGCACGGCGGCGCTGCACTTCACCTCGGTGCACATCGCGCATCCCAAGTCGCCCTCGGCCGCGGCCATCGATCCCGCGAGCGACCGCACGCTGACCTTTGCCGGCAAACCGGATGTGACGATTCCGCCGGGAGCGGAGTACGTGTCTGACCCGATCACCATGCCGGTGACGCCGCTTTCCGATCTGGCCGTGACCTTTCATCTGAACGCGCCGCCCGCGCAACAGACGGGGCATCCGGGCTCGCGGGCAACGTCGTACTACGCGCATGGCGACCAGGTGAGCGCGGTCGACCTGAGTGATGCGAAGAAGGTGGACCACTGGTACCAGCTCGCGGAGATCGATGTGCGCACTGCGGCAAAATCAGCAGTGGTGGTGGCGCTCGGCGATTCCATCACCGATGGCCACAGCGCAACCACCAACGGCAACGACCGCTGGACGGATGTGCTGGCCGCGCGGTTGCAGGCGCAAAGAAAGACCCGCAACATCGGCGTCTCGAACCAGGGCATCGGCGGCAATCATCTGCTCCACGACGGGCTGGGACCGAATGTGCTGGCGCGCTTCGACCGCGATGTGCTGGCGCCGGCGGGCGCGCGCTGGGTGATCGTCTTTGAGGGCGTGAACGATCTGGGCGGATTGACGCGCACCGGCGAAGTTCCCACCGAGCAACATGCGGCGATGGTCGAGCGCGTGATCGCGGCGTATCAACAGATCGCCGCGCGCGCGCATGAGAGCGGGCTGCGCATCTACGGGGCCACGATCACGCCCTATGTGGGATCGGACTACTACCATCCGGGACCGTTGAGCGAGGCCGACCGGCAGGCGGTGAACCAGTGGGTTCGCGCCGAGGGCCACTTCGATGCCGTGATCGATTTCGACGCTGTGGTGCGCGACCCCCAGCATCCCGACCGCTTGCTACCCGCCTACGATTGCGGCGACCATCTGCACCCATCCCCCGCCGGCTACAAGGCCATGGGCGAAGCGGTTCCGCTCAGCCTGTTCGCAAAGTGAGGGCGCGCAGGCTGCGGTTCTTGCTCTGCCGGCAATAGGAAGTGGCTGGAGGGTAAGGAGTTGGGGGCGGGCGGGGATTGGCGGCGACCGTCCGTGGGCCAAAAGAGGAGTAAAGTTGAGTGATGGTTGCCGCCGCACAGAAGTTCCTGGAGGCGTTCGAGACTCTTCCGCAGCCCGCGAGACAAGAGGTGCTGGACGAGATTCTGCGCCGGGCCGCGTTGGAGCATCATGGGCTGCCGTCCGCCGACGAGCTTGTTCGAGCGGCTGACGGTCTCTTCCTTCAGATGGATCGAGATGAGGAGCGGCGTCCGCTCAAGTGATCAGAGGCGAGGTCTGGCAGGTGGATCTCGGTCTCGCCGCCAAGGTACGGCCTGCTCTGGTTGTCAGCCGGCCTGCCGGGGACAACGACCGCGGTCCTGTCACTCTCGTCCCTCACACCACCGCAATCAGGGGTTCCGCTTATGAGGTTTCCGTTCGGGTAGGATTCCTGCGCGAAGGTGCGTTTGACGCGCCGAACCTGGTCACGATTCCTCATGCGAAGCTGATTCGCAGGTTGGGCCAGTTGAATCCGCAACAACTCTCCATGGTGGAAACGGCCGTGCGTCTTTGGCCCGGCCTTGAATGCTAAGACGGAAGGCGTGGACCGCTGGCGAGCTTGTAGCCTTTTTGCTTTCCGGACCGGCTCGCGAAACCGGTCGTGGTGAGTTTGCGGTTCGAGACCGATCAATGCCGGCGTTTGTGGTTCCCGGATCTCAGGGTCGAGATCCGGGAACCCCTATCGTGGTGAGTTTGCATCCCTGAGACCCGGGGCACCCTTGTTCTCGGTGAGTCGGCGGCCTGGGTTCAGGCTACCTGCACTACGCCCGCCTGCGGCGAATCAGGCCGAGAATCGTGGAAAGCCCCGATCCCAGCAGCACCAGCGTACCGGGTTCCGGCACCGCGCTGACCGATGGAGGAGCGCCAACATAGATGTTGGCAAGTACACCGCTCGGCCCGCCGGAGGAGTGATCGTCGTAGACCGTTTCCGACCAGCCCGCCGGATCCAGGCCTTCCCACCCGACGTAGCAGCTTGGCGTGTTCCCGCATGCGTTGCCGATGCCGTAGGGATCCTCGCCAGGACTGAACTGCGAGTAGATCTCCGTGCCGCTCCCTCCTCCGTACGCCGGATTGTTCCATGTCGCCGTGAGCGTTGCGTAGAAGTTGCCGGTATCCGCGCAAAAGTAGTACTGAGAAACGCCGTACATAGTGTCGTTGATGGTACAAGCTGAATTGCCCGGGTTGCTATATGAGCCGTACTCATCGTCGTAGTCGTCCTCAAACAGATTCGTGTTTGCGGTTGTTGGGTTCACGACCGGTTGAACACCCGGTACGCTGCTCCAGACAAGGGTGTCTGTTGTGCCGGCGCCGATGGTGCCGAGATCGGCGCTCTGGCTGGACCCGTTGTTCAAGCCCTGATAGCCCGTTAATGTGAGCACCACGTTGGTAAAGTCGTAACTCGTACTGTTGCTGACGGTCAGCCACGGCGTATCGTAGTACGTTCCGCCGTAGAATCCATCAATTGTGGAAACCAGAACCTCTGCGTGGGCGAACTGGCACAGAACCGCTACTGTTGCCAGGGCCCCCAAAACACACTTTTTCATTGGTAAAACCTCCTGGGGATGTGAGGAATGTAGCAAACTTTCCCACCGAAGTAAAGCAAGACTTTCGTAAAGATACAGGAATTTAGATGGGGGTGCTTTAGCTCATGCTCTCCCGCGTCCCGCAAACGGAGCGTCCTGGGCCACGCCATTTGAAGGATCGATCATGTCCTACGCGCGCACTGTCCTGAGATGCAATGTCTATTTGCTCTAAACCATCGGTATCCGGACCAGATCAGCCTGTTGAAACCGGGAAGACTGAAGACGAAGCCGAAGGGCCACGCCCACCAGATCCTGCGTGCTACATACAAATAGACGTCAGCGCCGGCGTAGGTCTCGCCCGCAGCGGTCAACAATCTTATGTCGCGCTGGATTTCATCGCGCGTCATGCCGAGCGCTTCCGGGGTCCAATCGGCCTGGAGCGTATCGACTGCAAATCCCCGGCGACGTAAAACGGGGGACCAAAAGTTCATCCAACGAACGCAGAAAGCGCAATCGCCGTCGTAGAGCACCCACCCTGCCGCCGATGGAATTCGCATCAGTTGATTCTCGTCCCTTTGAATACCGTTTGCACCTTGGAGATCCGGGACGCCCACCACTCCTTGTCGCGCCGGGCCGGCTTCCCGGACCTTATCTTTGCGGCGGCTACGACTTGTAGACTCGCAGGAATTCCTCGATTTCCTCGGGGTCCATGCCGTTGGCCCGCTCCATGCGCCCTGCATTCAAGCTCTTGCGGCGATTCGTGCCGTCCAGGACAAACTCGAGGCCGACGCCATCGCTTCCCCACCGCACAGCTTTCGCATTCACGGTAATGGATCGTTCGGCGGTGGGATTATGCCGGTCCGTCAGCGTGACTCGAATCACTGTGCCGGGGTACCAGCGCTCCTCGGTGACGATGAACATCCCGGTCGGACTGATATCGCGCACGGGATGTCCCACCGGCGTGCCTCCCGTGAAGAAATAGGCGATCAATCCCGGCAGCGACGTCCGCGAGGTGTTTCGCGGGTCAACAGGGTCAACCCGCAGCAGACGGGTAAGCCAATTTCCCGATTCCGCCTTCTTCTTCCACGGTTGCGTCTCGGTTTGCGGTAGCGGAGCAGGCACTTCCGTGGCAGGCGTCGTTGCGCCGGCGATCTCGGCCTCTGCGGGCGCCGTCTCAAGCGGCGCGGCAGGCGCAGGAACGACTACGGCTGGCGCGGTCCCAAGCGGCACGGCCGGCGCCGGTTCCTGTGCCGCCCCTCCGGATGGCTCTTCGGCGAGGTGCAGGGCAAACTGCTCGAGATAGGACGATGGCGTTTCCTGCGCTTCGGCCTTGGCTTCCTTGATGCTATGCAAATGCCGCTTCATCTCGCCGGGCACGGAGATGATCAGTCTGTCGCCAACGTGGAGCTCTCCCTCGGCCACGGTGTTTCCCGGGAGCGCGAGCATGCTCACGGCGATTGCGCCAGAGACGGCTGGGCCGCCAAGAGGAAACGATTCAATGACCGCCAGAACCCCGCCCTCGTTGTTGAGGTAAACGAGATCCAGGGGAAGGCGGATGCTGGTGGGAGAAATCTCCGGGCACGGGAGGATCCAGAGCCCGGCTCCAGTCCCCGGCTCCAGGCTTCGCAGACGCTCTTCCTGGCCACCGGAGAATGCTTCCACGGCCTCCACGCCCGTGGCCACAAATCGCGCACGGGTTTGGTTGTAAACGCAATATTGTTCTGCACTTAGGGCGGGGTGCTCCGGGGGCGCAACCTTGCGCGCCACGTTTCCCCGCGTAGCTTGGAACCCAGCTTGCGGAAAATGCCTGACCTCCGCCATAGTTTTTCTTCTGCTTTATCGTCAAAATTACTCCTTTCATCGCTCTCGAATGGCCGCCTTCTGAACACCCTGGCCACGGCTTTCTCAATTCAGGACTCGCAGGGTAAACGATTCCCAATCTTTGTTCTTCTGGTCGCACGATCTTCTTGAGAGGCTGCCCATGCGGCGCGTTCACGCACGTTTCCCCCGCAGGGAGTATTCTGGATCGTTCCTGAAACACTGGCTTGCGGGGAGCCCCAGTCCCGGCCACGGGAGGAAGTATGCTCGATAGTCTGCTGTCGCTCGCGTCTTTTACGGGATGGCTGATCATCCTGTGCGCATTCGTCCTTTTTGTTCTCATCGCCAAGTCGATCTACAGCATCGGTCCCACGCAAATCGGCCTGGTGCGCAAGCGCTTTGGCGGGAAGCTCCCGGGCGACAATCCCATCGCCTTCAAAGGCGAGGCCGGCTACCAGGCGGAACTGCTGATGCCCGGCCTGCGCTTCAAGTTCGTCCTCATTTACGCGGTGGCCAAGCACCCCTGGGTGCAGGTTCCCGCGGGGCAAATCGGCGTGGTCATCGCGCAGGTAGGCGCGCCCACGCCGATTGGCGCCAAGTCGGGCGTGTTCAAGCCCGAGTTCGGCAACTTCACCGACGTTTCCAGCTTCGTCGCCAACGGCGGCCAGAAAGGCGTGCAGCGGCCGGTGCTTTCGCCCGGCATGTTGGCGCCCATTCATCCCGTTGCGTTCCTGATCATTACCAAGCCGCAGGTCTTCGGCGTTCCCATCAGCGACACCTACCGCAACCTGGCCGACCAGACCGGCAGGCTCAACTTCACTGCCTTCGGCCTCGATGAACGGCAGCTTGAAGTGACGCGCATTGCACCCCGGCCCGCCGATGGCGGCAAAGTTGTGGACATGATCGGCATCGTGACTACGCTCGAAGGCCAGCCGCTGCAGGCCGGCGCTATCGCCAGCCGCCTGGGAACCTTCGAGGACGTCGCGGAACTTGAAAAGAAGCCCGACACGACCGACTTTCAGCTCATCGCCGCCATTCTCGGCAGCAAAAATACGCTGCACAACAACTACCAGGACTTTCAGCAGTTCCTCGACGCCGGCGGCAAGATCGGCCTGCAGCACGATCCGCTTCTCTACGGCGCTTACAACCTGAATCCCTTCCTGGTGCGCGTGGAGCAGGTCCCGATGCTGGTCGTCGAACAGGGGCAAGTTGCCGTCATCAAGGCCTACGTGGGCCTGCCGACCCAGGACACTTCCGGCGTGGGATTCAAATTCGGCAGCCTGGTGCGTCCCGGCCATCAGGGCATCTGGCAGGAGGCGCTGCGGACCGGCAAGTATCCCATCAACCCGCGCATTTACGACGCCAAGGTGGTGCTCACCGCGATCCTCAAGCTCGACTGGGCCAAGGACGTCACCGGAGCCCATGGGCTCGATGCGCGCCTCGAACCCATCATCGCCAAGAGCAATGAGGGCTTTGTCTTTTCCATCGACCTCCAGGTGCTGATCCACGTTCCCGACACCAAGGCGCCGCGCGTGATCTCCATGGTCGGCTCCATGGAGAATCTCGTCAACGAGGTCTTGCAGGCGGCCGTGGGCAATCTCTTCCGCGACAAGATTGGCGGCATGGAAGCCATCAAGTTCATCCAGACGCGCCAGATCGTGCAGGAAGAGGCCTTCGCCTACATTCAGAGGAAGCTCTCCGAGTACGAGATCGAAACGCGCGGCGTCTACATCCAGGACGTGATCTACCCGGCCGCGCTGGTCACGGTGCTCACGGAGCGCGAGGTGGCGCACCAGCAAGTGGAAACCTTCAAGATGCAGCGGCAGGCGCAGGACCAGCGCATTGAGACCGAAAAGGCGCGGGGCACCGCGGACATGCAGGCGCAACTGGCGCAGGCCGCGGTCGGCGTGGACATCAAGAAGAACAACGCCGAGGCGCGCAAGGCCGAAGCCGATGGCGAAGCCACTTACATCGAGCGCACCGGCACGGCGCAGGGCGCGCAGGTTCGCGCCGTGGGTCTGGCCCGCGCCGAAGCCTATCAAAAGCAGGTTGCAGCCCTGGGCCAGGGAGCCACGGCGCTGGTGAATGCCATCGAGGCACTTTCAAGAAGCAACGTCCCGTTCATGCCCAACACGCTTGTTGCCGGTGGCGGCGGCTCCGTCGGGGGAGTTCTCGAAGGCCTGGGCGCGCTGCTGATGCAGAAGGTCGGTCCCGGCGCGCCAGCCACTCCCAGCGCGTCAGTGGCTCTATCCGCGCCGGCGGAGGCAGGCGCAATTGCGTCGGGCGCAGCCAAACCCGCCGAACCTCCGCAAAAGCCATCCAGCCCCGGCAAGGCGTAGCCAGGCTTGTGTAGCGCAAGGTCACTGTGTAGCGCCGGTCTCCCGACCGGCTGTAGCGGGGGTCTCCAGACCCCCGCACTCGTCTGAGGGCGATAACGAAATCACGGGATATTCGGGGCACGCAATATAAAAGGGCGCCCCGCCTTCGCAGATGCGCGCCAAGGGATGCCCCAGGGTCCCCGTTTCTTTGGGCCGGGAAAGCACCACCCTCACGCCGCCGCAAGCCCGCAACGCGGCGTAATGCGCTAGCCCCAGTCGCAAGACTGGGGACAGCGAAACGGCCGTGCCTCCTAGCCCGGTTCAGCGGGCGTAAGAACCATTGCTATATGTACCGCTTATGTGTATCGCTCGTCGAACTTGGCCCCTGACCGTTTGATTTTGTACCAATTCCGTGCGCCATCCTTTCGCCTTCTTTCTGGCGAAAGGGTGGGACACCAAGAGAGCCAAAGGACGAATTCATGCAGTCAGAGCCCTGAGAAGTGCTGCCTACCCCACGGCAGACCGCGCATCTGATTTGTTCATCGCGCAAGCGTTGGTTTCGGGCCTGAATTCTTGCCGACTGCGGTCAAATTGCAGAGGAAAATTCCCTATTGGGAGGCCCGGGCCAGCTCGGGCGTGCTCGAATCTCCCGCCAGTTGAACTTGGCGTTCCCAGTAGAGAACGCCGTTCAGCTCCGCGCCCAGCAGAACGCTGAACGACGTGATGTAGAGCCAGACCAGGGTGGCGATGCCTGCGGCAAAGGAGCCGTAGATGCGGGTGTAATTGGCAACGCTGGTGACGTACCAGCCGTAGGCCAGCGTGGCCGGAAACCAGATGATGGTGCCGGCGATGGCGCCCGGCAGAACCCAGAGCCAATGCTCGGTGCGCCGCGTGCCGAAGTGATAGAGCGCGCTAAGCACGGCGAGGATGCCGGTAAAGCTCACCGTCCAGCGCACCGCGCGCCATGCGATGACGACAATGTGGCGCAATTCGTGGCCAGCGTTCTCCACCATCCACCGCTCGATCTGGTGGCCGAAGACAATGGCCAATGAAGCCGCGGCCAGCGGAACGAGCACGATGAACACCAGCATCAGGCCGCGGACGCGGCGGCCCCAGAAGGTCCAGCTCTCCGGCGGAAGCCGGTAGGCGCGGCGAAAACCCTCCATGAGCGAAAGCATGACACCCAGGCCGGCAAACAGACTCAGGCAGGCGGCCGAAAGAATCACCGTGCCGGAGTGGAGCTGATGCGTGAGGATGGAATCCTGTACTAGATCGAGGGTGTCGGGCGGCAGAAACTGCTCGAGGACGGCGCGCGTCTCGCCGATCAGTGACGGGCCCTCCTCCACCTGGGCCACGAGCGTGGTGATGACCAGCAGGGCAGGGAAGAACATGAGCATGCCGGAATAGGCCGCGGCCTTGGCCGTGTTGANNATGCCGGAATAGGCCGCGGCCTTGGACGTATTCACGACGTCGTGGGCATAGGCAAGATAAAGGGCTTCGCGAATTCTGGCAAGATAGCGTGACATGTGCGCCAAGGCCAGAGTAGTCGATGGGGGCGGGTTGCGGCGAGAAAAACAGGGAACGAGGGAGCAAGG
>PLSB01000123.1:14617-14801 GCA_003165005.1 Acidobacteriaceae bacterium | reverse complement strand
GCGTGCCGGCGATGGGACGGTACTCAACCTTGCCCTGGTGCACGCGGACGAGCAGCTCGGGCGACGACCCCGCAATCTCCAGGGGCTTCCCGCCCTTTGACGTTTTGGAGGAGGTTCTTGCTTTACCGGGAGCACTCGCCCCCAACGGTCCCTCCGTATCGAAGCGCAGGAAGAACATGTAGGG
>PLSB01000123.1:0-14557 GCA_003165005.1 Acidobacteriaceae bacterium | reverse complement strand
AAGGCCAGCACCTCGTCGAAAAAGAGCAGGCAGGCATCCGGAATGCCGAGTTCATCTTTCGCGCGCGCGGGCAGGCGCTCGATCTGGCGCACGGCATCGTAGGCGAAGAAGCCGACGGCGCCGGCGGTGAAGGGCGGCAGGCCCGCAAGGCGCGCCGGTTTATGGCCGCCGAGCGCGTCGCGCAGCACGGCGAAGATGTCGCCCTCAATGCGTGTGATTTTACGGCCTTCGGTGATGGCGATCTCGCGGCCGCGCGCGACGATGCGCTTGAAGGGCGTGAAGCCGATGAAGGTGTAGCGGCCCACCTTTTCGCCGCCCTCGACGGACTCGAGGAGGAAGCACTCGCGCTGGCCCCAGGCGGCGCGCAGAAAGGCCGAAACCGGGGTTTCGAGGTCGGCCATAAGGGTGCGGCAGACGGGGACCAGGGTGTGCGTCCGGCTGAGAGCCAGGAACTCCTTGCGCGAGGGATGGGCGGAGCGGCTTGAGGCGTTCACAGCTCAAGTGTAACTGCTGGCAGGATTCGGCTGCTCGAACAGGCTCCCGATTCAGGACCCGATTCAGGATGTCGCACAGGGCAATGGGAAACGGGTCGCGAGGGCTTTCGTAACCTGATTCGGCGCGGCTTGACGGGGATCGGCGACCGGCCTAGACTCACTGAGGTTTCGGTTTGCGGGCGGTTTCGAGCGCACTCAACGCGCCTCTGCGTAAGACAGCAGCGTGGCGCGGAACGCAGCCGCGGCCGCAAAAACTCTGGCAGATTGGCGGCCGTGCCGATAAGCTGGAGGAGCGGGGCAGCGTTCCGGCCGAGGACAAAACCGCAGCGCGGCAGAAGATGGAGAGGCTTATGGCGACAGGATCACCCCAAGTGACGCTCGACCAGGAGATCAATCCCTGGGAAGCGCAACACGCGCGTTTCGATTTTGCCGCGCGCAAGTTGAACCTGGACGAAGGGCTGTGGAAGGTGCTGCGCTCGCCGCAGCGCGAGATCATCGTGCACTTCCCGGTGACGCTCGACAACGGCACGATCGACGTGTTCACGGGTTTTCGCGTGCAGCACAACATCGCCCGCGGCCCGTGCAAGGGCGGCATCCGCTACGCGCCGGATGTGACGCTGGACGAGGTGCGCGCGCTGGCCAGTTGGATGACGTGGAAGTGCGCGGTGGTGAACATTCCCTTCGGCGGCGCCAAGGGCGGCGTGATCTGCGACCCCAAGACCATGAGCCGCGGCGAGCTGGAGCGCATGACGCGCCGTTACACCTCCGAGATCATCGAGTTCATCGGGCCGGAGAAGGATGTGCCCGCGCCGGACGTGAATACCAACGAGCAGACGATGGCATGGATCATGGATACCTATTCCATGCACATGCGCAAGACGGTGACCGCCGTGGTGACGGGCAAACCTATCAACATCGGCGGCTCGCAGGGGCGCATTGAGGCTACGGGACGCGGCGTGAAGGTGGTGTGCGACGAGAGCCTGCGCTACCTGAAGAGGGCGGTCGAGGGCTGTCGCGTCATCATTCAGGGCTTCGGCAACGTGGGATCGAATGCGGCGCGGCTGATGCAGGAGCGCGGCTACTCGATCGTGGGCATCGCCGAGCGCGACGGCGGCCTGTACAACCCCTCCGGCATCGATATTCACCAGCTGGTGGAGTACAAGTACCGCAACAACACGATTCTCGGTTTCCGCGGCGCCGAGGCCATGCCCAGCGAGGAGCTGCTGGTGTCGGAGTGCGAGATCCTGATTCCCGCGGCGACGGAGAACGTGATCACCAGCCTCAACGCCGATAAGATCAAGGCGAAGATCGTGGTCGAGGGCGCCAACGGGCCCACCACCGCCGTGGCCGACGAGATCCTGGCCGAGAAGCGCATCTTTATCGTGCCCGATATTCTGGCCAACGCCGGCGGCGTCACGGCCAGTTACTTTGAGTGGGTGCAGGACCGCCAGGGATACTTCTGGAAAGAGGCCCAGGTCAACGAGCAACTGGAAGGCATCTTGCGCGACAGCTTCGACGACGTGGTGCGCTATGCCGAGGCCCACGGCGTGAACAATCGCATCGCGGCCTACATGCTGGCCATCGATCGCGTAGCCTTCACCATCAAGCAACGCGGCATCTACGCGTAGGGTGGAGGCGGCGGAGGCTGTGACGGCCGTCCCAGGCGGCGAGGAACTGCCGGTGCAATAATGGTGTCACGCCGCCAGAGACAAAGAAAGCGCGGCGCGAGCCGGATGAACCTTCCCAACTCCATCACCATGAGCCGGATCATCATGATCCCGCTCTTTCTGTGGATTCTGTCGCCGCATTTTCCCTGGCAGGGGCATGGCGCGCAGGAGATCGCGGCGTCGATTCTGTTCGTTCTGGCGTCGATCACCGATGGCCTGGACGGCTATCTTGCCCGCAGGCGCGGCCAGATCACGACCATGGGCATGCTGCTCGATCCTCTGGCCGACAAGATCATGGTGACGGCCGCCTTTGTGGCGCTGGTGGCATATAACCCCGATGTTGTGAAGGTGTGGATCGTGGTTGTGATCATCGGCCGCGAGTTTCTGATCTCCGGACTGCGCTCGATCGCGGCGTCGGAAGGCTTTACCATCGCGGCCAGCGAGCTGGGCAAATTGAAGACCGTGGTCCAGATCGTCTCGGTGGTTTCGGCCATTCTGGCGCACCGTTGGGACCACTGGGAGTTCGGCGTGGTGCAGCTTCCGGTCAAATGGTACGCGGTGGCCGCAATTTACTTTGCGGCCGCGGTGGCCGTGATCTCGGCGGTGGATTATTTCATCGGCTTCTGGAAGCAGATCGACCACGCCGCGAAAGACCGGCGCAAGGCCGCGGTGCTTTCGCGCGGCAAGAGCGTGAGAATCTCGTGAATCGTGAACCGTGAACCGTGGTTCGCGAACCGCTCTCTGACCACGAGTTACGAACCACGATTCACGTAGCGAATACCCATTCAGCGCGCCGAGTGGGCAACCGGGAGAAGCACGGCGCTTTCAGCGAGTTCCGGCTCGGAAATGAATGTCTTCGCGGGCTCGTCGTGCGCGGCGGTTGCGATGGGCGGCGCGCCAATCAGGCCGCGAATGGCGTCGATCACGAGATCGGGCTCATCGAGATGAATCCAGTGCTCGCTCTTCGGCGCCATGATCTGGTGGACGGAATCGCCGATTTGCTCCAGTTGATTTTGTGAGAGCGGGGCGGATTTTCCCGGCGTGAGCACGGTGACGGGAATTTCGCGGATGGGCTCGGCCCCTTGCATTTCCTTCACGGTAGCGGGAATGGAATCGATGTGGCTGCGCAGTCCGGCGTAAAAGTCCGGCCGCGACCAGTGCGCGGCGACCGCGGGCCACACTTTGCGCGGCATCTTTTTGACTTCGGTCTTGATACGGCCCAGCACATGGCGCGGATGCGCGCCTGCGGCGCCGGCAATCTGATCGGAGAGCTTGCCGGCGCGGCTGAAGAGCGATGTGACCAGCAGACGCGCTAGTCCGCAGCGCGCCACAGGCAGCGCGTAACGGATGAGACGATGGCCCAGATCGAGCTGCGATTGTTTGGCAGGGTTGAGCGGAGGCCATTCCTCGCAGCGCATGGGATCGACGAGCACCAGCCCCAGGACTTCTTCGGGATAGAGCAACGCGAAGCGGCGCATCGCCAGCCCGCCGAAGGAGTGCCCGACGAGAACGTAGGGCGGCTGGAAGCCCGCGGCCTCGAGCATCTGGTGCAGCTCCGCGGCAATGTTGCCGGGGGTGCGCGGCGTGCGGCTCGGGCTGCTCCATCCCAGGCCGGCGCGATCGTAGGCGATGGTATGGGCGACGAGTGAAATCGGATCCTGAATGCCGCGCCAGTTGAGATGTGTGGCGCCGATGCCGGCCTCGAAAAGAATCGTCGGTTCGCCCTGGCCCTGCTCATAAAAGTAAACGCTGCAACCGCGGCCGATATTCACATAGTGGCCGTGACCGGTGTGAATGCGGCGATCGCGGAGGCTGCCCAGGTGCTGATACACGGTTCCGGCGAGAGCGAGAAGCGCAACGGACGCGAAAATCCAAAAAATAACGTGCATCGGCCCCCTAAAACTTCGTGAGCTCGGCGGGATTGAAATCCGCGAGCGTGAGATTTGCCTTGGCGCTGCCGCGATCGAGGATGAGCAGCGTGGAACCGGATTGGCCGCGCACCTTCACCTCGATCTGGTGCGCCGACCAGACGCCTTGTTCATGACGGATGCCGAAGTAGGTGAACTCCTTCACCGCGCCGGATTCCTTGACCGTCTTTTCAATATAAACCGGGAATCCAATACTGGGATCGAGCCAGGTCATCACCTGTGCATAGTGGGTGCGATCGGCTGGGCCGGGAGTGCTTTTGACGAGGATGCAATCGCGCGCGCCAAACCTGGCTTTGCCTTCGGAGGTTTGCCCCGGCCAGAAGTATTGCTGCTCGAGGAGATCTTCGTAGCTGAATTCCGGGCCGAGCGAGCCCTCGCTCCATTTTTCAACGGGCAGCGCGGTGGGAGATTTATCACCGGGATGCGCGATCGAGATGGAACTTTGGCCGTTGGGCCGCATTTCAAGAAGCGCATGCGTCGCGAGGCGGCTGCCGGGAGGCGCGTTCCCCGGTGACTTGGTTGCGGCGCCCACCTCCACATACTCGCGCAGCACGCCGGAAAACCAATGCGCCTTGATGGTGATGGGATAGCTGAGGCGCGCTCCATTCGGTTGCACCCAGACCAGGTGCCCGGTGGCGCGAAAATCGGCGGTTTCGACCCGTGTGCGCATCGACGCCAGCAGATCGTTCAAGTTCGCCGTCTGCGCGCACAAAAGCGGCGCCAGCATGGCGATCGACGCAGCCCGCAGCGCCCTCATGATTCGATCTTTCCATCGCGAATGCGAATGTGCCGCGGCGCTGCGTGCGCGATTTCGTTTTCGTGGGTGACGACGATCATGGTCATGCCGCGCTGCTCGCGAATGCCACGCAAGATCTCCATGATGTGCGCCGAATTCACGCTGTCGAGGTTGCCGGTGGGCTCGTCGGCCAGCAGAATGGCGGGACCGTTGGCCAACGCGCGCGCGATGGCCACGCGTTGCCGCTCGCCCGCAGAGAGTTGGTTGGGGAAATGGTTCATGCGTGCCTCAAGGCCCATCTCTTCAAGCAGAGCCACGGCGCGCTCGGCGCGATGATTGGCTTTTTCATGCACCGCCAGCATGGCCACCTGCACGTTTTCCACGGCGCGGAGGGTTGGCAACAGGTAAAAGGCCTGGAAGATGAATCCCACCTGGCGCGAACGGTAGGAATCGAGATCGACGGCCTTGCCCAGCTCGGATCCCTTGTAGAAGACCTGGCCTTCGCTGGCCGTGTCCAGGCCGCCCAGCAGATGCAGCAGGGTGGACTTGCCACTGCCGCTGGGGCCGCTGATGGCGACGTACTCTCCCGCGTCGATGCGCACGTCGACGCCGCGCAGGGCTTCCACGCGGCCTTCGTCGTAGCTCTTCACCAGGCCGCGCGCTTCGAGAATTGGGCTGCCGGCGCTAATTGGGCCGCGAGCGCTAATGGGGCTGCCGGCGCCGATGGGGCTACTCATAGCGCAACGCCTCCACCGGAGAAAGCCGGGCGCCGCGCCAGGCGGGATAGGCTCCGGCAAGCAGCCCGGAGGCAATGGCGATGAGGAGCGATTCGAGAAGATGCAGCGGCGAGACCGATGCCGAAACTATGCTGGCGGTTTGCGGCAATGTGGAGAGCAGACGCAACGCGCCCCAGCCCACGCCAATGCCGAGCAGGCCACCGGCGAATCCCAGTGCGGTGGCCTCGGTAAGGACGAGCAAAATCACGTGGCGGCCCTTCCAGCCCAGGGCGCGCAGAATGCCGATCTCGCGGGTGCGCTCGAAGACCGACATGGCCATGGTGTTGGCGATGCCGAGAATGCCGATGAGCAGCGCGATGGCCGAGGTGCCCCAGGCCACGGAGTGGGCCAGACCGACAAGCTGGTTGTTGGCGGCGCGCTCCGCCGCGGGCACGGCGCGGGCGTTGGGCAACATGGATTCAAGGGCCGCTGAAACGCGCTTGACGTATTCGTCCTGGGTTTCGCCGGCGGGCAAGGGCCGCAGCTTGACGTGAAACGCAGTGACTTTGCCCTCCATGCCGGCGACGATCTGCATCTGGTCGAGCGGCATGATGACGGCGCCGGCTTCAAGGGCAGTGCCCCCGTGGTAGATGCCGGTCACGGTGAAGTTTGTGCCCAGGATGGGAACGATGTCCCCGGGTTTCTTGCCGAGGCTGCTGGCGAGGAGATCGCCGAGGAGGATCTCGGGCGCGCCATCGTGAAAGCGGCGGCCGGAGAGGATGGTAAGGGAATCGAGCTCGTAGGAGTTGGCGCGCCAGCCATAAACCAGCGCATTCACCTCCGGCGTCAGGTCGATGAGATTGAAGATCATGGGCGCGACCTCGGCCACGTCGGGAACCGCGCTGATTTTGGCGGAGAGCGACTCATCGATGGAACTGGAGAGCAGGTTGCTCTGGACCACGGCGATGTCGATGCCGGAGCTGGTATACATGCGCAGCCATTCGTGTTCGAAGGCGCGCGAGAATCCCACCAGTGCCACGAAGGCGCCGATACCCATGGTGATTCCGACCAGCGTCAACAATGTCCTGAGCCGCCTGCGCCAGAGATTCCTCCACGCGAATCCCGTGAACGAGAGTTGGGAGGCCATGCGGTTGGGAAGCATCCTTTTCAGGCGATTTGAAGGGGGGGAGCCTTGAGCGACAGTGTATCGAGCCGGACTGCCTCTGTCTATCGTGGATAAATTACACAGTGAACGGGCGAGGCCGTGCGAACTCAAGGAATGGTTCTTGCGGACGTGCCGAGCGTACTACAGCCTGTTTCATAAATGGTTTCGTGAAAGGGCACGACTTCAGTCGTGCCGAAAAGAACGGGAAAATCGAGGGGTTTTAACCCCTGAGGGATTCGGGCGGCCCAGTCAAGCTATTTTTGAAACACGCTCTAGCGAAAGTGACGGCGGGGAATAAGGGCGTAACTTCCCTTCGACAGAGCCCCTGCGCGACGCCTGGCCGAATTGCCGCCGCCGCGCAGCCTTGCCGTACGTATTCCCCGGTGTGTTCGAGCCCGGTTCAGGAAGAGATTTCCTTAGCCGGGCAGGGTTTCTATCCGCGGTCGCGGCCTCTGGAACTGCCGCCGCCGCTGCTGCTGCCTTTGCGCGCCGCGTAGCATTCGCGGCAGTAGACCGGCCGATCGCCGCGCGGGGCAAATGGCACGGTTGTTGGCTGACCGCAACCCGAGCAAATCACAGGTGTTCCCTGTGAAGGAGCCGAACGGTAGCCGGATCCCCCCTGATCGTTCTTTCTTGCCTGACGGCAGTTTTTACAACGCTTTGGGGTCGAGTAACCGCGTTCCGAAAAGAACGCCTGATCAGCAGCGGTGAAGGTAAAGTCCTGCCCGCAATCGCTGCACGTAAGTTGCATGTCTCCGGCCATAGTTCCTCTTGGGGGGAATTGTACAGCCCAACTGGCAGGGGTTTGCAAGGATTCTTTTGAGAAAAAGAAACTTAATCGAGGACCTTGGTTTTTCTGCGCGGCGGCCCGGCGAGAGCGGCCGGGAGGGGGAGCTGACAGGCTGCCTGAGGGCATGGGCCCGGCCCTTCCCTGCTGGGACGGCCGGGCTGGGGAGGCGCTATGATCGTGGCACTCAACTTTTTCACCTGAGTGTGAGCCCGATGCGCATCATGACCGTTCTGACCTCGCTGGGCGTGGGCGGAGCAGAAAAACAGGCGCTGGCTGTGGCGGAGCGCATGGCAAAGCGCGGCCACGAGGTGGCGCTCGTCGTGCTCAGACCGCGCTTGCCGGAAGAGTGGCCGACGGCGCTCGAGCGGGTCCATCTGGAAATCGGCGGAGTTCGCGAGAATCCGGCGAGCTTTGTGGCGGGACTGCGGCGCGGGCGGCGTTTTTTGCGCGAATTCCGGCCCGAGGTGGTGCACAGCCACAGTTTTCACGCCAATCTGCTGGCGCGATTGCTCAGGATCGGCGCTCCAGGGGCAGTGGTTGTCTCCACCGTGCACAACGTGTATGAAGGCGGCTGGATGCGCATGTTGGTCTACCGCTTAACGGATGGGCTGAGCGACCGCACGGTCGCGGTGAGCGAGGCGGCGGCAGAGCGGTTTGTGCGACTGAGGGCCATTCCAAAACACAAGTGCCTGGTGCGCAGGAACGGAATCGACACCGCGGAGTTTCAGCCGGATGCCGCGCGCCGTGCGGCGACGCGGGAGGCGATGGGCGCGGGTTCTGCTTTCGTGTGGCTCAGCGCAGGGCGGGTGACTCCGGCAAAGGACTTTCCCAACCTGATCCGCGCCTTTGGGCTGGTGCGCAAGGAGGCGCCCGATGCCCAGCTCTGGATTGCCGGTGCCATGCCGGACGCGCAGGCGGCGATCGCAGCCGAAGAGGTAGCGCGCCAGGTTTTTGCGGTGGAGACGGAACGAGGCTGCCCGGAACCGGTGCGCTGGCTCGGGCTTCGGCGCGACATGCCGGCGCTGCTCGATGCCGCCGATGGGTTTGCGCTGGGGTCGGCTTGGGAGGGAATGCCGTTGGTGGTGGGCGAGGCCATGGCGATGGAAAAGCCGGCGGTGGCGACGGACGTGGGCGGCGTGCGCGAATTGATGGGCGAAGCGGGCGCGATCGTTCCGGCAAAAGATCCGGAGGCGCTCGCCTGTGCGATGCTGGCCGCGATGCGGCAAAGCAGGGAAGAGCGCGCGCTTGAGGGGCGCGCGGCGCGGGAGCGGATGGTGCATGAGTTCAGCATCGATGCCGCGGCCGATTGGTGGGAGGCGCTGTACAGGCAGCCAATAGGGAGTAGCCAATAGTGAATAGTGATTAGTGGTTAGTGATTAGCACGGAATCGATCGCTCTGCTCACTGCT
The DNA here is from genome assembly GCA_003165005.1 of Acidobacteriaceae bacterium. GTDB lineage: Bacteria > Acidobacteriota > Terriglobia > Terriglobales > Acidobacteriaceae > Telmatobacter. Next base: position 5,653 of record PLSB01000123.1, on the reverse strand, counting down.
CCCTGACCACCAACCACTGACCACCAACCACTAACCACTCACCACTCACCACTAACCACTAACCACTAACCACTGCAATTAGAACTGGAAGGCCATCTGGACGAAGACGCGGCGGGCAGCCGAGCTTGTGGAGAAGATGCCTCCGGCCAGGCTGGTGGATTTGCCGAACTCGGGTCCCGGTCCGTAAAGGCCGGTGCCCGTGTTGAACGTGGGCTGAATGCCGCCGTGCGGCGTGCCCAGGTCGATGTCGTTGAACAGGTTCAGCGCCTGCACGTTGAAGTTCAGCGTGTACTTGTGGCCGGTGTTGCCGATGCCGCCGCCCGGTCCGCCACGGCCTCCACCTCCGCCGCCAAACGGGCCGCCGCCACCGAATCCACCGCCGCCTCCGCCGCCGCGGCCACCACCGCCCGGAGGCGGGCCGGAGGAAGATACCACCTTGGGACCGATGCCGAAGGAGCGGCCGATGCGCAGGTTCACGGCCACTCCGGCAGGGCCGTTGCCGGGGTTCGCGGGCACCAGGCTCTCGCCGCTCTCGGGAACCACGTCGAGCGCGCCAAAGCTGGTCTCGGCCACGTTGGTTGGATCGTTGGCGAGGGTCGCCGAGCCTGCATAGGAGGGCCGGTCGTTGAAGAAGTTGTCGCCGGTTAAATCGTAAGGCGAGGTGATGTTATACGGGCTGCCCGCCTGGGCGATGAGGAAGGGATTGAAGGTGATTCCCCAGGGGCCCGTGTAATTGCCCATCAGGAAGAGCCACTGCGGCCGCACAAAGCCGGCGCGCCCGTAGTCCTGCATCAGGTTGTAGGAGTTGGAAGGGTGCGAGCCGCCTCCGCCGTCGGAGTTGGCCCAGCTCGCGGTGTAGAAGCCGGAGAGGCCGAGGTTCTGCGAGAAGCGGGCGTTGATGTTGACGATGAGCTGATTCTCGTTGAAGACTGCCTCGGGGAAGTACTGCTCGACAATGCCGAGCGAGGGATTGGGCCGCGTGCCGGTGACGATGGGCGCGCCGGTGGGGTCGCTGGGATTGATCTGATAGTCGCCGGGCAGGAAGGCGTTGGAGTCGCGCACCACCAGCTGATGGAAGCCCGAGGAGTGCATGTAGGTGAGGGTGAGCGTGGAGGCCTTGGTCAACTGGCGCTCCAGGCTGACGCCGGTCTGCTCCGTGTACGGGGAACGGTACGTGGGCGAGATCGCGTAAATCTCCGGCGTCGCATTGCTGGCCGAGCCGCAGACGGAGAGGTTGATGGCGCTCAGGCTGACGCTCGTGAAGCACTGGGGATCGGTGATGTCGATCTGCACCTGGCTATGAGCTGTGCCGTTCAGGGTTTCCAGATTCATCAGATTGCCGGCTGAGAAGCGGTCGTAGAAGAGTCCGAAGCCGCCGCGCAGGACGGTCTTCGAGACCGTGCCCTTCTTGTGGCCGTCGAGCGCATACGCGAAGGCCACGCGCGGCGCCCAGTCGCCGTGATCGGCGATGTGATTCTGCGTCTCCCAGCGCAAGCCTCCGGAGAGCGTGAGGTTCTTGTTTACCTTCCAGTCGTCCTGGACGAAGAGCGCGCCGTTGAAGACGTTGGCCTGGAATGCGGTGGGACCGGTGGTGTAGACCAGCTTGCTGGCGTAGTAGCCGAGGCCGTTCCAGGTGTTCACAAAGGCCGTGACCGAGGGGAAGGTGAAACTGCCGTTGAAGTTGCTGTTGTTCGTCGTGGCATTGCGATCGTCGCGCAGCCATGCGCCGAACTTGATGGCCTGTGCGCCCTTGGTCAGGGTCGTGAAATTCTGCAACTCGAAGTGATCGGCGTGGGAGTTCGTCTCCTGATTGGTGTTGCCGCCTCCGGAAAAGACGCCGGGCACGTTGAAGCTGGGGGCATCGCTGGCGTTTACGCCGAAGGCGGGCGCGGAAGCGATAGGCGTCGAAGTCGAGTTGGTGCGGCGGTACTGAAACCGCGTTTCGTTCACAATGTGGTCGTTGACGATCTGCGTATCGTCGAACTGCGCTGCGTGCTCGATGGAGTTGGACGAGAGGGCGAGGCTGGGCAGCGAGGTGGAACCGCCCAGACTATTGGTGACGTTGTTGCGCTCGAACTGGTAGCGCAGGGTGAGGGTGTTCTTCTGCCCGAGCTGAAGATCGATGCGCGGCGAAACCTCGAGATGATTGGCGGGGCTGAAGAGGCTGCCTGCAACCGTTTCCGAGCTGACCGTCCAGGGGTTGGTGGTGGCTGTCGTGCTGTAGACCGGTCCGCCCGGGATAGAGTAGACGTTGTCATTCTGCGTCTCGCGGTCTTCGACGCTGAGGAAGTACGAGGCTTTCTTTGAAAGCGGGCCGCTGACCGTGGCGTTGAACTGATCGCTGTAATACGAAGGAAGCTGGCTGGTGAACGGGTTGCCGGTGTTGAGAACGTTGTCGTTGCCTTGCCCGTAGAAACGTCCGTGCAGGGTATCGGATCCGGGCTTGGTGATAATTTCGATGCGCCCATAGCCGATCTTGTCGAACTCGGCGGAAAAGGGATTCTGGTTAATGCGGATCTCGCGGATGGCGGACTTGGGCGGCAACTGCCCGCCAGTGAATCCGTCGATGTAAATCTGTCCGCCGTTGGGACCCGCCGAGGGACCGGCCAAAGCCTCCAGCTCGTTCTGCAACTCGTCGGGATCGTCGGAGAGCGCGTCGAGATCGGAGCCTTTAAGCACGATGGCGCTGGTGTTGGCGCCGGCTTCTGTGCTCACGGAGGGCCCGCCCTCGTCGGTCACCACCACCTGCTGCTCGGTGGCCTCGACCGCCATCTTCACCTCCAGGCTTTTCGTCTGTCCCGCGGCCAGATCGATGGGCGCGGAGACAAACGGCGCAAAGCCGGCGAAGGTCACCTGGACGATGTAGCTGCCCGCGGCCAGGCCGCGCACCGCGTAGGCGCCGGCCGCGTTCGAGGTCGCCGTCCCCACGGCCGCGCCCTTGGTGGTGGTTACGGCGATCTGCGCGCCGGGAATCAGCGCGCCGGTGGGGTCGAGAATGTGGCCGTGCAAAACGCCCATGGTGGCCGGAGCGGCCTGTGCGGAGGTAGGCGTTGCGGGTGTCGATAGGGCGGGCGCAGTTTGCGCGGCAGCGGCAGGAGCGGACTGCGGAGCTGCAGTTGGCGCGGTTTGCGCGCCGCCCGTCGCGGCATTGAGGAACAGGGCCGCGGAAACCAACGTTGCCATGAAGAAGTGCGGCTTTGAATACAAGATTCCCTCGCTTGCGTATCAATGAGAGTTAGACAACGTCATCTCCGGCCCGCCACGCATGAAACGCGAGAGCTTTCGGTCCGGCCTGACTCCGCTAACCCCGCTAACTCCGCTCTGTCCTTGCTACTGGGCCGCTTCGGATTCGCCCGAGCTCAGGCTCCAGCTTGCAAGCAGGTCCTGCGCCTCCGGAGCTTCGAGCAGCGGTTCGACCCCGGCCAGCAGCTTGACCGCGCTCAGTCCCGAGGCATCTTCCGTGGCCACGATCATCACTGCGTCGCCCTTCTTGAGAGCGCCCAGTTGAATCTCGGGCGCGCGTTCGAGAACGGTTTCAAGATCCATGCGTCCCTGCCCCGCACCGCTCTGGTTCCAGCCGCGCTGCCCGCCGTTGTTGCCGCCTCCGCCCCCTCCGCCGTTGGGGGCGCCGTGGCTGCCCGCGCCCGCCGGATTGCCCTTGAGGCGCGCGGCAACCAGGGCCGCCACGTTGCTGTCGAGTTGCCGCAACTCGGCGTCGGCGGTGACGCGCACGGTCACCGGCTTCTTGGTTGCGAGGTCCTTCACCGTCACCGTGGACGCCGCCGCGTCCGCGGAGATCACGGTTCCGGGAATGCTGCGGAAGCTGCCCGAAACCACGCCGCCGGCCGCAATCGCACTGCCGTCGGCGTTTTTGCTTCCGCGCGCCCATAGCTGATCGCCCGGCCGGATGGCGGCAAGAGGCGCGGGTTGCGCCTGGTCGAAGCGCACCGAACCGGGCGCGTAGCGCTTGAGCACCGTCGCCGAGGTGGTGTTTACCGTGACGTCTTTCGTGGTGAGTCCCACGCGCGTGGTCACGACGATGACGCCCGACGCGGCGTCGAGGCTCTTCACCAGCCCATGCACGCCCTGATTCCAGGCGGCATTCTCCGCTGCGTGCATATTGGTCACATCGGCCTGCTTGATGGCGATGACGCGCGCCGCCTGCGGCGGCGTGCCGGTGAAGTTGGGGTCGAGCGTGACCAGCACGCGATCGCCCACGGTCAGGCTGCTGTACAGGAGCGGCTCGGCCTTGGCCAGGTCCTTCTCGCCCGGAGCGATGCGCTTGAGAATGGCGCTCGCGGGAACCTTCGCCTGGCGCACGTCGCCGGCGTCGGTCTTCACCGTCAGCGTGTCACCGTCGATGGCGGCGATCGAGCCGAGATAGTGCGCCGCCTGCGCGCGTGCGCCGGGCGCAGCCAGCAGGAATACGGCCAGGGCGACGAGTCCCAACAGGGTTAATCCACGAGTCTTGCTTTCACTTTTCATCGATCGTGCTCCACGCTCTTGTGGCGTTGGTTTCAAGAGGCGCGCTTCGCCCCTCATTTTCTAGACGAACCACCCCGGCGAAAGGTTGAGACCTCATGCCATCCTGTGAATTCGGGACGAAGTTCTCAGCTGTCAGCTCACTTCCATGCGCCCAGCAACCGGCGCACCAGCACCAGTTCGCCGAGATGGTAGGCGTTGTGGTCGGCGACAAGAAGAATCTCTCTAAGCAGGGTCTGTCCGTCGCCGTGAGGAATGCGCGCGTAGAGATCGCTGGAGGGGTCCGCGACCAGCTCGCGCAGGGTCTTGAGGTTGCGGCGGAAGGCGCGGACGCTCTTGTCCCATGCATTTGAGCCGGGCGGCGCGGGCGTGGCCGGCCAGTAGCCGCTGGGCCAATCCGGAGATTGGTGCGCGGCGTCGCGGGAGAACTCCAGGATGTCCCATTGGGCAATTCTCATGTGTTCCAGCACCTCCCACGGCGAGTGCTTGGCGCCCTTGGGCCGCTTGCCGCGCAGGGCTATGGGAAGATTCTTGATGGCCGCATCGAAGGCAGCGTGCGCGTGGCCGCCGGTGAGAAGTTCAAGCAGGTGTTGGCGCAAGGACGCTTCGCGAATTGCGGACGTTTCTTTCTTGGGCATGAGGATCATTCTCTCCGAAGCAGATTGGGTGGGTCAGGCCGCTCTCGAGAACTAGATTCGCCGGCTGCACGGCGCGACGCAGCAATTTTGCATCGCGCGGCATGTGGAGCCGAAAGTCTCCGCGGGGCCGTTCTTCTGTTCCCTGTTCCCTGTTCCCTGTTCCCTAATCCCTGTTCCCTGTTCCCTAATCCCTGTTCCCTGCGCTTGCCAGCACCGCGCGCTGCGCGGCGAAGATCTCCTTGAGACCCGCTCCTGCCAGATCGATCAGGCTGTTCAATTGCGCGCGAGAAAAGGACCCCTTCTCAGCTGTCGCCTGCGTCTCCACCAGTCCCCCAGCGGCGGTCATGACCACGTTCATATCGACTTCGGCCTGCGCGTCCTCTTCGTAGCAGAGATCGAGCAGCGCTTGGCCGTCCACAATGCCCACCGAGGTGGCCGCGACCAGCTGCCTGAGCGGCGAGGCCTTCAGGGTTCCTGCCCGGACCAGGGCGTCGAGGGCGAGCGCCAGGGCCACCGCCGCGCCGGTGATGGCC
>PLSB01000092.1 GCA_003165005.1 Acidobacteriaceae bacterium | reverse complement strand
GGCATGGAGTGGCACGAGATTCACGAAGAAGCCGAGCGGCTCGAGCACGCCGTCTCGCCGGCCTTCGAGGCCAAGCTCAGAGAGAAGCTCGGCGAAGGCGGCGCCTGCCCGCACGGCAACGCCGTGCTCCCCGTCAGTCCCGCTGAGCGCAAGCGCAAAGGCGAGCTCCAGCTCTCGCACGCGGCCGAGGGCAAGCGCTACTTGGTCGTCAGCCTGCACGAGCGCGATTCCAGGCTCCTCGCATTCCTCCACGCGGCCGGCATCGGTCCCGGCAAGACCCTCAAAGTCCTCCGCCAGAACTACGACCAAACCGTCCTGATCGAGCTAGCGACCGGAAGCTCCATCCTGGGCCGCCCCGCCGCCGACGCCGTCTGGCTCAAAGCCGAAAAGCAGGGAGCAGGGAACAGGGAGTAGGGAATAGGGAAAAGGGAACCCGGTGACGCGGGGATTGGTAGAGAATCCCGAAGACTGGCCGTGGTCGATCCTCCGGCATGATGCAACCGGCCAGATTGGAGTGGTCGAGATCGAATCGCAATGGACAGCGTTCCGGCGAGGGAATCAACTGCCAGAACATCTTCGTTACGCTGAATAGGACGGTTGAGATTCGTGCTCTCCCACCCTTCGCGCGATGAAGCTGCGCGAAGGATGGGGCACCCTCGATGGTGGGAGAATGAAGATGAAATAGAAGGGCGAGCCACCCGCCACCCACAATTTCAGGAAGGTTAAGATTCCAAAGGCTTAGGGTGCGCCACCCGCCGGCTCCTTAACGCTGTCGTCACCAATATACCCCAACATAGTTGCCGACCACCGGCGCACACCCTCATTGGCATCTTTAAGCTTCACGATAAGCGGCTCGACAGCGCAGACGTCAAAACCGCCCGCCCACTTCTTGTCCTTGCAGGTAGCGACGAGCGACTCCGCAGCTCGGGCACGAAGTGCGTCGTCTTCTATCCGTGGGCCAATATACCCCAGCGTGGCCGCAGACCACCTGCACACATCCTCGTCATCATTATTGAGCGCCGCTATTAGCGGGTTGACTGCTGGCGGTCCGATTTCGACCAGGGCGTCCACCACCTGGGTGTGGAAGTGACGATAATTGAACGCGGCAATGAGCGCTTTCACAGCGCGAGCGCCGCCCAGCCGACCCAGCAACCGTGCTGCCTCAGGCTCCACAACACTAGACCCACTATTGAGCGCCGCGATGAGGGGCTCGACAGCCCGGGCATCACCCAATTGCCCCAGCGCAATCGCCGCCTCGTTTGGCACCTGATCCGCCTTTAGCGCCGCGACGAGCGGCTCCACTGCGCGAGCATCGCCAATTTGTCCCAGTACTTTTGCCGCTGCACGACGCACCCCGCTCTCTCTGTGTTTGAGCGCGGCGATCAGTGGCTTTACTCCGGGCGTGCCGATTCTCGTCAGCGTTCCGATCACCGCCGCGCGCAAATAGGCCTTTCTATCTCTTAGCAAGGCAACTAACGGCTCGATAGCGGGCGCGCCGATCTCAACGCACCTATCCCAATTTCCTTTGCCCGCCCAATAAGCAGCACCAATCTTATCTTGCCCCGGCCTCCAATCCAGCGCGTCCAAAGCACCCGCCGCCGCGGCACAGACACGGTAATCTTTCTGATAGCAGAGCGCCTTGACGAGGCCCTTGACATCGCGGTTGGCCTTCATCTGTTCTACGTTGGGTGGGCCAAAGAGTCCCATGGCTTTCCTTTCTTTGGGTCGTGACAATTATTCGCCGACGAGGTTTAACTCCGCAAACCCTTTAGTCGGCTTTGGCGGGTGGCGCACCCTTGACTGAGCACAGCTGAGGGTCCCCATCCTTTTCACAGTCTCATCGTGGAAAGGGTGGGAGAACACGAACCTAATCAATCCGTTTTCAATGAAGGCGACGCCGAAAGGCACCCCTCACCTGCACATACGCTTGAACGGCCGGGCAGAAGTCTGACATTTTAGATCGGGCACATACCTGACACTTTTTCCTTATCAGGAAGGTTTTTGTTTTTGTCTTTCGGTTCAGGGCAAGCTTGCCCTGAACCGAACGGCGGCGTTTTGGGCCAACCGGGGTTGGTCAACGGAATTAGCTTACCGCGTTCGGTGTCGAAGCCGACCAGCGGCCGATCGGCGAAGTAGATATTGAACAGGCCATCGCCGAGCGGCAGCAGGCCGATCGGCTCGCCCCACAACACTTCGGTGAGGAAGTAGTCTTTCTTCTTGCAGCGGAAATGGCCGTGAGCCTTGATGGTGCGCACCTCCATCGAGTCGGGATATTCGACCTCCGGCTCGCGCGCCGGATAGGGCCGCGGCGAAGGCTTATACACACTGGCCGGCGTTTGCATATCGAGCGCCTCGTGCGGGCGCACCTGGTTAAAGTCATGGCGGAACCGATCCAACTCGCGCTGCTGGCTGCGCCAATCGGCGGCCGGACGCAGGTCCTGCTTGAGCGTGCGGTGCATGCGCTCNNAGGCAAAGGGCGCGCCGTTGTCGGTGCGAATCGCCTCCGGCAGGCCATGCTCGCCGAAAGCAGCCTCGAAGATGGCCCGCACCCGCTCGGTATCGGTCTTCTCCACCGCCTGGCAGCGCGTCGGCGCCCTTCATCGAAACAAAGGTTCCGATGAGGCTCAACACGCGATGAAACTGGTCCGGCCGGTTCCACGGCGCCATGAACGCGCCCACCGCGCCCGTGCTCACGCCGCTCAGTCCCCGGTCGTCGGGATTCTGCGACAGGTTGTAATCTTTCTCGACTGCGGGAATCATCTCGTTGAGCAGGAACTCGGCAAAACGCGGCGTCAGCGAATCGTATTCATAGACGCGGTTGTAACGGCTTTGGTCCGCATCCGAAATCGCCGGCAGAATTCCCGGATCGACAAAAATCGCGATCATCGGCGGCAGGTCGTGTTTGGCGATCAGGTTGTCGAAGACCGTAGGCACGCGCAGCGCGTCGCCGAGCGCCTGGCTGCCGTCCAAAAAAATCATGAACGGCGTGGGCTTGCTTGCGTCGTATTGAGCGGGGACGTACACCGCGCAGTTGTGCGGCGTGCCCGGATAGTATTTGCCCGGTGGCAGCACGAATTTCGTCACCGTGCCCCTGGGCACGCCGTCCTGCGGCTGCGAATCGGGGCCGTGCGCGTACTCCTCGGCGGTCAGGGAGATCGCCGTAGAGAGCAATAGCAGAGAAAACAGAACGCGTTTCATCCTGGAACCTCGGGATTTGGACTTCGAATTTGGAGATGAAATCTGCACATAAATGGGAGAGAGCAGGCACGGATGAAGCAGAACCAACTCATCGTAAACCGCGCCGCACGCATCCGCCAGCACAGCGAGCTCGTCGAATCCTGCTAACCCGCATTTCTCGCACGCGTCGAGAATGTGTAGCGCCGGTCTCCTGACCGGCTGTCGCGGGGGTCTCCAGATCCCCGCAGGGCAGCCGGCGGTTGAAAACGGGCCATCTTACCTGCTGTCGAGATATCTGTGAGAAATGCGGGCTAATACCATGCGTTGAGCGGCTTTACGTCCACGTGTTCTCAATCACACATGCCCCATTCTTGACTGGCCTATAATGGGCCACGGTTTCAATCCCGGAAGCTGCGTGTTTCGTCGAGCGTAATCCGAAGGATGCCGCGCTTATCCCCGACCGAAGATTCTCATCAGAGGGGAAGCCCGCATCCGATCCCGGATACGTGTGACGAGGCCGATGTTGGATCCGATCGCCAGCCATCCTGCTGCGTGCAGCAGGGCAGGGAAGTCCGTCCGCCAACCGCTGCGGTGCGTGGGCCGCGGCGCGCAGGCATGCATTGCGCTGGCCGCGGGGCTGCTTCCGCAACTCACACTCACACTCACACTCGCACTCACACTCGCACCCGCGCTTCTGGCGCAAACGCCTCTCCACAAGTCCCCGTCCTTATCCAAGCCGCAGCCGGCCCGGCAGTTGCCGCCGCGCGTCGAAGCCGCGCAACGATTTCTTGCCGCACGCGGAATCGCCCCCGGCCATCGCGCCCCTGCCCGCTCGCTCGCGCTTCACAGTCGCTCGGCCGCGGCTTCCACCCGCTCCATGACGGCGCGGACCGAAGCCACGTCAGGCTCCGCTTCCACTTCAGCGACATGGACGCCGCTCGGCCCAACGGCCGTCAGCACTCCCGGTTTCAACCTGGTCACCGGCCGCATCACCTCCATTGCGATCGACCCGTCGGACACTACCGGCAACCACGTTTACATCGGCGCCACCGGCGGCGGGGTGTGGAGTTCGAGCAATGCGGGCACGTCCACGGTCTCGAACGTCGTCTTCAACCCGCTGACGGATGCGGTCACCGCATTCGGCAGCACTCAGGACGCCTCCATCAGCATTGGCGCAGTCACCGTGCAGCCGGGCGGGACGGGAGTCATTCTGGCCGGCACCGGCGACCCCAACGATGTCCTCGACTCCTACTACGGGGCCGGCATCCTGCGCTCCACCGACGGCGGAACCACCTGGAGCCTGATCACGCAAAGCGCGGACGTGGAATACGGGACCTCGATGGACTTCTCCTTTGCCGGCGAGGGTTTTGCCGGATTTGCGTGGAGCACCATCAATCCTCAGGTCGTGGTAGCCGCAGTCACCGGCTCCTACGAAGGCGACGAAGTCGATGCGAACCTGCCCCAGTTGAACTGCGAAGGCCTCTACTACTCGACCGACGGCGGGGCCGCCTGGCGTCTGGCCACCATTACCGACGGCAGCGGCGAAGTGGTGCAGTCGGCTGCCACGCCGCTGCTCGGGCGCAACGGCAACGCCGCCACGGCCGTGGTCTGGAACCCCGTGCGCAAGTTGTTCGTGGCTGCCGTCCGCTTCCACGGCTATTACACCTCTCCCGACGGTGCGACCTGGACGCGCCTTGCCGATGCGGATCAGCCGGGCGGCGGAATCAACTCCAAGCTGTGCCCCACCAACCCCGAAATCCCCGGCGACCCGGGCTGCCCCATCTATCGCGGCGCGCTGGCCGTCAATCCCACCAACGGCGACACCTTCGCCTGGACCGTCGACATCGACAATAACGACCAGGGCCTCTGGCAGGATCAGTGCGCCCTCAGCAGTGGTTCGTGCACCAACGCATCGATTGCCTTCGGCAAGCAATGGAACACGGCGGCGCTTGAAACCAGCGCTAACGGGAACGCGACGGCGATCGCCGACGGCTACTACAACCTGACGCTGGCGGCCGTGCCCTCGCAAACGTCATCGACCGGAAGCCTGCTGCTGGCCGGCGCGAACGATCTGTGGGAGGCAACCTGCCCGCTTTCCGCGGGACCCGTCTGCGCCTGGCGCAACACCACCAATTCCACCACCTGCAAGAGCGCCGGGGTGGGCGAGTTTGAGCACGCGCTGGCCTCCAATGCCTCCAATCCCTCCAATCCCGTTGAGATCTTTATCGGCAACGACAGCGGCCTGTGGCGCTCGACGGACGGAATCGCCGAGAGCGGCTCGGCTTGTTCCGCCACTTCGATCTCGACCGATGCCAGCCACTTCCAAAACCTCAATGGCAGTCTCGGCTCGCTGGCCGAGGTGGTGGCCCTCGCGGTGTCGCCCGCATCCCCTTACGTGTTGATGGCCGGCCTGGGCGTGAACGGCACGGCAGGCGTCAATGGCACAGCCGCCGCCGCCGATTGGCCGCAGATTCTCTCCGGCTACGGCGGTCCCGTCGCCATCGATCCCACGGGCAGCGGCGCGTGGTATGTGAACGATCAGCCGGGCGTCTCCATCTATCGGTGCTCGCAGACCGCTGCCTGCACGCCGTCGGCCTTCGGCGTCACTCCCGTGGTGAGCGATGCGGATGTAGGCGGCGACGGCGATACCATGCCGGTCCCGGCCACGTTTCTCGTCGATCCGCTCCGCGGCGAAGATCTACTGGTTGCAACCTGCCGGGTCTGGCGCGGCCCTGTGGGCGGCGCTGGCTGGACCTCCATCAGCCCGGTTTTCTCGAACCCCAGCGACACCTCCAGCGATCCCTGCGACGGCAACGCGCTCATCCGTTCCATGGCCGCCATGGAGCTTGGCTCCGGCGACGAGATCGTTTACGTGGGCATGTACGGCTCCAGCAGCAACGGCTCTCTGCTTCCCGGACACATCCTGAGCGCCGTGTACGATCCCTCCTCCAACTTCGCGCCCATGTGGAACGATCTCACCCTGAATCCGGTCACGAACGCCCCGTTTGCACTCAACTATTTCGGCCTCGACGTCTCCAGCATCGTGATCGATCCCCACGACACCTCCGGCAAGACGGTCTATGTGACGGTGGAGGGCATGCCGAATTACACCCAGAACATCGACGTTGTCTACCGCTCCACCGACGGCGGCGTCACCTGGACGTCGATCGTCTCCAACCTTCCCGAGACTCCTGCCAGCAGCCTGGCCGTCGACCCGCAGAGCGCCAACACGGTTTACATTGCTACCGACACCGGCGTTTTCTACACATCCGAGGTTGCACAATGCGCGCAACACGGCGCCAACTGCTGGGCGGTCTTCGGCACGGGGCTTCCCGGCGCGCCGGCGGTCGAGTTGAGCGCCGCATCTCAAACTTCTTCCAACCAGGTGCTGGTCGCGGCCACGTATGGGCGCGGTATCTGGCAAGCGCCGCTATTGACCGCGGGCACGGCCATGTCGGCCGCGTCCGTCGTTCCCCTCTCGCTCACCTTCCCCAGCCAGGCAATCAATGGCACGAGCAGTGCGCAGACGGTCACGCTCCAGAACACCGGAAGCATCGCCCTGGCGCCAACCCAGATCGCTTTCACGGGCGGCTTCGGCGAGTCCGGCGATACTTGCGTCAATCAGTCCATCGCTCCGGGATCGAGCTGCACCATTTCGGTGGTGTTCTCCCCGCAGGTGGCCGGCCCGCTTACCGGCCAGATGATCGTCTACGCCAATATCTACGGCGGGCAGATCTCCGTCGATCTCAACGGCACGGGGACTGCCGGAGGCACGGTCACTCTCACGCCCGCATCCATCGACTTCGGCCAGATCGCGGCGAATACGGTCTCAACGCCAGAGTCCATCACCGTCCAAAATAGCGGCGCGCTGGTTTCCATCGGCAAGCTCACCGTCAGCGCGCCTTTCATGATTCCCCTCAACGGCAATGCCTGCGGCCTAAGCAGCCTCGCGGCCGGCTCCGATTGCGCGATTCAGGTCGAGTTCGCGCCCACAACCACCGGAAGCTTTGCCGGTTTGCTCACGCTGACCGACGGAGCGGGAACGCAAATCGTCGAGCTCACCGGAACCGCCCTGGCTCCGCCCACCGGCATTGTCAGCCCCAACTCGCTCGCCTTTGCCTCCACGCCCCAAGGCCAGACTTCCGCCGCGCAGCCGGTTACGATCACCAACATCGGCGGCATGCCGCTCACCGGCATCAACATCTCGGTCAGCGGCCCGTTTGAGGAGACGCCCAACTGCAATACGCAGTTGGCGGCCGGCGCAGTGTGCACCATCAACGTGGTTTTCCTGCCTGCGCAGTTGGGCTCGGCCACCGGCACGCTCACCATCACCGACGCGCTCACCATCACCGACGCGCTCAGGACCCAGACCGTCTCCCTGAGCGGCACGGGTGTGGCGCCGCCGGTTTTCAACGTCACGCCCTTGAGCCTCACCTTCCTGAACCAGCAGCCGGGCGTGGCCAGCGCCCCGCAGACGCTTACCATTACGAACGCCGGTTCCTCGCCCATGGCCAACATCGGCTTTGCCCTCACCGGCGCAGGTGCGGCCCAGTACTCCATTCCGGCCGGCGCCAACACCTGCGGAGCCGTCCTCGCCAACGGCGCCAACTGCACGGCCCAGGTTGTCTTCACGCCCAGCGGCGCAGGCTCCGTTGCGGCCACGCTCGTGGTTTCCTCCTCCACGCCCGGCGTCGCGGCGGCCTCGGTTCCGCTCAACGGCGCCGGGCAGCTCTCGAACGGCCTCACGACGAACCCAACGCTGCTCACGTTTCCTGTAGTCGCCGTGGGCCAGACCAGCGCCGCGCAATCGGTCACCATCACCAACTCCACGAGCGACGCCCTGGCTTCAGTTTCGGTTGTCACCGCCGCGCCCTTCAGCGTCTCGCAAAACGGCTGCACCGGCAGCCTGGCCGCGGGCGCCAATTGCACAGTCTCGGTGGTTTTCGCGCCCACCCTCGGCGGCGCAGCCAGCGGTTCGCTCACCGTAAGCTCCAGTGCCGTCGCCACCCCGGCCACGGTCACGCTCTCCGGTACCGGCTTCGACTTCACGGTGGCCTTCTTAGGGTCCTCGACCGTGACCGTAGCGGCGGGCCAGACGGCCAATTCGACGCTCGTCATCACGCCGTCGGGCTCGAGCGGCACATTCACCTTCGCCTGCGGCACCCTCCCCACGGGCGCACTCTGCCTCTTCAATCCCAACGGGGAAACGCTCAATGCCGGCGTCCAGGGCAACGTCGCAGTGGAGATCTCAACCACCAGCTCCCAGGCCAGATTGGAAAGGCCTGATTTCGGCAACCCGGGGCCCCCGGCGAGCCTGCATCTGGCTCGTTGGGGTGGTAAACCGGGCTCCGGCCAGCGTGGCCCGGGCCAGCGCAACCCCGGCCTGCGCGATTCGTGGCGCGCCCTGCCGCTGGCCTGCGGCTTGCTCCTTCTGCCGCTGGCCATCTTCCGGCGTCGCAGAATCCTTCAGTTGGTCCTCCTGCTGGCCGTTCTTGCCTGCAGCGTCTCCAGTTGCACCTCCTCGGGCGGAGGCACAGGCGGCGGAGGCGGAGGCGGCGGTGGTGGCGGCGGAGGCGGCTCGGGCGGCGGTTCCGGCACGCCGGCCGGCACCTATACCATTCCCGTCACCGTGACCTCCACAGGCATCTCGCAAACCGTCGCCGTGACTCTCGTCGTCGACTGACCGTGCGCGACAGTTTCGTACCGCCGGTCTCCTGACCGGCTGTAGTGCGGGTCTCCCGACCCGCACTTCAAGCTCTCACCTGGGCTGCCTCACTCCTTCACTCGTTTCACTTCTTTCACTGCGCCACCCGCTATACTTATTTTTCGGGAATTGGTTGGAAAACTTCGTAACCCGGCCGGCGCAATCGCTGCCGGGAGGAAAGTTGAGCGCATGACCGCCAAAGTCACCGTCGCCGATGTCGAGCGCGTCGCCGAACTGGCGCATCTGGAGCTCGCGCCCGAGGAGGTCGAGCCCATGCTCCGCGACCTGAACGCCATCCTCGATTATGTCGCCGAATTGAACGAGCTCGACACCACGGGCATCGAGCCGCTGGCGCAAGTGAGCGAACTCGAAAGCGCCGCCCACCCCGAGCCGCGCCCCGACCGTCTCGCGCCCTCACTCGCGCGCTCGGCCGTCATGGCGCAAGCGCCCGAAACCGACGGCGCATTTTTCAAGGTGCCCAAAGTGATTGAGAGGTAGCGCCGAAAGTGATGTAGCGCCGGTCTCCTGACCGGCTGTAGCGTGGGTCTCCAGACCCACGCAAGGGCAGCAACGAAGGCAGCAGGCCGCGCAACGAAATCAGGGCCGAAGAGAGATTTCAATTGGCAAGCGAGACAACAACCGCCGAATCCTACGTCGAGAAGCCGAAGACTCTAGCCGCGCTGCGCGAGGAGATTTCTTCTGGCCGCACCAAGGCTGCCGATCTCGCCAACGAGTACTACGCTCGCATCGAGAAGAAAAATCCCCGGCTGAACATCTATCTGAGCTTCACCAAAGAGCGCGCCATGGCGCAGGCCGCGCACATCGACAATCTCGCAGCGAAAGGCGACCCGCTGCCGCCGCTCGCCGGCATTCCCACGGGGCTAAAGGACGTGATGGTTGTCCAGGGAGCGCCCTCGACCGCAGGCTCCAAAATCCTTCAGGGTTATCAGCCGCCCTACGACTGCACCGCCGTCGCGCGGCTCGAAGCCGCGGGCGCAGTGCTGCTGGGCAAGCTCAACTGCGACCAATTCGCCATGGGCTCGTCGAATGAGAATTCGGCATACGGGCCGGTGCGCAATCCCGTCGACACGGAGCGCGTTCCCGGCGGCTCGAGCGGGGGCTCGGCCGCGGCCGTGGCTGCGAATCTCGCCGTGGCCACGCTCGGCTCGGACACCGGCGGCTCCATCCGTCAGCCCGCCAGTTTTTGCGGCGTGGTCGGCGTGCTGCCCACCTACGGCCGCGTCTCGCGCTACGGCCTCATCGCCTACGCTTCGTCGCTCGATCGCATCGGACCGTTCTCCGCCAACGTGCGCGACGCGGCCACGCTGTTGGGCGTCATCGCCGGCCACGATCCCAAGGACGCCACCAGCTCCGCGGCTCCCGTCGAAGACTATGCCGCCCAAAGCGACAAGCCCGTCAAAGAACCGGGAAAGGGGGGCCTGCGCATCGGCGTCCCGGCAGAGTACTTTGCCGAAGGGCTCGACCCCGAGGTGCGCGCCGCCATCGAGAAGGGCATCGCCGCGCTCGAAGCTGCCGGGTGCGCCATCAAGCCGGTCTCGCTGCCGCACACCAAGTACGCCGTCCCCACCTACTATCTCGTCGCCACGGCCGAAGCCAGCGCGAATCTCGCCCGCTTCGACGGCGTGCGCTACGGCTACCGCTCGCCGCGTTCGGCCACGCTCTCCGACATGTACTCGCACTCGCGCGACGAAGGCTTCGGCGCCGAGGTCAAGCGCCGCATCTTCCTCGGCACCTACGCGCTCTCGGCCGGCTACTACGACGCCTACTACCTCAAGGCGCAGCAGGTGCGCCGCATCCTTGCCGAGGAGTTCCTCCGTGCCTTTGCCGAGGTCGACGCCATCGTCACGCCCACCTCGCCCTTCCCGGCCTTCAAGATCGGCGAGAAGACCGGCGATCCGCTGGCCATGTATCTCGCCGACATCTACACCGTCACCGCCTCGCTCGCAGGCATTTGCGGCGTCACCGTACCCTGCGGGACAACGCAGGCCGGTCTTCCCGTAGGCATGCAGATCCTTGCTCGCCATCTCGGCGAAAGCACCGCCTTCCGCGTAGCGCGCGCCGTCGAAGCCGCGAACAGCTAGGCGTAAGGAATGTACCGCCGGTCTCCTGACCGGCTGTAGGGCGGGTCTCCCGACCCGCACGCGCAGACGCCCCAAATCCTCCAGGGCCGAAGACTCACCACGACAAGGGGATTCTGGACCCGCGCTTCGTACCGCCGGTCTCCTGACCGGCTGTAGGGCGGGTCTCCCGACCCGCCCATTCCACGCCGCGCGTACAATCCGTCCATGGCAGATCAAAGCCAATCGGAGTCACTCGTCCAGGGAACCGTGAGGCCCCAATTCGGCGAAGTGCGAATCCGCAATCGCGGCCGTCTGCCGCACTGGGAAAAGGAGGAAGGCCTCTATTTCATCACGTTTCACCTCGCCGACTCTCTCCCACGCCAAGCCCTCCACGAAATGGTCGAACGGAATAGAATTCTCGCGGCCGCAAAGCGCGTAGGAGCACGCCTGACTCCCGCCCAGGAAGTGTTCATCGCAAAGTACAGTCAAAAACGGGTCGAAGAATACTTCGATCGCGGAATCGGGGGGTGCCTCCTCAAGGATCCAAGAGTCGCAGAGGTGATGGCGCAAGCGTTGCGCTTCTGGCACGGGAAGCGCTACCGGCTGGTTGCCTGGTGCGTTATGCCGAACCACGTTCACGTTGTCTGTCGTTTGTTGCCGGGACAAGACCTGTCGGACGTTCTGCGGGGCTGGAAGGTCTACTCCGCCCGCGAGGCGAATCGAATTCTGGGCCGGAAGGGAACGTTTTGGCGGCGTGAATACTACGACCGGCTCATCCGCGGGGACGGTGAATTCCACCGGGCCGTCGAGTATGTTCTGAGCAATCCCGAGCGCGCCGGGCTTGAGAACTGGAAGTGGGTATGGTCTGAGGGCCAGGAGGCCCTCAGTACAGCCGGTCAGGAGACCGGCGGTACATAATCGCGGGGCATCTCGGTTTGCGCTAGAATCATCGCGAAGCATTTTTCCGTCTCGGGCAGTTGCCGGGACGGACGTAGCATTTTTCCCAAGAGCGTGTTTCCAGGAATCCGTACGAAAGGCAACCACGGATTCACGATTCGAGAGGAGCATCGCCCCTCATGCGCGCTCAGCGGATTTTTCTTCGTGTTACCATCTTTTTCGCAATCATCTTTGCCATCGCTCCGGCAACCTCGGCAGCGGAGCGCAAAACCCACACCGTCGACCTCGGCGCAGCGAGGAAGGTGCCGTACTCCAAGGCCGGCGATCCCTCCGGGGCCGCGCCCGGCGAGGACTCGCTCAGGATCCGCGCCCTCCTCGTCGATGGCGTGCTCAAGGAGTGGACCACCGGCGACGCGCACGACGTCACCGACCGCAGCTTTGTGGTGCGCCGCGTCATCCGCCTCAACGACGCCCTGCCCACGGACAAACCGCCGGAAAAGCCCGCCTCAAAATCCGCGTCAAATCCCGCTCCGGCGGCCAGCCACTGGGTGTGGCAGCGCGGGCCGTGGCTCCTGGTCGATCGCGCGACCGGCCGCGTGACGGCCCTGCATCTTCCCGCCTACGATCCCGGCGTCAGCCAGGTGAGCTGGTTCCGCGATTACGCGGCCTATTGCGGTGTGACGGCGAGCGGCAAGAGCCTCTACGCCGTGGTGGCGCAGGTGGCGGCGCGCAAGCCGGTCCTGGCCAAGAAACTCGCGGCCTTCGATCCTCAGAATCAAACCGTCCCCGCATGCACCGCGCCCGATTGGCAACGCGAACCCCTGCGCGTCACCTTTCATGCGGCGGGCAAGGACGCGGTGAGCTACGACATCGTCCCCGGCTCGACCGTGCTGGTGGAAGATACGGGCGACGAGGAAAAAACCCCGGCCCCGCCTGCGCCGAAGTAGCAAGTCAGCGAGTCAGCAAGTCAGCAAGTCAGCGAGTTAGCAAGTCAGCAAGCTAGAACGTGTTTCTTGAGTGGTTTCGTGAAAGGGCACGACTTCTAGCCTGCCCTGAGCGAAGTCGAAGGGTGCCGAAAAGGGCAGGAGAATTGAGGGGTTTCAACCCCTGAGGGACTCGCGCTGGCCAGTCGGACCATTGATGAAACACGCTCCAGCAAGTTGGCATGTACGCAAGCCGGCAATTCAGCCGCCGCTCGTTCGCTTGCGCTTTTGTCCGATCTCAATCGACCGGCGGGGTTTCCATGCGCTCAGGCAACGTAACTGAAAGCCGGAGCAGCATTCGTGCTTCCGTTTGCGTTGGCAGGGAAGCTTGTAGTTGCCATGAAAAGATTGGCCGTCTGGCTGTAAGCCTCGATTGCGACCGCGGACAGGCTTGTGGCCGATCCGTCGGTAGTTTCGGATACGCCCAATCCGACGGTGTTGCTGATGGCGCCGTTCATGATGGCGGTCGTCAAGGAGGTTTGGCCCGAGGCCGTTTGCGTCTCGCCGGCCGCGTACATGGTGTACTGCTCTACTTGGGAGGCGGCCACGACTGCGGTGGATGTGACGGAACCATCGCTGCCGGCGGTGGTGGATGCTTCACCAACCACGGCACTGGAAGTTGCGCTGTCGAACTGCAGGGCAAAGCCATAAGTGCCGGTGCCGCCGGTAGTGCTGCCCGCTGCGTTGTCGCCCGCGATGTACATGCTGAGTTGCGATGCGCCGCCGGCTGAACCCTGCCCCGGCGAGAGCGCCGAATCGGTAAAGCCAAAAACCGGGCCTTCCCCGGCCGCGCTGCCGATCTGGGCATCGATCGAGCTCCCTAATGCGCTCATGGCGTCCGAAGCCAGACTGCGCTTGAGGAGGCCGCTCACAACGCCGATTTGAGAAGAAGAGAGGCCGTCGCCTTGCAGTTCATTGGCGATGCTGGATACGGCCTGGCCGATGACGCTGCCCAACTGGTTCAGGTCACTGGAGAATTGATTGACCAGAGACGCTCCGCTGAACATGAGATTCTCCGCGGCCGGCGATGTGGCCTGGGAAGAACCGCCCATCTGTGCCTGCTCTTCCATCCACTGCGCGGCCTGAGCCCCATCCTGCTCCGCGGTCTGAAGGGCTGAAGCCAACGGAGAATTCGCCTGGCTGCTGGAGCCGCTTTGTGTGGAGGATAGGGCGGAAAACAGTGCCGAAATCTGCGATTCTATGCTGTTTTCCGAGGTGGTCTGGCTCTGCCCGCCCGCTTCGGTGGTGCTCGATGGAGAGTTCCCCGTCCCGTCCGAGCGACTGGGAGTGTAATAGTCGTCCCCAATGGTTCGCAGGGAAGACGGGTTTTGCTGGGCCGTGCCCGAAGATGTGGCCGTCCGAACCGTCGACGCCGGCGGCATCTCGCTTCCGTATGAAGATGCAGGATGCAGGTAGGCCGAATTCATGAGCGCTGATATTGCCACAATGCCTCGCGGGGATCTGGAGTGAGCCCTGTCTCAGCTTCATCGGATGCACGAAGGCAACCTCCATCGCGCCGATATGAAAACAGCCTCTGGCTTGCCCAATTTGGTACTCGAGGATGAGTTTCCCGCTCCTGGGAAAGAGAGGGCCTTTGTGACGGGTGCGCGTCCTTACCCGCATTTCTCACACACAGCGAG
>PLSB01000124.1:1821-16084 GCA_003165005.1 Acidobacteriaceae bacterium | reverse complement strand
GCGGCGCCGGTTTCCTTGTTGCCGAGCGATTCGCGGCTATCGTAACCCACCCACACGCCGCATGTGACCGAGGGCGAGAAGCCGAGGAACCACGCATCGGTGAAGTCCGAAGTGGTTCCGGTTTTGCCGCCGAGCGGGTGATTGAGTTGCGCGGCGGCGGCGCCGGTGCCGTACTTGGTGACGGCGCGCAAGAGCGTCATCATGGTGCGCGCGGTCTTCTGGTCGATGACTTCCTTGACGGCCGGCGTCTCCTGCCACAGCGCGATGCCGTCGGCGTTCGAGACCCTGCGGATGAGGCGCGGGGCCACGCGGATGCCGTCGTTGGGGAAGACCGAGTAGGAAGCCACCTGCTCCTCGAGCGTGATCTCGACCGCGCCCAGCGCCACGGGCAGGTAGGCGGGAATGTTCGAGGTGACGCCGAAGCGGTGCGCCAGGTCGATGACGTTGTGAATGCCCACGCGCGCGGCCAGCCTGAGCGCGGGAATGTTACGCGACTCGGCGAAGGCGTTGGCGACGGTCATGGCGCCCTTGTAGTCGTTCTCGTAGTTGTGGGGAACGTAGCCGCCGAAGCTGACCGGCGTATCCATCACGATGTCGGTGGGCTTGACGCCGTCCTCGATCGCGGCGGTGTAGACGTAGGGCTTGAAGCTGGAGCCGGTCTGGCGCTCGGCCTGCGTGGCGCGGTTGAAGACCGAGAGCGCGTAGTCGCGGCCGCCGACCATGGCGAGAATGTCGCCGCTGGTATTGTCAATGGCGAGCAGCGCACCCTCTGCGCCCGAGTCCTGCTCGAGCGTGGCGCGGCGCACGCCGCCTTCCGTGGCCGCGGTGAGGCGGATATAAATGATGTCGCCGGGCTTGGCGAGCGCGTCGCCGTAGCGCTGGCCGGTCCATTGCCAGTCGGCGGGGAGAATGAGAACTTCCGAGCCTGCCTGATCCGCGGGGCCGATGTGCGCCTCGATCTCGAGCGGAAGCGCGCGCGTGACGAGAGCATGAATGTAGTCGCCGGGAGCAGCGGTTACAGCCCAGTCGGGATGGCGATAGGAATCGAGCGTCTCGCCGCTCGCGAAAACGTTTTCGAGCTTGCCGGTCCAGCCGCGGCGGCGCTCGTATGCGGCCACGCCCTCGGCCACGGCGCGGTTGGCCACCTGCTGCAGATCGAGATCGAGCGTGGTGTCGACGCGCAGTCCGGCCTCGTGCACTTCTTCGGAGCCGAAGTGCTTGTCGAGCTCGCGCCTGACTTCTTCCTGGAACCAAGGCGCGACAGCGCCGGCCGGTTGCGCGAGGCGCAGGCCGAGCGGCGCCGCGCGGGCATGTTCGGCTTCGGCGTGGGTGATGACGCCGTCCCCTTCCATTTCGCTTAGCACCAGGTTGCGGCGGTGCAGCGCGCGCTCGGGAGCGAGGATGGGCGAGAAGGCCGCCGGACCTTTGGGCAGTCCGGCAAGAAGCGCCGCTTCGGTGAGCGTGAGATCTTTGGCGTGCTTGGAGAAGAAATACTCCGACGCAGCCTCGAAGCCGTACATGCCGCTGCCGAGGTAGATCTGGTTGGCGTAGAGGGTGAATATCTGCTGCTTGGTGAAGGCGCGCTCGATCTGGATGGCGAGATAGGCCTCCTGAATCTTGCGCATGGCGGTGCGATCGGAGGAGAGAAAGAGGTTGCGCGCCAATTGCATGGTCAGAGTCGATGCGCCCTGGGCGCGCCCGTGCGACCGTATGTCGTGCCAGGCGGCGCCGGCCACGCGAAAGACGTTAATGCCCCAGTGCGACTCGAAGTTTTTGTCTTCGATGGAGATGACGGCCTGGCGGAGGACGGGCGCGAAGCCGTCGTAGCCGACAACCTCGCGGCGCTCCAGGGCGAAGGAGCCGATGATGCGGCCCCTGCGGTCGTAGAGATCGGTGGTGGTGGAGGGGCGATACTGTTCGAGCTCCTGAATCTGGGGGAGGTCGACGGAGTAGACGAGGGTGAGGCCGGCGAGCGACCCGGTGGCGGCGGCAAGAACGATCAGCGCGGCCAGCGCGGAACGGCCGGCGAGCTTGCGGCGGCGGTGTTCGGGAAGCGGCGGACCGAGGGCGCGGCGCGGGGGCTCGACGGCGCGGGCTGCGGGGCGCGTTGCGACGGTGCGCGCTTCGAAGCGCGATTTGGGCGGCGGCTGATGGGGGGTAACAGCCAAGGCAGATTTGGCCTCATGGGCGCTGTTCGGCTGAGTGTCGAGGAAGCGCGCTCACCTTAAGGCTAGCATTGCGCGAGGTGGAAAAAACGGCGCACGAAGGGCTGGGGGACCATGGCGTGCAAGAGCGGGAATGGGAAGAATCTGGTGCGTTGTCCGAAGTTCGTGTTGAGGTGAAGGAAGAGAGTTTGGGTTCGTGCTATCCCAGGTCCCCAAGTGCGAGGGACCTGGGGCACCCATTTTTCGTGCTGGGTTGAAGGGTGGGTTTGGGTCCGTGCTATGACCCAAGCCCGTGTGCGGGTCAGGAGACCCGCACTACAGCCGGTCTGGAGACCGGCGCTACAAGGGCGCGAAAGGATGGGGCACGGGGTTCCTCACTGTTGGGGCACGGGATGCCTGTGCGGAAGTGAGCAGTTGGGAGCTAGCTCGTCTTGGACTTCAGCAGCGCGAGGGCCTGATTCAACTGCTCGTCGCCGTTGGAGGGCGGCATGGGCTCTTCGCTGTCTTCAGGGCCGGCGACGACGACCGTGGGCGTGACGGCATCGTCTTCGATCTTCTTGCCGCCGGGGCCCTCGTACTTGGCCACGGTGAGCATGAGCGCTCCGCCGTCGGGCAGGTCGATGGTCTTTTGCACCGAGCCCTCGCCGAAGGTGCGCTCACCGATCACATCGCCGCGCTTGAGGCCTTCAATGGCGGCGGCGGTGAGTTCCGGAGCGCCGTAGGTGCCGCGATCGACGAGCACGGCTACGGGCGAGTCGGTAAGGCACTGCGCGGGATCGGCCGCGAAGGTTTGCGCGGGGAACTTCTGGCCCTCAAGAGTGGCCAGGGTGCCCTGCTTGATGAAGAAGTTGGCCAGACGCAATCCCTGCACGGGGTCGCTGCCCGTGGTGTCGCGCAGATCGAGAAGAATCTTGCGGCCTTTGCCGGCGCCCTTGATGCGGGCGGCAATGTCATCGACGCGCGCAGCGGTCAAGACGCCCGGCTTGAGGTAAAGGATGGTCGCGTTCTCATAAAACTGCTCGCCCAAGGGAGGCGCGGCCAGGACTGCGCGCGTGAGCGTGATCTTGTCCGGATCGGGCTTGAAGGGGCGAACGACGGAGATCGCAACCGTGGTTCCGGGCTTGCCCTCGAGCATGTAGCGCACCAGGGCCAGCGGTGTGTCGTGCGTGGACTGGCCTTCGATCAGATCGATCACGTCGCCGTCGCGGAGATGCGCCAGAGCGGCGGGAGAGCCGGGCAGCACGTTGACGATGGTGGCGTAGCCGTAGCGCTTGGAGACGGTGATGCCCACCTGCGCGTTGTCGGTGGCGGGACGGTCCTTGTAGATCTTGTACTCAGCGGCGCTCAGGTAGCTGGAGTCGGGGTCGAGCGAGTCGAGAAGGCCGTGCAGCGCTCCGTTGGTCACGCCGGGGATGTTGGGATCGGTGACGTAGAAGTTCTGGATCTTGCGCAGAACTTCGGCGTAGACGCGCATCTGGCGGTACGCGGCATCCTGATCGTCGCCGGCGTGCACGCCGATCCAGCCGAGTTCGCCAAGGACGTAGCCCAAGCCGAGTACGGCGATGATCGCCAAGGAGACACCAAAGACAAGACGCTGAAAAAGTCGGGACACACACACCACCGGGACGGCCGCAGAGGGAAAGTCGGCCGCCCATACCCTATAGACGCAATGATACCGCAAGGGGTGCGGGGACGGGGTCGCAATGAGGGCGGGGGCGCGTAGAAACGGCGGGTTACGGAGGTATAAATATACCTGCGTGCCAGATTTTACAGGGGGGTCCCATAACACGAAAGTTTTGCTGTTCTTGACGGGAGCCGGGGTTTACGATGGTTATCCGTGCCCTTTGATCCGCACGACCGCGCTGACCTACTGCAACACTTTGCCGTTCATTGCAAGGATATTGGGGCAGCGACACCAGAAGATTACGAGCGGATGGCAGACCGTTTTATGACGCACAGGGCCGTCGTTTTTCCGTTGCATGAATGTGTTCGGGCAAATGGCATGGTCTGCCGATATGATTCAGAGACGCAGGAGTACGGCGTAAAATACAGTTCGGGTTACATTGCGACGTACTTCATCCCGGTTCCGGCGGGCCATTTGCCTCCGGATAAGCGTCCGCCGGGAACGCATGGTTTTCGCACGAATATGGATTACTACAGGGACGGATGCAAGAGGTGATGAATGTACAGTTGTCCAGTGTGTGGTTATGCCAATCTTCGAAGGCCGCCCGAAATAGCGCTGATTTGTCCCTCCTGTGGAACTCAGTTTGGATACAGCGATTCGGGGCCTGAGCCAATTGCATTGATTCATGCTGGTCTCCGAGCCGGTTGGATCGATCGGGGTGCAAATTGGCACAGCACCGTTGTGCCCAAGCCAGAGTACTGGAATCCTTGGTTGCAACTCTATCAAGCCGGATTCCTGCTCGAGGTGCCTTGGCTTGGCGGTGTCCAAGTGGGTGAGTCGACCGCGTCTGTTGGAGTCGGATCGGCCCGCGCTAACTTCAATGAACGAATTCAGTTCCAGGCGGCTTGACGATATGACTTTTCTCATTCTCGCTCCCTGTCAGACCGTGTTGCAGGACCCAGTTGCCGGTCATTCGCTGATCTCTGTTTTTGACGAAATCAAGATAGCCGTCCCGGCGGCAGCCGAGGTACCTCAGGATGCAGTAATACCTAGAGAATGGTGCGTATTTTCGAGGTGGATGCTCGCTCCCGAAGAGGAAGGAGAGATTTATTCTGAGGTGATTGAAGTATTTTGGCCCGACAACACGGTGTTCAACCGCACTATTCTTCCCGCCGCGGCGCCCGGCAGACGTGGTCTGATATTTGTTGCGAAATATACGGGCTTTCCGATGGGACAAAGCGGAAGAATAAGGATCAGAGTTTCGATTGAGAGGCGAGGACAAACGGTTTGCGGGCCTGTCGAGACAGACGTGACTGTGCAACTCGTCGATGCTGGCCCCGGTCAATTCGGACCGATCACGGAGCAGACCGGCTTGTAAAGACGCCTCCCGACGACCCCGAAATTCGCTCGTTTCACGAACGCGGCGCGCGACGTTATGGAGGAGTCAACGGCGGGGCCACCCCGGGAAGGTCAATGCGGGAGGGTGAAGGCCAGGGTGAGGCGATTGCCGTTGGGCAGACGCTGGTAGGCGGCGCGGTGCGCGAAGCCGCGCATGAGGCGGATGCCCTGGCCGCCGGGCTCCAGTTCGGCGATCGAGGCGGGAGCAGGGGCTTGGCCGGCGTGGGGATGCGCAAGAGGATCGAAGGGCGGAGCGTGGTCCTCGACGACAAAGATTATCTCCCCTCGGCTGGTGGAGGCGCACTCGACGGTAATGGGTTGGTCTGCTTGTCCGCTGTAGCCGTGACGAATGACGTTGGAGAGCGCTTCCTGAAGACAAAGCTGGATGGCGAACTGGGTTTCGGCTGAAAGGGAGTGATGGGCGGCCAACGCCTCCACCCAGGACCAGACCAGGGTCAGGTCCGCGAGCTGACTTTTGAGGGTCAGCCGCAGCTCTGGCCCGGATGGATTGGATGCGTGCATGACGGCCGTGGGTAAGGCAAACATAGATTATGCCAGCGCGGCGACGGCGGCATCGAGATCGCGGTGGATGGGCAGCAAGGAATCGATGCCGCTGGTTTTGAGGACCGATTCCACCATGGCGTTGGGCGCAAACAGGACCACCTTGCCGCCGCGGCTATTGACGGCCCGCGCGGGAAGGACGATGGAGCGCAGGCCCATCGAGCCCAGGAAATCGACCTTCTGGAGGTCGATCAGGAGTTTCTTGGCGCTGCCCGCGATCAGGTTCATCTTGAGGTCGACAACCGCAGCGCCGGCAATGTCCATGCGGCCATCGAGGGCCACGCGGGTGATGCCGCCGGGCATTTCGTCGGTGGAGATTTGCATTGCGTTCTTCCTTCGTTGCGGGGAATGTTCAGTTCCAAAACCGGGCGCCTTCAAGTGACACGTCCGGCATGGGATAGGGCGATGCTACCGGACGATTGTGAAAATCGGGTTACAAACAACGATGTTCACTTTGGGAACCTGCACGCCCGGGGAAGGGTCTGCCAATCCCACCGTGTCGGATGTGCGGGTCAGGAGACCCGCACTACAGCCGGTCTGGAGACCGGCGCTACAAGGCGCGCGAAAGGATGGGCACCCGCTTCATTCTGACTGCGATCCGATCAATTAAATGAGCAGGATTAGGGTTACAAAAGCGGGGAGGAGAGCGCGATGAAGATTTGCGCGCCAGGGCTGAGCGGAGACGCGGAGCCGGCAGGCACGCTGCTCTGGTTGCGCACCTCGATCTTGAGCGTTTTGCGCTTTTTGGCCTTGAACTCACTGGAGACGGCATTCGAGGCCATCTGCTGGCCGCCGCTCATCACGGTAACGCGGAAGGTCTGAATCCCGGGAGGCACGAAGAGGTTGTCGAGATTGGTTGCGTCGCCGGTGACAAAGCGCAGGTAGACCGTGTTGTTCATTTCCACAGTCAAGGGCAGGCGGATGGGCAGGTGGCTCAACTCGATTTTGAATTTGCTGTTGGTGTTGGCATCTAGCTTGTGCGGATCGAAGGCCGGAGCGGCAGGCTTGGCTGCGGGCGGCGGCGTGGGAATGGCGGCTGGGGTTGGAGTCTTGGGAACTACGGCGGTGGGATTGGCGGCTGGAGTTGGAGTCTTGGGGGCTACGGCGGCGGGCTTGGCGGCTGCCGGCTTGGCCGGAGCGGCAGGCTCGTGCTCAGGCAGCACAGTTCCCTGCACCACCGGCAAAGGGGCAGTCGCGGCCGGTTTCGGCGCGGGAGTGGTGGTGGCCTGTTGCTGCGGCGGGACTGGCTTTGGATGATGCAGGCGGAGCAGGTACCAGCCGCCTGCGCCGGCTGCCGCGACCGCCAGCAGAACCGCGGCGACGAGGGCCACGGGTTTTGCCGGTTTGGAGGGCCTTTTTGCCGCCTTGGCGGAGCTTTGTACAGCCGTCGCCTGCGTCAGCGCGGACGGATGCGAGATGCTGCCGGGTGCGGCGGCGAGCGTGGCGTTGGGATCGCTTGCGGGCGCGGCCGGTGCGGTGGCGAGCAGCGACGTGGCGTTGGGATTGGCGCGCAATGTGGCGAGATCCTGCGCGAGTTCATCGCCGGTCTGATAGCGGCCGGCGGGATTCTTGGCCAGGCATTTCAGGATTACGGCCTCCAGGCCCGCAGGAATGGAGGGGTTGAGCTTCGTGGGCGGGACGGGCTCGGTGTAGACGATCTTGTAAGAAACCGCGGTCACGGTTTCGCCGGGGAAAGGCTGATCGCCGGTGGCCAGCGCGTAGAGGATCACGCCCAGGGAGAACAGGTCGGCGCGGCCGTCGATGGGCGCGCCGGTAAACTGCTCGGGCGGCATGAAGGAGGGCGTGCCGAGCAATTGGCCGGTGGTGGTGATTTCGCTGGCCGCCAGCTTGGCGATGCCGAAATCGGTGATGCGGGGCCGCTCGCTGCCGTAGACCTGGCGCGAAGTCAACAGGATGTTGGCGGGCTTGATATCGCGATGGATCACGCCCTGGCGGTGCGCGTAGCCGAGGGCCTCGGCCAGTTGCTGGCCGATCTCGCAGACGCGGTCGAGGGTAAAGCGCTCGCCTTTTTTGAGGGCGTCGGCGAGGGTGCGGCCCTCGACATATTCCATGACCAGAAACGGCGCGCCCTCATGCTCGCCCACGTCGAAGACGGGCACGATGGCGGGATGCGCCAGCACGCCGCAGGCGGTGGCCTCGCGATAAAAACGCGCGCGGTATTCCTCGCTGTGCTCGCCTTCAAGGGCGGCGGAATGGATGGTCTTGAGAGCCACGGTGCGGCCCACCAAGGGGTCGAGCGCCTTAAAGACGCTGCCCATCGCGCCGCGTCCCAGTTCCGCGACGATCTCGTATCTTCCAATAACAGTCGGGGCGGCCATGAAGAGGATTGTATCAATACAGGGAACAGGGATCAGGGATCAGGGATTAGAAAAACTTGGAGCGAGGGAGCGGGAAGACAGGGAGCAGGGATCAGCCGGCATGGAGTAAGAGGGCGCCCGTCCCACCCTTTTCCGCAAAGAGCGCGGAAAAGGATGGGGCACGGGGCGTTGTCCGAAGTTCGTGTTGGGGTGAAGGAAGAGAGTTGAGGTTCGTGGTATCCCAGGTCCCCAAGCGCGAGGGACCTGGGGCACCCACCTTTCGTGCTGGGTTGAAGGGTGGGTTTGGGTTCGTGCTTTCCCACCCTTTCGCAAAAAGCGCGAAAGGATGGGGCACGGGAACGCTGCAGTGGGGCAGCGGCGACCCTTTAGGCTGTGGCGCGGTAGCGCACCACGAGCAGCGTCAGGTCGTCGAACTGGGGCGCGCCCTGCGTAAAATCGCGCACCGCGTCGAGGATCGACTGCCGCAGGGCCTCGACCGTTAAGTCCTGCTTGCCGGCGAGGGCCTGGCTGAGGCCGGAGACCTCGAAGGAATCGTGCTCGAGGTTCTCAGCCTCCGTGACGCCGTCGCTGAACAGAACCAGCGTGTCCTCAGGCTGGAACTGGAGCCGGGCCGACTCGAATTGGGCTTCGGGAATCAGGCCGACTGGAAAGGAGCCCTCGGTGTAGAGCTCGCTTACCTCGCCGTTGCGCAGCACGAGCGGCGAGGGATGGCCGGCTTTGATGTATTCGAGCATGCCGTCGCGGCCCACAATGCCCATGAACATGGTGGCGTAGCGGCCGATCTCGGAGTGGCGGCAGAGAAAACGGTTGACGTGGTTGAAAACTTTGACCGGGTCGGCGCCCATGGCCAGGCCCGACACGGCGCCCTGCAGCATGGTGGCGAGCAGGGCCGCGCCCAGGCCTTTGCCGCTGACGTCGGCGATGAGAATGGCGGTGCGGTCGTCGCTGACGGGAAAGACGTCAAAGTAATCGCCGCCGACCTCGGTGCAGGGACGGTGCACGCCGGTGACGTCCAGATGCGGAAAGTCGTGCAGGCCGTGCGGAACCAGCGCCTGCTGCATGGTGCGCGCGATGGAAAGCTCCTGCTCCAGGCGCTGGCGCTCGCGCTCCCTCTCGACCAGGCGCGCGTTGTCAAGAATGCTGGCGGACTGCACGGCGAGGGCGTCGAGAATCTGGCGGTCGACGGAAGAAAAGGCCGCGATGCGCCGGGAATCGAGATAAATGACGCCCAGCAGCGGCCCCTTCTTGAGGTCGCCGCCGGTAACGGCTACGGCGCGCGATGAAGCGTAAAGCGGGATGGCGACCACGGCGCACAGGCCCTGCACCATGACGCTTTCGGCGGACTTCAAGTCGAGGCCGGCAAGGTTCAGGTCTTCCGTGATGACGCTGGAATGCTTTTGAATGGCCTGATTGACCGCGGTCTGGCTCGGGTTGATGGTCTCCGCAGCGAGATTGTCGCCCTTGTTGCCGCGGGCGAGACGCACGCGCATTAGGCCGGCGGCGTCGGGCTCGATCAGCAGGCCGCGATCGGCGTGGGTGATGGAGATGGCGTGATCGAGCATGGTGCCCAGCACGGAATCGAGGGGGAGCTGGGAGTGCAACAGCGAAGTGGCTTCGAGAAGCAGATTCAGCTTGCTCAATCCGCTGGAGGAGGCCGGGCCAGACAGGTCGGAAAGCGTGCCGATGCGGGTGAGCAGGTTGGCCACCTCGGGCTGCGTGGGCACGTCGGGAGCGGCGCCCACATGAAAGACGACCTGGTAGCTGTCGTCGATGCCGAAACCGATCACATCGCCGTCCGAGAGGGGTTGTTGCTCGACCTTGGCGCCATTCACAAACACGCCGTAGCGGTTGCCCAGGTCTTCGAGACGAAATCCGGAATCGTCCTTCACGATGGCGGCGCAGCGCCGGGAGATGCGCCCGTCGGAGAGATGGACACTGTTGTCGGTTTCGCCCCGGCCGATGGGAAACGGGAAATGCGTGACGGCGACCGACTGACAGGTCTTGTCAGGGGCAATCACTTCAACGAATGTTGGCGATGGAGAAGAATTTTCCGTCATGGCTTGCGGCGTGGGCAAATTGTATCACGCAGCATGGTGGGCCTTGCGCGAGAAAAGCGCGCAGACCGCCCCAGGAAAAACGGCCTCCGCGGAGTGGGGAGGCCGTTGGGTGTTCTTCTACGGCATTTTCGGAAATACTATGGAGCCGGAAGCGATCAGTGCATATTGCCGCTGTTGTCGATGGTGATGCCGCCAGGGCCGGCGTTCTTCTTCTCCTCGTTGGCCTTGCGCATATCCATCGCCTTGTGGGTCCAGTCCTCGGCCATGGCCAGGTCCTCGGCCACCGCGGCATCGTTGCCGTAGTCCACGTCCGCCTTGTTGCGATAGATCAGGTTCAGGTACTGCATGGCGTCGTCGAAGTTGGGTTTATCGCTGACGGCCTGGGTGAGGTACTTCAGGCCCTCATCGACGAGCGGCGCGTTTTGCTGGGCCAAGGGCTCCATCACCTGCTTGGGCGCCTTCCCGTTGCCCTTGCCATCGTCGTTCAGGCCGGCGGCCTGCAGCGCGTTCAGCTTGTTCTGGTGCGCCTTGGTCCAATCGATCACGCCAACGGTATAGGCCGCATCGGCATCGTTGGGATCGGCGGCAAGAACCTTTTTCTGCCAGATTTCGGCGTTGTCCAGATCCTTGATGCTGAAATAAATGCCCGCGATTTCCTTCATGCTGTTGACATCGTTGGGATTCTGATCGAGAACCTGCTTGAAGATTTCCATGGCCTTGTTGGCCGTATTCAGGTTGTCGGGCGTGGTCAGGCCGGGCACCACGTTCTGCTCCAGCGCCTTGCCCAGGTACATCTTGGCCGTGGGCAACGCCGGATCGAGTTGCGTGGCCTGCTGGAAGTGCTCGATGGCCTCATCGTAGTGGCCAGCCTTGTAGGCTGTGCATCCCTTGTTCAACTGGTCGCGCGCTTCCAGTTGCTTGCACCCGCTCATGGAAAGCGCCATGCCGCTCAGAACCACCGCGAGCACCCAAAAACGTCCGGGTCCATTCATGTTCGTATCCTTCTCCTTCAGGCTTGGGCCCTGAGGACCGCGCCTGGAATCTCAAGCAACCGGCGGCCGGCGGGGCTTCCCGCAGCCAGCCGAAAAATTGTACTGCGCCCGCGTTGCGTTGTTCTATAAACGCAGGCAGCCGGCCTTTACTGGCCGGCCTGAATCTTGGGCGTCATCAACCCGATATGGTCCACGTTCGCGGCCCTTGCGATGTCGATCACGTCGGCAATCGAAGCAAACTCGACATGGTCGCCGCCCTTGACGAACATCACGCGCTCGGCGCGATTCGAGAAGATCTCTGTCAACTTCGGCAGCAACTCGGCATGCGTCACGTCGAGGTCGTTGATTTTGTACGCCGGAGCGGCGCCGGAGCGATCGAAGACCTGCACCACAACCGCGCGCGGCGTATCGATCCCTGTTGTCTTCGGCGGCTGGGGCACCATTGCCTCCAGCCCCTTCTGAGTTACGGGAACAATCACCATGAAGATGATCAGCAGCACCAGCAGAATGTCAATCATGGGCGTGACGTTCATCTCCGACATCCTGCCGCCGGAATTTCCCATCGACATTGCCATTGCTCTAGACCGTCCTTTCCCTGCTACCCCGAAGAAAACACCTGCCCAGGCCGCGCTATTCGCCGGCCTGAATCTTGGGCGTCATCAAGCCGATGTGGTCCACGTTGGCGGCCTTGCCGATATCGATGACATCCGCGATATAGGAAAAGTTGACATCGTCGTCGCCCTTGACGAACATCACNNACGCGCTCGGCGCGATTGGCGTAGATATCCTGCAGCTTGGACTGCAGTTCGGAGTGGTTCACATCGGTTTCGTTGATCTTGTACGCCGGGGCCTGGCCGGGACGATAGAGCACCTGGACCACGATGGTGCGGTCGTTGGGCTGACTCTGCTGCTGCGGATTCTTGGGCGGCTGCGGCACCAGCGCTTCCAGACCCTTGGGGGTCACCGGCACGATGACCATGAAGATGATCAACAAGACCAGCAGAATGTCGATCATGGGCGTCACATTGATTTCCGACATGCTGCCGCCGGGTCCACCCGTAGACATTGCCATGGCTTAAACTCCTCGTTTCCTTAATATCGTTCAACCGGCAATCGCCGCGCGGGATTATTCTCCGCCGGGCAGGTTGCTTTCGCGTTTCTGTGTCAACAGATCCACCGTCTCCACGCCCGCGGTGCGCACATCGTCAATGGCGTCTTCCACGGCCTTGAACTGAGCGCGCCGGTCGGCACGGATAAAGATCGTCTTGTCGGTCTTTTCGGCGAGCTTATCGCGCACGATGCTGCCGAGCTGCGAGGGATCGATCCTGTTCTGGCCGAGATACACCGCGCCGTCGCGGGTCACAGCGACAACAATGGCGTCTTCCTTATCGGCATCGGGCATGGCGGTGGGATTGGCCACTACCGCAAGGTCGATGGAGACCTTGTTCTGCAACATGGGCGTAATGACCATGAAGATGATGAGCANNTACTCCCATAATCGGGACTCCGTACTTCTGAATTTTGAACCGCTCCGTATTTGCGGCAAGCCGAGCATTCTGCGCGAGGGTCAAAGCGCCGGGCGGAAGAGCTTCACTGCTTCCACCCGGCAGGATTCACGCTCGAGCCGAAAACCACTACCGCGGGCCAGCTCTATGGCTCTGCTTGATGAAGTAGTCGATCAATTCGCTGGAGGAGTTGTCCATTTCGACATCGAATGCCTCGACGCGTCCGGTAAAGTAGTTGAACGCCATGACGGCGGGGATGGCCACCAGCAGGCCGAAGGCCGTGGTGACGAGGGCTTCCGAGATACCGCCGGCGACGGCGCCGATACCCGCGATCTTCTGGGTGGCGATCTGGTCGAACGCGTGCAGAATGCCGATGACGGTTCCGAACAGGCCGACGAAGGGAGCGGTAGAGCCGATGGTGGCCAGAACCGACAGGCCCCTCTTCAGCTTGGCGTGCACGATAGCTTCGGCGCGCTCCAGAGCGCGGCCGGCGCTGGCGATGGATTCATCGGTCGCCTGACCGGAGGAGGCGCGGAATTCCTGCAAGCCGGCGGTCACCACCTCGGCAAGATGCGACTTCTTGTTGCGGTCGGCGATCTTGATGGCTTCCTCGAGCTTGGAGTCCTTCAGGGCGCCGGCAACCTTGGGCGCGAANNAACTCGCGCGACTGCTTGCGGGCGGCAGAGAAGTACAGGTAACGGTCGATCATGACCGCCAGGGACCAGACCGACTCAATGAACAGAAGGACGGCCACGGTGCGGGCCAACCACGCCATGTGGTTCCAGAGTTCAATGGGACTGAAACCGACATTCTGGCCCTCTTCCTGGAAGAATGCCAGGTTGTTGGCCATGTGCGAAGCGAAATGTGCGAGCTGAGCGTGAATCACTGAATCGTTCCTCCTAAGGAGATTGTTTGTGGATTCCAATGAATCCGCCGCAGCGGATCCTGTAAGGAATGCGGCTCTCAAGAGAAACCGCATTCGGGTCAAAAGCAATGCTCCCTGCCAAAGAGCGGCAGGGAGCCGGAAATACCATTACCCACCCAGGGTGAAGATGACGTTGACCGTTGTGTCGACCTCGACGGGCTCGTTGTTGAGCAGGTAAGGCCGGTAGCGCCATTGTCTTACGGCGTCGAGGGCGGCCTGCTGCAACATGGCCGGTCCGCTGACGACGCGAAGGTTTTCGATTGCCCCGGTCTTGGAAATGGTGGCCTGGAGGACCACCGTACCGGAAACGCGAGCTGCTTTGGCGATGGGGGGATAGACAGGCTGCGTCTTCTGCAGCAACATGCCCACCGCAACACCTGCCGAGATGTTGACCTTCTTGGGAGCCTCTGCCTTAACCTTGGGCGCGGCCTGACCGCCGAAGATACCGCCCATGGTGCCACCAACTGATCCGCCGCCCAGACCTTCCATACCGGCAACGCCAAAGCTGGAGGTCGGCGGCGCTTCCTTCTCGCTAACCATTTTGATGTCGTGGGGAATACGCGTAGGCGCCGTGAGCTGATTGTTCATCATCTCCGACTGCACGTGAACCACATGCACTGCCTCCGGCGGCGCCGGCGGCGGCGGAGGAGGTGGCGGCGGCGGCGGGGCTACCAGGGCCATCTGCATGGCGGCCTTG
>PLSB01000124.1:0-1808 GCA_003165005.1 Acidobacteriaceae bacterium | reverse complement strand
AACGTGGAATCTTCAAACATGGCCAGCCTCGAATCGGGTGTTTGCTTACTTCTAATTAGACACCGGGGAAAGCAGAAATGTTCCCGGCATCGAAACGATACCACAAATAGCGTGTTTCACTGTTCCGGATTGATCATCAGAACAAAGTTTCGCAGACCAGTCGCATCTGCAAAGCGCGTGAAATGCGCTAAAACCCTAGACTCTGGTGCGTTTTGCCGCCGGCAGAGCCACGGCATTGCCCCGTTTGGCGCTCCATTCCTGATAAGCCACAAGCATGGGCGCCGCTACTGCGATGGACGAGTATGTACCGATAAGAATACCGATCACCAGCGCGAATGAAAAGCCCCTTAATACTTGGCCACCAAAAATATACAGCGAGAGCACAGTTAGGAAGGTAAGGCCAGAGGTGAGCACGGTTCTGCTCAGGGTCTGGTTGATGGCGCGGTTGACCACGTCGGGAAGGGACTCGCGCCGGCTCAGGCGGAGGTTCTCCCGGATGCGGTCGAAGANNATGGCCGCAATGACGGTCAGACTGATTTCCTGGTTGGTGAGCGCAAAAGCGCCGACTGTAATCAGGGTGTCGTGGAAGCAAGCAACTACTGCCGCCACACCGTAAATTAACTGGAATCGAAACCAGAGATAGACCAGCATTCCGGCCATCGAATAAAGCGTGGCCAGCAGGGCCTGCCGCTCAAGCTGCTTACCCACCGTGGGCCCCACCACCGAGGTATTGCGCACGGTGAATGGATTGCCGTAATGGTTGTGCAGCGCATCCACGATCTGCTGCCGGCCGGTGTCAAGCGCAGACTCGTTCTGCTGCTCCGGCAGGCTGATGAGCACCTCGTTGTTGGATGCAATATCGAAGATCTGGACAGTGGCATCTTTGATACCGACCGCCTCGGTGGCCTGACGAATCTTGTTCAGATCCGGGGTCTGCGTAAACTGCACCTGCACCTGCGTGCCGCCGCGAAAGTCTACGCCGAGGGGCACGGGGCTGCCAATGCTCGCCCAATGCATGCCCATCGAAACGATGCCGGCCACGCTGAAGATCAAAGAGAAGCCGAGGAAGTACCATTTCTTTCCCAGCCAATCCACATTTACATTGCGAAACAATTCCACTGGTTTTCTGCCTTCCTGTGGTCTGGAGCCTCCAGGGAGGCTCCAGCGTTCAATGTTTTTCCTTGCCGCTCGTCGACCGTTGCTTCCGGGTCTAGATGGACACCATTTCGCCTGGCTCCAGCTTGTTCAAGTGGGCATCGAAGATGACCCGCGANNGTGGTGGCAAAGCCCTTCACCGGGCCGCTACCGAAGACGAACAGAATGGCTGCCGAGACGATGGTGGTGACGTGGGTGTCAACGATGGTGACCCATGCGTGGGCAAAGCCCTGGTCAACCGCCGCCGACGGCGCCTTGCCAGCGCGCACCTCTTCACGTATTCGCTCGAAGATCAGCACGTTTGAGTCGACGCCCATGCCGATGGTTAAAATAACTCCGGCGATACCCGGTAGGGTCAGCGTAGCCTCGGAGAAGCCCATGAAGCCAAGCAGGATCACCAAGTTCAGGAAAAGCGCCAGATCGGCGTTGATGCCCGATCCGCGGTAATACATGAGCATGAAGGCCATGACCACCAAAACGCCCACAACGGCAGCCGTCACGCCCTGCTTGATGGAATCCGCGCCCAAGGATGCGCCCACAGTTTCGTTGTCCAGATAGTTGAGCGAGGCCGGCAGCGCGCCGGTGCGCAACATCTTGGAGAGGATCGTCACTTCGTCGGGAGAGAAGCTGCCGGTAATTTCGCCGGAGTCGCG
>PLSB01000240.1 GCA_003165005.1 Acidobacteriaceae bacterium | reverse complement strand
TCGGCATCGTCTCCGACACCCACGGACTTCTCCGTCCCGAAGTCGCGCCCGCGCTGCGCGGCGTCGACCAGATCCTGCACCTCGGCGACATTGGCAAGCACTCCATCCTCGACGAACTCGCCAAAATCGCACCCGTAACCGCCGTCCGCGGCAACATCGACCGCGAAGGNNAAGGCCCCTGCGCCAAACTGCCGGAAACCGAGGTGGTCCTCGTCGAGAACCGCTACATTTATATGCTGCACGACCTGAAAACCCTGCACCTCGATCCCGCGGAGGGCAAGTTTGCGGCAGTGCTGCACGGCCACACCCACGNNTCCCGGCTCCTGCGGCCCGCGCCGCTTCGAGCTGCCGGTGACAATCGGCGTGTTAGAGATCGCGGGCAAAGAGATGCATCCAAAGATCGTCGCTCTCGACCTCAAACTGTGATATTGTTGCGCCAATATGCAAAACCAGTTTGTCGCGCTTGCTGTCATCTGCGCCGCGCTCCCTTGTGCCGCGCAATCGGGAAACTTGTCCGATTGGACGAGGCTGATTCAAGCTGAAAAATGTGATGCCGCAAAGAGCTTGTGCTCCGAGTACGTCGATTCTAAGGTCATCGCGGAGCAGGTTGAAGCGCAAAAGTGCCTGGCCAATGTGGCCCTCTGCGGGCAAAGCGCCGTCTACCTCGAAGGAGACGATGCCGGCGGCGGAAACATTCGAGGCAGCTTCAAGCCTGAGGCCGTTGACGAGGCGCTTGTACACCTCAATCTTGGAATTAAACTTGCCCCTCAGGATCTCTCCATCCACCAGGGCCGTTTGCACGTTCTCGAGGTCGCCGGGCGTTACGATGCAATGGTGAAGGCTCTTGACGAAAGCTGCACGATCTACCAAGGGAAGGATGCCCTGGAAGCCTGGCTCGCCTATTCTCCTGAACTCGCCGATCTTCGCCAATACAACGCCGGTCTGGAGTTTATGGAGGCGCTCGACAAGCATTATCCGAATCAACCCGACATTCTTGGGAATATCGGCGCCTTTCTCGATCTATTGAAGAGAGACGCGGAGGCAATTCCTTATCTTGAGAAGGCTGCGGCGCTTGCTCCCAACGATCCCATCAACGCATGGGATTTGGGCCGCGCCTACGATTATGCGAACCGGGACGCGTTGGCTGATGAGTGGTACAAAAAAGGACTTTCCCTTGAGACCGATCCCGAACGGCGCAAAGAGAGTCTTTGCATCTATGCGGAGTTTGTCGAAGAAAAGCTGAAAGATCGGGATCGCGCATGCGAGTTGCAGAAACAAAGCTGCCCCGCTGAACAACAAACCGCTTGTACAGCTCGCGCGCCCCTAAAAGTCCAGTAGCGGATTGGGATCGCCGCTCCGTTCCCTAACTCACCGCATTCTCGGATTGATCCACCGATCGATGAAATTATTCGGCGAGCACTTCAATCCCGCTCACGGTCGCGTAGCCATCCACGGGCACAAAACTCAGGAACAGTTTTCCCTGCCCGTTCGGTTCAAGACCGCTGAACCTGCGGATGATCACGTCCTTCTCGCGCGCCTCCTTGGCGAGATCGAAGTTCTCCAGCAGCGGCCTCCCGTTCGAAAAGACATTGAAGACGCGGGCCGCAGTCGATTTCGCTTCGCCCGCGGGAAGCGGGAGCTGGTCGGGATCGACACGGCGCGCCGCGAAGTAGAGCGTTAAAGTGTACTTTCCCGCGGGGACGGGGATGGCATAGGTGAAGTTGCCCCAGCGCTCGGTCTCGAACAGCTCGGGATCGTCGGTTCCGGTGACGGGAGTGCTATAGGAGGCAATGCGGCCGCCTTCGAAATAATTGTCAGGACTCCACCAGCGGCTGTCGTCGGAGTAATACGGCGTTTGGCGCGGGAGGATGCGGATCGGCAGCGCGTGCCCGCGGAGGCCCGGCAGAATCTCAATCGCCGATAAGATTGCGGGCTCGCCGTTGTCGCTGGAGAACTCGAGATGCAAATATCCGTCGGCGGCGGGGGCCATGTCGGGGAAGATTTTTACATCGGCGGTGTGGCTTCCGCCCGCATCGGCCACGACATCGAAGCCGGAGAGCAGCGTCTTGCCGTTGGCCCGGACCGTCATCAGGCGTTTGCCTTCTGCACCCGTGCCTGTCGACTCCGGATCGTAGACGGTCTCGGCAAAGTGCAGGCGCAGCTCATAGGCGCCCTGTTTCAACGGAATGTCGTAGCGGAACGATTGGCCCTGGCGGCTGGTGCGGTAGAACCCTTGATCCTGCGTTCGCCAGATGTGAACGACGTCGCTCTTGACTCCCGTGCCGCCGGTAAACCAGGTATCGGAGTTCCACAGTTTGCCGGCGTGATCTCCAAGGCTCCGGTTTGCGCCGGCAAGAATCCGGATCTCAGGGCCTGCGGGCGGGCCAAACTGAAAGCCTGTGGAATTGACCGGCTGAACGGCCTCTTGCGAAGCTGGCGTCTCCGCTCTTTTGAGCGACACGCGCCAGGCATAAGCCACAGCGAGACACACGACGACGGCTGCGGCCAGGCCCCATGGCCGGCGGAAAACTCGCCGCATCGCATTAGTCCATCCCCCGCCGGGAAGATTCGCGGCAGGAGTCTCCAATGGCGTGCCGCCAATCGGTTCGCGAATAATCGCGGAGAACCTGGGCACGTATTGACCCAGGGGGATTGTGATCTGGAGAGCATGTCCCGCGCCCTCTCCGGCGTAATACTCGGCCAGCCGCTTGCGCAGGCGATTGGCTTCTACGCGCACAATGGAATCGGAGTCCTGGTCGAAGGACGCGCCGCGCTCGAAGACCTCGACGCCGACCGAATACTCCTTGATCTGGGCTGACTCTCCGCGAAAGAGCTTCTCGCAAAGATAGGTCAGCAGGTGCGCGAGCCGCGGCGCGCGAGTGAACTCCGCCGACGCGAGCACGGCGCGCAATTCAGCACGTTTGGCTTCGACTTCGGCGGTATCGATACTGGCTGCGGCCATCACGCGTTGCTTCCCCGTGGACTCGGATTGTTCAAGCGGTTCCACTATAGCGCCAAAGATCTGTTTGCAAACGCTGTAACGGTGTAATGCGCGGCCGGCAAGCGAGTGTAACGGCTGGTAACCCCCACCGATGGCGGTGAAACCGCTCTTCGCACCCCGGCAAACCCATTCGGCAAGTGACTGCAAAAACAGGACTTCCGCGTTAGCGTGCCGCGTTTAACCGCGACCCGGCACGCGGTAGCAGGTCTAGCGTTGCGGACGGGCTCGGATTGGGGCTTTACTGGATTCGCAATGAGGTGCAAATCGGCGAACGCGGCGATCGACCGGCTGCTTAAACCGAGATGCCCTACCGAAAGAGGAGGTTGGATCATGAAAAAACTCGCAATGTTACTCGCACTGATGAGTCTAACTGCCGGCGCCGGGAGATGCGCATGGGCTGAACTGAACCCGGACCTTCGCGGCGTCGATGCCACGTCTCAAGCCGCCAGGGCGGCTGAACAAGCGGGCGACCTGGCGCGGCTTAACAAAGAATATGGGAAAGCTGCCGTCGACTACGAAAGAGCGTTGCGGTTCGACCCGTACAACTCCACGCTCTTTAACAAACTGGGAATCGTCGAACTCAAGATTGAGGACACAAGGGGCGCGCGCAAGAGCTTCAACCTCGCCCTCAAATACGATGCGCAGAACGAACTGGCTCTGAACAATCTTGGCGCCCTGGAATTGATCCAGCGGAGGTACAAGCAGGCTACCCATTATCTGAAGCAGGCCTTGGCGCTCGACGAGTCGGATGCCTCTGCCCACTTGAACCTGGCAGAGGCCTGGATGGGAATGGGACAAGTGGATCGCGCCATGACGGAATACTCGCGGGCGCTGGAACTGGACTCGGATATTTTGACCTCGGCGAACGACGGCGTCCTGGCCCAGATCAGGACCCCGGAGCAGGAGGCTCGCATCGATTTCCTGATTGCGAAGGCCTACGCCCAGCGCGGCAATCTCGACGGCGCCCTGGATTATCTCGGGCGCGCCAAGGGGAAGCGCTACCCGAACCTGGCGGACGTTTACACGGACAGGGAGTTTGCATCCTTGTGGAAGGACCCTCGCCTCGCGGTGATCGTCAAACGGTAGATGGCTTCCTCTTTTCCGCCCGCGAACGCTGCGCCTTCCGTTGCATCCGGAAGGCGCTGCGCTCTGCCGGCCGCGCCAGACTAACCCCAATACTGTTTACTTAGTTGATCGGATCGCAGTCACAACGAAGCGCCGTGCCCCATCCTTTTTGCGCTTTTTGCGAAAAGGGTGGGATCGCATGACACTATTTGAGGGCCGGATCAATAAGTGAACAGCATTGGGGCTAACGATAAACCTCAGGGATAAAGTTCTGCTCGTGGATGGGCGGCCGCACGTACTTCGATTTCGCGATCGGCGGCAGCTTCAGCGGCTCGGGCGTCAGGTCCTTGTATGGAATCATGGAAAGCAGGTGACGGATCACGTTGAGCCGCGCCTTCTTTTTGTTCTCGGCATTCACCACGAACCACGGGACGTGCTTGGTGTCGGTCACGGCGAACATCTCGTCCTTGGCGCGCGAGTAGTCAGCCCAGTGCTTGCGCGATTCCAGATCCATGGGGCTCAGCTTCCAGCGCTTGGTGGGCGCGTGCATGCGGCCCTGGAAGCGCCGTTCCTGCTCCTCGTCGCTCACGCTGAACCAGTACTTGATGAGGATGATGCCCGAGCGCACCAACATGCGCTCGAACTCCGGGCAGCTTTGCATGAACTCCAGGTACTCGCGCTCCGTGCAGAATCCCATCACGCGTTCCACGCCGGCGCGGTTGTACCAACTGCGGTCGAAGAGCACCATCTCGCCGGCCGCGGGCAGGTGCGGAACGTAGCGCTGGAAGTACCACTGCGTCTTCTCGCGCTCTGTCGGCGTGCCCAGGGCCACAATGCGGCAGACGCGCGGATTGAGCGACTCGGCAATGCGCTTGATGGCTCCGCCCTTGCCGGCGGCGTCGCGGCCCTCGAAGAGCACGACGACGCGAAGGCCTTCGTGGCGAATCCACTCCTGCAGCTTGACCAGCTCGATTTGCAGCCGGCTCAGCTCCCGCTCGTATTTGCAGCCCTTGCCCAGGCGCATGGGAGCCGCGTGGAGGATACCGTTGCCGGAGCCGAGGCCATTGCCGGAGCGATAGCCATTGCCGGAATAATGGCCGTTGCCGTTCGCCTGATTGTGATGTTTCTTCGTCTTCTCCGCCATGGTATTCCTCCGGAGTTTCTTGCGGCCGCGCGCAACTCCGCCGGCGGACGCAATATCATTCAGCATATCGGCAGAGTGCGACCGAGCGTTAATCCGCATTTCTCGCGCGCGGCGAGAACTTGTCATCGCTCATCTGAAAGCGTCTTTTACTGAACAATTGCCGGTATAGAGCAGCTTGATATCATCCGCGCCGCAG
>PLSB01000153.1 GCA_003165005.1 Acidobacteriaceae bacterium | reverse complement strand
AGGTGGTCGATCGCGTGGCCGCCGAAGTTCCCGGCACGTTGCTCCTCGCCGAGGCTTTCTGGCTTATGGAGGGCTACTTCGTCCGCACTCTCGGCATGCACCGCGTCTACAACTCGGCGTTCATGATCATGCTGCGCGACGAGGACAACGCCAAGTACCGCTCCGTCATCAAAAACACGATCGAGTTCGATTCCGACATCATGAAGCGCTACGTCAACTTCATGTCGAATCCCGATGAAAGAACGGCAATTGACCAGTTCGGCAAGGGCGACAAGTACTTCGGCGTCGCGGTCATGATGTCCACGCTTCCCGGCCTGCCCATGTTCGGCCACGGCCAAATCGAGGGCTTCACGGAAAAGTACGGCATGGAGTACCGCTGGCCGCGTTACGAGGAGAATCCCGACCACTGGCTGGTCGAGCGCCACGAGCGCGAAGTTGCGCCGTTGCTCAAGCGCCGCTGGCTCTTTGCCGAGAGCGCCCACTTCCTGCTCTACGATTTCTTTCATCCCGATGGTTCGGTGAACGAAGACGTCTTCGCCTATTCCAACCGCACCGGCGGCGAGCGCGCCCTCGTCGTCTATCACAACCGCTACGCCGACGCGCACGGCGCCGTCGATTTCTCCGCCGCCTACGCCGACAAGGGATCGGGCCAGCTTCGCCAGCGCCGCCTGGCCGAAGGCCTGGGCCTGAGCGGCGACCGCGGCGCGGTGATTGCCTGGCGAGATTCGATCACCGATCTCAAGCATCTGCGCCGCGCTGCGGATCTCTACGATCGCGGACTCACCCTCAATCTCCACGCCTACCAGTCCCACGTCTTTCTCGATTGGCACGAACTCCACGCCACGGCCGAGAAGCCTTGGGACCGGCTCGCCGACTGGCTCAACGGACGCGGTGTTCGCTCGCTCGACGAGGAACTCGTCAATCTCGAACTGAAGCCGGTGCACGATGCTCTGCGCTGGTTCCTCGATCCCGGTCTGGTGCGGCACTTCGCCGACATTGCCGACCATCCGCGCGCCGTGGGCGCGGAGAGAACGAAGAAGATCGAGCGCCAGCGCACCGAGTTTCTGAAAGATGCGTGGCTAAGAGCCGCGGCGCTCATCGATAAGGTCAAGACCGCGAATGTATCGCGCATCCGTAATGTGCCTGAGCCCGTGCCCGTTCACGACCCCAACGTCGCAATGGCGCCGATGCAGGCAT
This sequence comes from Acidobacteriaceae bacterium, assembly GCA_003165005.1. Taxonomy (GTDB): domain Bacteria; phylum Acidobacteriota; class Terriglobia; order Terriglobales; family Acidobacteriaceae; genus Telmatobacter. The sequence goes on along the minus strand of PLSB01000153.1, from coordinate 2,357 downwards.
TCAATACACGCTTGCGCGCAGCCATGCACATGCCGGCCGTCGAAACCCTCTTCCCGGCTCCGTGGACCGCGGCCGCGCGCCGCGTCCTGCCCAGCCCCAGCCCGCAACTCACCGCAACCGAGATGTGGGGCCCGGTGCTCGCGTGGTGCGTGCTGGATTGGCTCGCCGAGTCCGTCGATCCTCTGCATCCCGAGCGCACCGCCCTCGATCTCTTCGATCGCCTCCGCCTGCGCGAGCCGCTTGGCCATGCCTTTACCGCGCTCGGATGCAAAGGGGAAGATGCATGGCAAGCCGCCGCACGCATCAAGGTTCTGCTGCTGGCTGGCGCAGGCGCCGGCAAAGGACATGCATCAGCGTCGGCCTCGGGAGACGTCAATTTCGTAGTGCCGGACTCGAGTCCGGCTGTTCCGGCAGCGTCCACGCTGCCGGGCGCAGCAGGGTTTGACTCGGAACATCGGGAAGGGAAGTCCGCGCCGGCAACATCGCAGCTCGGCCACGAGCAAATCGCGCTCGCCCCGGTTTTCTGGCTCGATCCCGATGTGCGCTGGCTCTGCGGCGTCCACGAAGCCGAGGGCCACTTCTACCTGATTCGCGAACGGTACGAAGAATTGCTGTGGTGGCTGCTCATGCCCGCGCTGCTGCGCCTGGCCGGCGAGGCTGCGCCCAGTCGCGCCGCCGTCGAGGCGTTGAGCTACACCGTTGCCACGGCTCTCAACTCCGCCGAAGCTGCCGGCTATCGGATCGATGCGCTGCTCGGTCCACTCGCGGCTACCGATGCCGGCGAAGCTCCAACGCCCGATCCCGAGCCAGGCGACGCGAGCGCAAGCGCGAGTAAGCCGGAGAAATGAAGCGCTAGCTGACGCGTGTTTTGAGGCCGTTTCATAGGTCCGTTTTGAAAGGGCACGGCTTCAGCCGTGCCGTGAAGGAGCCAGGAAAATCGAGGGCTTTAGCCCCCGGGGGATGGGTTCTGGAGAATCTGAGGCTGCTACGAGACAGCTTCCACTTGACTCATCTGACCACGTCCCGAGTAGACTTGTCCGCATGAAAAACAAGTTGGCTCCCGAATTAATCTCCGCGGCGATGATCGGGGTTGGCTTCGGGCTGATAGGGAACCACGTCCACGAAAAGTGGCATCGCCTGGGGCGCGAGGCTTTCTTGGCGCGCGAATCGCAATACTTCGAGAAGCTCTATGCTGCGCAAGTGTCACTGCTCCACGAGATCTTGATCTGGACCCTTGCCGTGCTGGTGGCCTACGCGGTTTTCAAGGGTCTTGCGGTCCTTATCGCCAAAGTCTTCGAGTGAATCCGAGGTATAAAACAGATCGCCTGTCCAACGTGTATTGTGCCACTAAGTGCTGGGAGAACTTGGGTCAGGCGAACACCCGCCTTCCGGCTTTTGACTACACATTTTCTCACCCATTCATCCCGCAATCACAGCCACGTGTGACAACAGGCACATCGCGAAGGCCGTGCCGGGGCTCACAGTTCCACCCGGACCCACTCCGGGGAGAGTGTCTCGACGGGAGGGTGTGCCCTTTTGCTGCTGAACCCTTTCGCTGCGGCGGGCGCCGCTGCTAACGGCTTTCTTCCTTCCTTTCCTCCCCGGTTGACGGGTCCGCGTCTGGCGGAATGAGGACACTGCTCCTGCGCCTTACGCCGAAGGGAGAGGAATCATGCCCAGTGCCGCCCCTGAAGTTGCTCACAACGCTCTTGAAGCCCACGAGCGTCTGCTCCCCCACGAGCGCCTGCTCATTGACCAGGCCATCGCCAAACATGGCACTCGCCCCGGCGCGCTGCTGGGCATTCTTGAGGACGTGCAAGCGGCCAACGTCCACAAGTTCCTCTCCATGGAGACGTTGCGCTACATCGCCGACGCGACCGGTCTGCCTCCGGCGAGGATCTACAGCGCAGCCACGTTCTTCGCGCTCTTCAATCTTGAGCCCCAGGGCGAGCATGTGGTCTGCGTCTGCCGCGGAACCGCCTGCCACACCCGCGGCTCCCGCGATCTGCTGGAAAAGCTCTGCCTCGATCTCGGCCTGAGCGACCGCGAACACGACGAGAACAGCGAAGCCGACAAGCTGGCGCTCACCACGGCCGATCGCCGCTTCACCGTGCGCACCGTGGCCTGCTTCGGCCAGTGCGCGCTCGCGCCCGTCGTCGAAGTCGACCACCACATTCTCAGCCACGTGAACGAGCGCACGTTGCAACGCGAAGTGAAAACGCTGACCCAAGGGAGGAAGTGATGCCGCGCATTCAGGATATTGGCGCGTTCAATGCAGTGCGCGAGGCCGGGCTGGCCAAGCTGACGCCTTCCATCCCCCGCATCACGGTCGGCATGGGAACCTGCGGCCGCGGCAA
>PLSB01000305.1 GCA_003165005.1 Acidobacteriaceae bacterium | reverse complement strand
CGGCAGATCCAAACGAAATGGCCACGAACTGATTGCCCAGGACTCCTTCGGTTTCAATTGAGGCTACGGAGTCACGCTTGACGATCTCCTTTGTCGATTTGCCGAGATCCATGACGACGATGACCTTATCGCCCGGTTTGTGAGGCAGCGTGATGCTATGCACATTTCCGCTATGAACGCCACCCACCTGCACGTCAGCTCCTACAACCAGGCCCGCAACATTGTCGAATTGCGCCTTCAGTTGGTAAGTGGAGCGAAATAGATACTCCTGACTCCCGATGATGAAGACCCCGGCAGCCAGAACTGCCAGCGTCGCAACGATAAATGCTCCCAACCTTGCAATTTTCGACATAAATCCTCCTACGATTGCTGTAGAAACTCCTTCACAAACTCGATATCGCTATGTTGAAGGTCATCAAACGTGCCTTCGATCACTACGTCGCCTTCATTCAGCAGGGCAAGATGGCCGGCAATCGTTTTGGCGCTATGCAGATCGTGCGTCACTACGACGGACGCCATGCGACGTTCTCTTTGGAGCTTGAGAATCAACTCGTCGATTTCGCCGGAACTGATGGGATCGAGGCCGGCCGTGGGCTCGTCGAGCAGCAGAATCTCCGGCTCCAGCGCCAGCGCACGCGCCAGGCCCACGCGCTTTTGCATCCCGCCTGAGATATCGGACGGCATCTTTTCGAGATCGCCTTCCATGCCCACCTCAGCCAGCAATTGCCTCACACGGTCAGACCGCTCGGATCTGGACATGTCTCTGCGATGATGTTCAAGGGGGAAGGCCACGTTCTCCTGAACAGTGAGCGAATCATAGAGCGCCGATTGCTGAAAGAGGAAACCCATTTTCTTGCGGATCGCTCCCATGCGGTCAAGCGCGAGACCTAAGATGTTTTGGCCATGAATCGAAATCGATCCGGAGTCGGGCGTTTCGAGCCCAATGATGAGCCTCAGCAGCACGCTCTTCCCTGTACCGCTGCGTCCGAGTACAGCCAGGGTTTCTCCCTGGTTCACGCGCAAGGTGACCCCGTTTAAGACCTTGTGGCCGGCGAAGGACTTGTATAAGTTCTCGACAGCAATCACGGGCACAGGACTGCCTTGCTTCGGCGCCGCTTGTTTCGTCGCTATGTCATAAGTTGTAGCCATACTTATTTCACGAATGCTTCAAACAACGGTTAAGGGAAAAAGACGAGGATGAACTTCACCAGGACGACGTCGGCAAGGATAAGGAAGAGCGAGGCCAGCACGACTGAGTTAGTGGCGGCGCGGCCCACACCCGCAGCTCCTCCGCGCGTGCGCATTCCCTGAAAGCACGCGATGAGCCCGATGATCAGGCCATAGACGGCGGTCTTGAACGTCTGCGGCATGAAGGCATTGAAAGTGGAGCCACTAAACCCGCTGGCAATGAACTGATGGAACGAAAGCGGCTCAACTAGAGTTTGTGCAAACCAGCCCGTGAGCAAGGCGCATGCGTCGGTGGCAAGGGTCAGCAGCGGCAGCATCAGGATGCAGGCCAGTATTCGTGTCGCTGCCAGCAGCCTGTAAGGATTTATCGCGGATGCCTCAATGGCGTCGATCTGCTCGGTCACTTTCATCGATGCCAGCTCCGCGCCCATTCCCGCGCCCACGCGCCCGCTTACGACGAGGCCGGTAATGACCGGTCCCATAATCTGAATAACTGAGTACACAAGAGTGGCGGGAAACATCGATTTGGCGCCAAATCGAGTGAGGCTGTAGCGGGCTTCAAGCGAGATGATGACGCCAATTGCGGCGCCAGCCATGGCGACCAGCGGCAGAGACTTCGACCCAACTTCGTCGAGCTGCCGAATCAACTCGCGCCATTCATACGGTGGCGTAACCGCGGCCCGCAAGACCTGCCAGGAAAAGATGCCCAGGCTGCCGAACCACTCGAAAAACCCGTTGAACAGCCTTGAGACAGAGCTCGTAACACCGGAAATAACATCGTCATGCCGCGCTGGAAGCGGAGGGTTTAGGACCGCAACTGCTGGAAATCCGCGGTTACTCATTGATTCGGGCCCGGAACCGGCGAGTTATGCGGATTGTTCAGATGCATACGTGAAATCAAGGCGTGAGGTCCGCTATAGAAGAACTCCAGAGCAATGTTGCCGCCCATATATGCCAGCATGCTGTAGTTGCCCATGCGGAACGCGTCCTTAGCGTCGAAGCGATCCGGAAACCACAAGTGAACCGCAACCATGGAACCCGCATAGGGGGCGACAAGCGCGGAGAGAGAGAAGACGCGATGGCCATCTGCGCCACGGCGCCCCGTCAAGGTGGAGATCACGGCATGACGCAGCCGCGGAAGCGGGCCGCTGCACTCGCAGCGGTAATACAACGTATCTTCCTTGAAGGCTTCCGCCAGCCCATAACGCGTGGTTGTTCCAATAGCCGCGATCCCAAAGTCGGACACAAACCGCTTGCCGTAACCCTCGACGCCCTGGCCCCACTCCGGTGGTGCATTGCCTCCTTGGTTGATTCCCGCGGCGAACGCTGCGCCGGCAATCGGATACGGACCGAATGCGTCAAAGGCGTAGTTGTTTACCTTTGTTCTTTCAGTCGGCCGCACATAGGTCAGGTCAAGTTTCCCTGGAGCCGTGATTCCTGAAACTACAGAGGGATCTCCCGAAGAGAGCAGAAATTGCGATCTTGCCGGTACGGGGATTGCGGCCAGAGCCGCAGCGGCCAACACCAGGAATAACGCCCGGTGAATCTTCGCGCCGGCAGGCTCTTTGCCAGACTGGCCAACGCGCCGTTCCGCCAGACCTGCCTGGCGGGCCAACAAGAAATGCGGCTCCGCGATCCACTCGGATTGTCTCATCGTTTCTCCTTTGATCGGCATCGCCCATCTCAGGCACGGCATGCGCGGACAACGAACTGTCGCGTCGCATTGCTACACCCACAGAGATGGTCTCAGAGTGGAGGCCTTCAAAGATGGTCACATTTGCACGCCATCGCAAGTGGCGCGCTTCTGCTTCGGCCGCATCGGTCAATTAAGGCGAAATCGACCCATGGGAGCAAACGGTTCACGGAGCAAGTGTCCAAAAGAGCACAGTCTTTGCTCTAAAGATAAGAAGACAATCTAGGATGCCAGTTGTTTTTACGATTCGGCGAGGAGCAGTCATGCCTGAAGTTCGTGCTTTCCCTTCCATTCCGACGAAGATCTTGCTGCCCATCGACTTCAGCCCATCCTCGCAGGTGGCTTTGGAGATGGCCGCTGACCTCGCGAAGCACTTTCACGCGGAACTCCATCTCGTGAATGTGATCCCGATGTTTCCCGCCTCGACGCTTCCTGACTTCGTCCCCGAAACCAAATTCCTTCAGGATGCAAGATCGCTTGCGGAGCGGCATCTGGCGAAATGCCATGCAGCTCTCGCGGCCAGGGGAGTGAAGTCAACTTCCAGCGTCGAAGTCGGAAATGACATCGCCGGGAACATCATGGAAGTGCTGGAGCGAGAGCATAGCGACTTGGTGGTGATCTCCACGCACGGTATCTCCGGCTGGCATCCGCTGATCTTCGGATCGATTGCCGAAAAGGTCGTGAAGCTCGTGCAGTGTCCCCTTCTGCTTCTGCGATCAGCCAAGCCTGGCGATAGTGCGAAGACTCGGCCCGAGCATTCCGAGGAATGGTGGTAGAGAAAGCGCAGATCCCCGTTTCGCAGCGCTCACCTGTGCCGGACTTCCATGCATTTTTTCTGAGTGAGCAGTATTGACCATACGCGATTCTTCAATCCGGGCGATGATGTGGAGGGATTGATCGCAATTACGTGGGTCATCAGAAGATAGACTGTCCCCATGTCGCGCCTGCGATTCCTGATCCACTCGCCACCTACCTTAAGCACGGCCACTGTGGCGAAGCCTTTCTGGGCATGAAGTGGCTACCCAAAACCAACGGCCTGTAACGAGGTAATATTCTGATGACCTATAACGGCAATACATTCGATTCCGCAGCCTTTCTTGCACACGCCGGGCTGGGCCGAACCATCGTCGAGCTGAAGCCAGAGCAGACATTTTTCTGCCAGGGAGACGCGGCGGACTCGGTGTTCTATCTGCAAAAAGGACGCGCAAGAGTCACGGTCGTTTCGCAGAGGGGTAAAGAAGCCACCATCACCCTTCTATCTGCTACGGATTTTGTTGGTGAGGAGTCTCTCGCGGCCATCGCCGGGCTGCGCTTGGCGACCGCCACTGCCGTGAACACCTGCACGGCGCTCAAGATTACCAAACAAGAAATGACACGCGTGATGCATGAAGAACCAGCTTTCGCCGATCTGTTTCTCAAGTTCCTGCTGGCGCGCAGCATGCGCACCCAGGCCGATCTTGTCGATCAGCTGTTCAACTCCAGCGAAAAGCGCCTGGCGCGGATTCTCCTGTTAATGGCGGAATTCGGCAAGCCCGGCGAGCCGGAAACTTCCATTCCTCCCATCACGCAAGAAACACTCGCAGATATGATCGGCACCACGCGGTCGCGTGTCAGCTTCTTTATGAATCGCTTCCGCAAGCTCGGTTTTATCAGTTATAACGGCCGCATCCAGGTACATAAGTCGCTGCTCAATGTGGTCCTGCTCGACCAATTTCCCGGGCACAATTCTCAGAAGCCGCCCGTCGTTTTGACCTGATAAAGTACTACCGGCGAACCGATCGGGAGGTTTCAGGCGTGAACGCAATGAAACAGCCCGTTGATCGACGTTAGGGGAGGCTTTGCTCCAGACTAGTCTAAAGACGATGTCCAGGAAGATTTCCTCAACGGGGAAGCGTCAGACTTTCGCGATCGTTTAAAGAACTGTGAGCAATATTGCACAGTTTACCTGACGTTGAATTTGCGACATTTTCATCAGGTGCCCATCCCATCAGCGGCGGCAGCGATGCCAGATCATTCGGCTAGATTCCCCTGAAGGCCGCACCCCTTCCACGCTGCCGCTGCTCCTCTCAAAGGCTTCATGGATTGGCCCCGTTCGACCTTTTCTCACAGTTCAAAAGTGCACATCCATCCCAAGTTGGTTGGAGTAGATTCAGGCCATGATGAGCAGCCATATACGCCGCATTCTTAAGCCTCGATTGCTTATGGGGGACATGGCAGTGTGCGCTACCGGGACCTTCGCATTGATGCGCAGCTTCCGCACGGTGGCAATGGAGAAGAACGAATCGGACACGGCGGCATCCGTTCGCGCCGCAGGCACGTCCCGCAAGCCATTCGCGGGTATCGGCGCCGCACTCTTCCTTTCGGCCTTCGTGGCGAGTGAGGCTGCGGCAACCATCGTGGCGCTTCGCCGCTGATCTCGAATTGCAGTATTACAACATTGTTCTTCGTCGTTAGCATGTTTCACTTCAGGAGCCTGCGATGTCCGCACCGAACATCTCCTTGAATTCGCAAACCGGAACCTTGATTCCGCGCGATGCGCGGGTTCCGATATTCGGAAGAATACCGGTATTCTCTCCGCAGCCGGCGCCCAGCCGTTCACTTCCGGCCCGCATAGCGGTGATCGGAAACCACCTTCCCCGGCAATGTGGAATCGCAACCTTCACAACGGATCTGAGCAATGCGATCACTGCTGAGTATGGAGCCGCGGCATTGTCGGTAGTGGCCGTCAACGACCCGCAGTCGTCTTACGCTTACCCCACGCGAGTGCGGTTCCAGATCGATGAAGGCGACCTATCCTCGTATCGGGCAACCGCCAATTCTCTCAATGCCGGCAAATTCGATTTAGTGTGTTTGCAGCATGAGTACGGGATCTTTGGGGGCAAGGCCGGCAGCCATGTCCTGGAGCTGCTGCAGCGCCTCACCATGCCGGTGGTAACAACGCTTCACACCGTTCTAAGTCAGCCGGACCTCGATCAACGAATTGTCATGCAGCAGATCGCCGCGCGCTCCGATCGCCTTATTGTGATGAGCGAGTATTCTTCTCGCATTCTGCGGAATGTGTTTGGAGTGCCGGACGAAAAGATCGATCTGGTTCCTCATGGCATCCCCAACTTGCCCTTCGCTCAGCCGAAGGACTACAAGGATGCGCTCGCCGTCGCAGGAAAGCTTGTATTGCTCACTTTCGGCTTGCTGTCTCCTAATAAGGGATTCGAGAACGTGATTCGCGCGCTGCCGCGTATCCTCGCGGGCCACAGCGACGTTGTCTACGTCATCGCAGGTGCTACTCACCCGCATGTCAGACGCCGCGAGGG
>PLSB01000082.1 GCA_003165005.1 Acidobacteriaceae bacterium | reverse complement strand
TGTGCCGCCGCCACGCTATGGCGGCATGCAATATAGCAACGAGCCGGTGCCCATCACCCGCGAGATCACCGTTACCGAGGGCATCAGCGTCAAGGACCTGGCCGAGAAGCTCGACGTGCGCGCCAAGGACCTCATCGCCACTCTGCTCATGGGCGGCGTCTTCGTCACCGTCAACCAGTCGCTCGACGCGGAGATGATCAAAGACGTGGCTGCCAAGTTCGGCGCCTCCGCCAACGTCATCACCTACGAAGAGGAACTGGAAAACCAAGCCATCGAAGAGGTGCTCGACACCGAAAAGACCGACATGGTCGAGGTCGCGCGTGCGCCGGTGGTCACCGTCATGGGCCACGTGGATCACGGCAAAACCTCGCTGCTCGACGCCATTCGCGAAACCGACGTGGCCGCGGGCGAAGCCGGCGGCATCACCCNNGCGGCGCCAAGGTCACTGACATCGTCGTTGTCGTCGTGGCCGCCGACGACGGCGTCATGCCCCAGACCCTCGAAGCCATCGATCACGCCAGGGCCGCCGAAGTTCCCATCATCGTGGCCGTAAATAAAATCGACAAGCCGGAAGCCAATCCGGAACGAGTCAAAAAGCAGCTCGCCGATCGCGGTCTGATCCCCGAAGAGTGGGCTGGCGCGGGCCAGGAAGGCACGGTATTCGTCGAGGTCTCCGCCAAGAAGCGGATCAACCTCGACCTGCTGCTGGAAATGATCTGTCTGGTGAGCGACATCAAGGCGCCCAAAGCCACGCCCGGCCGCAAGGCCGTGGGCTCTGTCCTTGAAGCCAAGCTCGACCGCGGCCGCGGCGCCGTGGCCACGGTCCTGGTGCAGGATGGAACCCTGCGCCTCAACGAGAGCTACATCGTCGGCAACACCTACGGCAAAGTGCGTGCCATGTTCGACGACCGCGGGCGCGCACTCGACGAAGCTGGCCCTTCGACACCGGTCGAAGTGCTAGGCCTCGAATCCATGCCCGATGCCGGCGACACCTTCCTTGCGGTCGCCGACCGCGACAAGGCCAAGGGCATCGCGCAATACCGCAAGATGAAAGAGCGCGAGGCGCAACTGGCCAAGAGTTCGCGCATGTCGCTCGAAAACTTGTCGGAGCAGATCAAGCAGTCGGGCATGAAGGACCTGCCGTTGATCATCAAGGGCGACGTGACGGGCTCGGTGGAAGTGCTGGCCGACTCGCTATCGCGCATGTCCACGGAAAAGGTACGCATCAAAGTCATACACTCCGGCGTCGGCTCCATTACCGAAAGCGATGTGCTGCTGGCCACGGCCTCCAACACCATCATCATCGGCTTCAACGTGCGCCCCGAGCGCAAGGCTGCCGAGCTGGCCGCGCAGGAGAACGTCGAAATCCGCCTGCACTCCATCATCTACGACCTCCAGGACGAGATTCGTCTCGCCATGATGGGCCTGCTCGAACCCGCCTTCAAGGAGAACTTCCAGGGCCGCGCCGAGGTCCTCAACATCTTCCGGATTCCCAAGGTCGGCACCATCGCCGGCTGCTCGGTCCGCGACGGCGTCATCCGCCGCGACTCCGAGATCCGCGTCATGCGCGACGGCACGCAGATCTTCAAGGGCAAGATCGGCTCGCTCAAGCGCTTCAAGGACGATGCCCGCGAGGTCACCAACGGCATGGAGTGCGGCATCGGAATCGCCAACTTGAACGACCTCAAAGAAGGCGACATGATCGAAGCCTTCAGCACGGAGAAACTAGCCGCCGACCTGGGCGCGCTAACCTCGGCCAGAGCCTAGCGTAAGATAGAAGCACCCGAAAGGAGAGCCTCGATGCAATTGACCGTACCCCCGGATATTGAATCGCTCATCAACAAGCGGCTCTCCAGCGGCGCCTATTCTGACGCGGAAGATGTACTCCGCCGCGCACTTGAGGCACAGGACGCCGAGGAAAGCTGGACCGATGAGGAACGGCAGGCGTTGTCGGCCCACATCGAGGAGGGCTTTCTCCAGGCGGAACGCGGAGAATTGATTGGCGCCGCGGAAACGCGAAGTCAGATCGAGGCCATGAAAGAACAATGGCGCATCGACCGGCGATAAGCGGCTTTGCCCTTACTCCTCGCGCCAAGTTGGATCTTTTCGAGATCTGGTCCTACATTGCCGTAGATAGCGAAGATGCCGCGGATCGCGTAGACAATGCGATCTTCGACGCCTGCGCTTTTGTTGCTAAGAATCCACTTCTCGGTCATGCGCGCCCCGATCTCACCGCGCGCCTTTTGCGCTTCTGGACACTGACCCGATACCCCAACTACGCTATCATCTATCGGCCCGAGACCTCGCCGCTCGAAATCATCGCCGTCCTGCACGGAAAAAGGAGCATCCGCCGCATTCTCAAACAACGCCAGGGTTCTCGGTGTCAGCCTTAGCGTCCGGGCGCTGCAATCCCCAGAAAAACCAGGACGGCGCGGTTCAGCCGCGGCATGTCCTCATCGCCGATGCGTCCCACTCGGGCTCCGATCCTTGACTTGGGAACGGTCGTGATCTTATCGACCATCAGACGGCAGACAGCGCGGAGCCCATTGTTCTCGCTGGGCTCAACCGCCAGCCGGAACAACGGCGCATCGGTTGCATCCGTCGTGAACGCGCAGATGGTGATCGAATCCGTCCTGTCGAAGCGGTCGTCTTGAAGAATCACTACCGGGCGAGGCTTTCCTGCATAGTCCTTGCCGCCCGCAACGGTCCAGATCTCGCCGCGCTTCATGCGCTGCCCCAATCGGAAACGGCGTCGATGAATTCCTGGTCCTCCCGCGCTCGCGGACTTCTCGCCACGGCAAGGGACTGGCGGCGCGCTTCCTTCGCGAACGCAGGCAAACGAACGTCAGGCACCCAGATCTGGATGGGCCTGAGTCCCTGCTGACGAAGCCGCTGGCGGTGCGCCCTAACCTTGTCCCGAGACGGCGTCGCCTGAGATCGTGCCGGCATACTCACCTCCATAGGTTACATGTAACCTACCACGAATCGTCTCTTTGTTTCAAGTCGACGGTGGTTCTCCTATCCAGCGCATTCAGCCTGCTCGTGCGCGTGGTAGCTCGATCGCACCAGCGGCCCGGACTCCACGTGCCGAAAGCCCATCTTCAGCGCTTCGGCCTTCAGTTCGGCAAACTCACGCGGCGTGTAGAGCCGCTTCATCGGAAGGTGGTCGCGCGAGGGGCGCAGGTACTGGCCGATGGTCACGATTTCGCAGCCCGCCGAGGCAAGATCGCGAAACACTGCGAGCAACTCATGAGTCTCTTCGCCCAGCCCTACCATCACGCCCGACTTCGTGAGCGCTTCGCGCCGTAACTCTTTGGAGTAGCGCAACAACTCAAGAGAGCGCTCGTAACGCGCGCCGGAACGGACGACGCGATAAAGCCGCGGCACGGTTTCCGTGTTGTGGTTCAGCACCTCGGGCCGCGCATCCACCACCGTGCGGATCGATTCGCGGTCGCCCTGGAAGTCGGGGATCAGCACTTCCACGCGGCAACCGGGGGCCTGGCGGCGAATCTCCTCGATGACCATGGCGAAGACGCGCGCGCCGCCCACCAGATCGTCATCGCGATTCACGCTGGTGACCACGGCGTGGAGCAGCCCTAACTTAGCTACTGCTTCGGCGACCCTTCGCGGCTCGTCGAAATCGATCGGTGCGGGACGCCCCTTGGGCACCGCGCAAAACCCACAGCGCCGCGTGCACAGGTTGCCGAGCAACATGAAGGTCGCGGTCTTGTGGTGCCAGCACTCGCCGATGTTGGGGCACTGCGCGCTCTCGCACACCGTGTTGAGGCCGAGCGTGCGCGCCAGCCGCTTGAGCGAGTGGTAGTTCTCGCCCACCGGCGCGCGGGCCTTCAGCCACTCCGGCTTGGGCGCAAGCGCGCGCCGCGCAGGCTCGATCTGGACCAGTTCCATGTCTCTATATTCTACGTGTGGGCCGTTCCCGCGAGGCTGCAGCCTCGAAATCGGCTGGTAGACTCGGAATCAATCATGAACATCGAGCAGAGAGCGCGCCGATATGGCCTGTTGACATTTGCCGGTTTGTGGATGGCGGCATGCGCCTTTGGGCAGTCGTCGTCGACGCCGGGCCAAAGCGTTGCCGGAGCAGACAATGTGTTTGCGGATTTGCGCAAAGAATGGGCGAGCAACCTGCGCGACAAGAATGTGGGCGCGTGCGTGGCCGAGTACGCGCCGGATGCTGAGTTTGTTCAGCCGGATGGCGCAAGCGTTCGCGGTTCGGCGGCGATCGGGAAGCTTTACGAGACCATCACAGCGACCTTCGACAGCAATCTTGTCTTCGACTCAAAGCAGCTGGAGAGCGCCGGCGACGACGCGATCGATTCCGGAAGCTACCGCGAGGTGCTGACGGCGCGCGCGACGGGTAAGCGGCAGCTTTACACCGGCGGATACAGGACGGTCTACCACCGCGATAAAGACGGCCATTGGCTGATTGTCAAGATGGCGTGGATTGGGTCGGGCGATCCGATCGCGCTCGATCTCGACCCGCATCCGGTGGTCGCGCTCACCTTTGACGATCTGCCGGCTGCCGGAACATTGCCCGCTGGCAAGACGCGGGCTGAGATCGCGGAGATGCTCACGGGCGAGCTCATGGCCAATCACATGGCGGGCACGTATGGTTTTGTGAACGCGAAAAAGCTCGAAGGCAATCCCGACGCGGAGAAGGCCCTGCACATTTGGGTCGACGCGGGAATGAATATCGGCAGCCATACGTGGTCGCATCCGGGGCTGACGAGCGAACAGGTATTTAAGCCTCTGCCTGTCGAGGAGTACATCGCAGATGTCGCTCGTAATGAGCCCGCGCTTGCGGAATACGGGCAACTGCGCGACTGGAAGTGGTTCCGCTACCCGTTTCTCGAGGAAGGCGACACCGTGGAGAAGCGGCGCGCAGTGCGGAAGTATCTCTTCGAACACGGATACCGGATCGCGCAGGTTACGCTCGACTTTGAGGACTATGCGTGGAACGACGCGTACGCCCGGTGCGCCGCCACGAAGGACACGGTGGCGATTGACTGGCTCAGGCAGAGTTATCTCGAAACCGCGACGGAATACATCCGGCTGGGGCGCGAGGAACAACTGATTGCCTTTGGACACGAGATTCCCAATGTGATGCTGTTGCACGCCACGGCATTCACCACGCTTATGCTGCCCGACCTGCTGCAGTTGCTCCGCGGCCAGGGATTCAGTTTCGAGGGCCTGGCGCAGGTTGAAAATGATTCCGCTTACAGTCTTGACCCTGATGCGGGGCTGAAATACGGCGGCACGTTACCCGACCAATTCATGGATTCGCGGCACCTGCCTTATCCCCCTGTCAAGCCAAAGCCACTCCAGCAACTAGCGCATCTGTGTCAGTAGGTTGCCTCACCGCAGCTTCGTGCGCACCTCGGTCCGCACCAGGTAGAGGAAGCAAACCAGATTGAGCAGGCCCTGCAGGAGGAACGAGGCGACGTGCTGGCTGACGCACGCCCAGAAAAACCAGCCTGCCAGAAGCGCGACCGCGGCCAGCGTAAGCGCCCAGGCCCAGCGCAGCAACATCATCAGGCCGAATCCGCCGGCGATGAACAAGGGAGGGAAAACCAGAAACAAAGCTCCCACGCGCCCTTGAACCACGGACACCACCACCACCCCGGCGAGCAGAAGCATGTAAAGGCCGATCGCGACGAGGCCGGGGAGCTTCCATAGCTTGACGGGCCCTGCATTCGCTTGAACGGGCGGTTCTGGCGAGCCGGCCGCGGGCGTGTCAGGATTGGAGTCGGCGGTCATAGTGTGTGCAGGTAAGCGAGCATGTCGTTTAACTGGTCGTCGGTGAGCGGCGTGCCGGGCATCGTCTGCCGCCCGTGCAGAATCACGGCCGTCAGGCGCTCGTCGGTGGGCGGCGCGCCACTGGGCATCGCCTTCAGTTTCGTCAGCGCCTGCAATCCGGGCCCATTCAGTGGACGCGTCGACGTGGGATAGTGGCAGCGCGCGCACTTCGCCTGGTAGACGGCCGCGCCGCGTGCCTCCTGCGGCGTCCACTCACTGGCCGGCTTCGAGGGCGGCAGCGAACGGCAGCCGGCCAAACCCAGGGCAGATGCGGAGAAAGCACAAATCATAAGAAAACTGCGTACGAACATTTGCCTCCCATAATACAGCGCAATTCACCGCGTGCGGCACCGGCGTTTCGAGATTATCCTCCGATTCGCACCGCCGCTGTATAGTGATTTCACAGTCTTCGTTCGCATGAGGAGCGGACCATGAGGCGCATTGCCGTCCTGGCGTTCGTTGCCGCTGCTGCCTGCGCCGCCGCGCAGAAGCAGACAGGCGCCTCAGCGTCCGCCGCGCAGATTTGTGCTTCCGTCGAGAGTCTTCGCGTGCCATCCGTGACGCCCGAGTCGCCGGCTGACGCGAAGTGGCTCAAGAACTGTGCCGAGGACGACCTCTATTACGGTGCTTCGCCGCTCCAGGACGTGGACTCGACTGCCGCGCGCCGTTGCGCTCTCTACGACTGGAACGTCAGGCACGGCCCGGTGCCCGTGAATTCCGACGACAGCAGCGGCAACTACGACTTTTCCACGCAAACCCTGGTCATGATCTTCGCTAACGGAGATGGCGTGCCGCGCGACCTCGATCTCGCGATGCACATTGCGTGCAAAGAGGTATTTCCACTCCAGGATTCGGAAAACGACTACCAAAGTGAACTGATCCAGGTCATTCTCAAACTCGCGAAGATGAAGTCGGCGGCCTCGCCGGCACGGTTCGACTACTGCAACGGCGGGGCCCGGCTTTCCGACTGGCCGGAGAAGCTGGTCTGCGAGTCGATTGATACCCGGCTGGCGCGCAAAAAGCGCGAAACCAACTTGGCCGAACTCGTCGCGCCCTGGACCGGGGAACAGAAGGATGCTTTTACCAGGGCCCGCGCCGCATTCAATCAATTTGAAGAGATCGAGGAACGGACCGAAAATACCTGCTCCGTGCCGGTTGTGATTTGCACCATGGACATTGACGATCGGCTGGAGACAGATTTTGCGTCCGCGATCGATCGCTTTGAGCAAGGCAAACTGCCCGCTTCCACGCACAGACAGTATGGCGACGCCAAATACGCACTGAACGCGTTCTATCAGCAGTTGCTGTCGCAAACATTCCGGTCTAACCGTGAACAGATGATGAAAATTCGCGATGCCGAGCGCGCCTGGCAGGTGTATCGCGACGCATTTGTTGAGTTTGCAAAGTTGCGTTGGCCGTCGGTGTCAGGCGATAGCTGGCTTACCCTCCTGAATAACGAGCGCATGAAGCAGCTCAAGAACCTGCCGCTTCATTAGCCGTTACTCCGCCGCAGCAATCGCTTCGGCGATGCGGTCGATAGCCTGCTGCTCCAGGTCGCTGCCGGGGTAGCGGCCGTTCACCAGGATCGAGAACGCCACCACGCGGCCGGTCGCGGTGGTCAAGTAGCCGGAGAGCGCGTTCGCCTCGCTGTGTGTGCCGGTCTTGGCCCACATCTTGCCCTTGAGCGGGGAGTTTTTGAACCGGTTGTCAAGCGTTCCGTCCACGCCGGCCACGGGCAGCGTCTCGCGCCACTCCGCGCCCCACGGCTGATGCGACGCGTACCCGAGCAGGCGCGTGAAGGCGCGCGGCGTCATCTTGTCCAACCGGCTCAACCCTGAGCCGTCGTAGAAGAAAAACTCATTGTCGTCGACGCCGGCATCCACAAGGAACTGCCGCACCACGCGCGTGCCCTCCTCGAAGCTGCCGTCGGCGCCGTAAACCTTGCCCAGCAAACGCAGCAGCAGCTCGGCATGCAGATTCTGGCTGGTCTTGTCGATGACAGCAATGTCTTCGGCCACCGGCACGGAGATGCGCGCCGCCAGCACGCGCCGGCCCTCGGCCGCGCCGGCAATCGTCCGCAGTTGAACGGGCGCAAACTTCAGCGGTTTCTCGCGCTCTTCGGCAAAATCGCCGGCGCCGTTCGCAAACTTGTGGCGCGATTCGGGATCTCCGCTCACCCTGATGCCGCGGATGAGCAGAGCCAGCTTGAATGCGTCGGCGGTGAACTCGGCCGGGTCCTCGACCGCCAGCGAAGCGTGCAGGCCCTCCGCGGGGATCGTGCCCCAGGCGCGAACCATCGTCGAGCCGGGCCGCCGTTCCAGGCCGGGGTGGGCCTCTTCGCCGGGCGCAGCCGGCTTCATGCTGTTGTCGAGCGTGAAGTAGTCCACGTCGGGCACCCATCTCGCCACAGTATGGCCGCTCGCGGCAGGATTCTCGCCGACGTTCAGCTCGTCGGCATTCTCGTTGAAGCTGAGCGCGGAGACAGGCGCGCCGTAGCTCCACTGCAAATCGTCCCAGGCCCATCCCAGCGCGTAAGGCTCATCGAGGAAATAGGTGTCGTCGCCGATCACCGTGCCTTCGACCGCGCGCACCCCCGACTGCTCCACCTGTTCGGCGAGCAGATCGAGCGGTGTCAAGATCTTGCGCGCCCACGCTTTTTCTTGAGTCTCTTCGGGTGAGGCTTCGCCTGTTGCAGGGCCGGCCTGCGCCAGTCCTTCGGGAGCCGTGCCGGACGATGCAGCGCCGGGCTGATCCTCCGGCGTCGCTGCCGGAGCCGTTCCCGGTTCCTCGTAGGGATACGGGCGCGCACCGATCGTGGGATCGCCTACGCCAAGAAGAATCAGGTCGCCGTGCAATGTGCCCGACGCGTCCACGTCGCCATTGGCCGCCACAAACGTCGTCCAGGTGAGGGTATCCACGGGCAACAACGCATAGGCCGCCGCGGTGGTGGTCAGCTTGACAGTCGAAGCGGGCGTGAAAAGCTGCGCGTCGTTCAGTCCGTAGAGCGGCTGACCGTCGAGCGTGGTCACGCTGATGCCGAACTGTGCATGGCTGAGCGCGGGGTCGGCAAGGATGGCCTGAATGCGGCTGGCAAGCGGGCCCGTGGTCGGCGCAGGCCGCAGCCCCGGACCTGACGCGCGATGCGCGGGCACCTGCGCATTGAGAACCAAACCGTAAACCAGGGAAACGCCGCACACGATGGCAGGGAATCGCCGCAAAATCCTCATGCCCGGAGTGTAGCAAAACACCGCAGGCGACTCATCCTCAACGCGCCTTTCGCGCTTAGTACTACAGTTGCAGTTGGATTTTTGCGGAGGGAGCAGGAGCCTTCAGGCTCCTGAAAAAGCCGCAATTCATGGCGGCCTTTAGGCTCGGACTCTTGTCCCTTTGCGGCATGCCAGCGAAGTACAAATGTAGTACCGGGGCGGGGTAGCTGCGTACCATCGGATGTAGAAGCCGATGCGAACCAGGACAAATTGGCGGCTACGCACCCGCACCCTCGAAATGGGCCGGCGCACGCTTGTGATGGGCGTGGTCAACATCACTCCCGACTCCTTCTCCGACGGCGGTTTTTTTCTGGCTTCGGAGGAGGCTGTTGCTCATGCCATCCGCCTGATGGAGGAAGGCGCCGACATTCTCGATCTCGGCGCCGAAAGCACCCGGCCTGGCTCCCGCGCCGGCGGCGCAGACGCGCTCGTCAGCGCCGACGAGGAGCAGGCGCGATTGCTCCCTGTTCTCCAAGGAATTCTCAAAGCGCTGCCCCACGCAGTGGTGTCGGTGGACACGTACAAGGCGGCCACGGCGCGCGCGGCGCTCCAGGCAGGCGCGGAAATCGTCAACGACGTAAGCGGCTTCACCTGGGACCCCGGCATCGCGGAGGTCTGCGCGGAGTTTGGCGCCGGTGTGGTCCTCTCGCACACGCGCGGCCGGCCCGAAGAATGGCGCGCGCAACCGCAACTCCCGCCCGATGCGCTCGTGGCCACCGTGCGCAACGGACTAGCCGCAAGCCTCGCCGCTGCCCAACAGGCCGGAATCGCGCCGGAGCGCATTGTGCTCGATCCTGGCTACGGCTTCGGCAAGCGCTTCGAAGAGAATTACGCGCTGCTTAAGCGGCAGGCGGAACTGCTCGAACTGGGCCGGCCGCTCGTCGCGGGATTGAGCCGCAAATCGTTCCTCGGTCACACGCTGGCGCCGCTCTTTTGCGGCCCGAATTCACCGAGCGATGCACCGCCCGACGCACCGATTGACGCGCGCGGGAACGCAAGCCTGGCCGCAATGACGGCCGCCATCCTTCACGGCGCTTCGATCGTCCGCGTGCATGCGGTGCGACCGGCGGTTGAGGCGGCGCGCATTGCAGATGCAGTGCTGGACGAGGGACGGAAATAGTTTGCCATCCCAGGTCCCCAAGAGCGAGGGACCTGGGGCACCCAAGTTTGGGTATAGCAACCACGGAATTGCACTGAGTTGTTTATTTCATCGTTTGTCCGTCGCCAGGTAAACCGCGGCGCCGCCCAGCAGCGCCAGCGTGGCGAGCACGAAAGCAGGCAGCATCCAGTTCCATCCTGAGGCAGCCAGCGGGCCTGAGCTCAGGCTCGCCCACTGCGACGCGGCCGCGTGCGGAAGCTGCGCCAACCAGTCGCGCCAGAAGGGCCATGTAGCCCACGAGGCGCCGCTATGCGCCTCGAATCCGGCAAATTCCACCGCGGCAACCACTACCACCGCGAACAGAAAGATCTGCGCGCCCAGGAGCGGCCGCCCGATGCGCTCCACGGCGGCATTGCGCCGGCGCAGTTGCGCGCGCCACAACAAAAGTGCAGGCGACACGGGCCGCGCCGCGGCGAGCGACTCCGCACGCGCCTGCTGGAAAGCCTCCGCAACCAGCACCAGGTCGCCGCACGCGCGGCACGCGTCTACGTGCGCGCGGAGCTCCGTCGTGCACGCAGCCGGCCATTGGCCGCGCGCCATCAGTTGGCGTACTTCTTTCTGGTGAGGGCAAGTCGTGAGCTTCATGATTTCCTCCCGAGCGTCTCCGTCGCGGCAGGCGCGCGCAGCAGGGCCGCGATCTTGCGCCGTGCGCGAAACAGCAGCAGCCGGATGCTGGCCGCACTCAAACCCATCACCCGCGCAATCTCGCGATGCGAGTAGCCCTCGGCATGGGCCAGCCAAAGCAGTTGGCGCTCGCGCGGCTTCATCTGCCGGAGCGCCGGCTCCAGCGCAATCCGTGAATCCGATTGCGTCTCATGGCCGCGCGCGGCGAAAAACTCTTCCGGAACTTCTTCAATCGATGCGGCGCGCGGGCGTCGCCAGTGGTCGCGCAGCAAATTGCTGGCGATGCGGAAGAGATAGAGCCTCGCCGCCGCCTCGCCATCGGCCACAATCGAAGGAGCGCCCGCCGCGCACAGGTATCGCACGTAGCTCTCCTGCATCAGGTCGTCGGCCAGCGCTGGATCGGCCGAAGACCGCGCCAGGTACGCCCAGAGCGGACGCGAAGAGCGCGTGTAAAACACGGTGAAGGCCTCGTTCTCCATCGCGGGGTCACACGCGCCAGCGCCGGCGGCCTGCTGGAGGCCGCCGGGCGATGCGTGCAACAGTGCATCCGGCAATGTGAGTTCCCACGGCATACGCGTTCGCTTTTCTGTCGGAGCCACTTGCGGCCGCTCCACAGCTCACTGCCGATCCTGTGAGCCGAAGGGCGCGGCGGCCCCGACTTGCGCAACTTCCTTCTCGGGCATCAGGCCCAGGCGATGGGCCAGAACCCACGTCGCTCCTGCGGAGAGGATAAACCCGATGCCCGGCATCAGGGCGAGCGTGCCCATCACGGTCATCCCCGTCTCCATATCCGGCCCGGCATGACGCAGGAAGAAGAACCCGATGCCTAGCAGCGCCATCACGATTCCCGCTTGCAGCGGCGTCAGCACGCGCGCTACGACGTTGGGCATGTGCAGGCCTGGCTCGCCGCCAAGTGCAATGGGCGATGCGGAAAGGAACCGCTTGCCCGAATCTGACTCTATATACGCAGCCAGGTCCTGGTTGGTGCCAAGTTTGTCGATGAGCCGCGCATGGACATCGCTTTGCTGCTTGAAGGCGCGGTTCCAGCGATGGCCTTCGACAAAGATCCGGATGATCCACACGAAAGCGAGGAAGATGGCGGGGACGATGATGATGGGAGTCAGTTTTTCGATGAATTTGGGCGCAACGGACTCCTGCTGCTGCGACGGCACAAGGTCAGGCCAGATGACGCGCTGGAGGGCCTTGTCGCGGTCCCCGTCCGACGGATTGAGCTTGCTGAAGAGATAAAACTCGGGGTTGCGCGCCACGTCAGGATGGCTGGCCAGGAATTGCTCCAACTCGGGATTATTCTTTGTGACATAGGCTTGGTCGGCGAGCAATGACGGGTCGCGCGCGACAACCGAGGTGAGCACCGGGCTTAGGCGGAGCAGCATCATCAGTTGCGCCTGCGTCTCAGCCGCGTCTTTCACTGTCGACGCGGTCGACTCGATTGTGTATTCCCTGGGCTGCGCAGGCGCGGGTCCGGCGTGGGTTTGGGCAACGGCCAGGGGCGCGGCGGCCAGGGCGAGTGCGCTTGTGGCGCAGAAGATCCACGAGGCAGTTCGGATTCGTGCGTTCATGACGTTTTTCCTCATTTCTTGAAGTCACTGGGACGCGTCTGCCAGGATAACGAACCAGCCGGGCGATTGGTTAACAAGGCTGCGCCCAAAAGAAATGCCAAGCGCCGGGAGGTTAGAATTGAATTGGTTGCGGGTATCTCCACCGCACCGGAATCCGTGCCCGCGCGCAGCAGCCCCTGAACGACTCGTTGCGGCGGGTTATCGTGTGGAATCAGAGACGCCAATGCGAGCAAAGACGGCTGTGGTGCTGGGCGCCCAATGGGGCG
>PLSB01000043.1:600-3974 GCA_003165005.1 Acidobacteriaceae bacterium | reverse complement strand
ATCGAGAGATTGTTTCTTGTCAGAAGGAGTAGGCGGTTTGTAAAGGACTTGTAAAGACGGAGTTCCTTGCCCCCATCCTGCAGTCCGGTAGTCCCGCAGTCCTGCATTCTCGCTCCTCAGTCGCCGTTTTCCTGTTCCCTGATCCCTGATCCCTGATCCCTGTTCCCTTGACACCGAACCGGCTGCGCATTTCTTATCTATCTCAGGCTTTCTTTTGGCAACCCGGGTGGGGCGTACTGGGCGGGAACCGCTTTTTGCTCGTCTGGGTGCTGGAAGTAGAGTTGTGTCGAACAGGAAGCAGGCGGTAGCAGGGATTTCGGGCGCGTGCAGCCAGGCGGAGTTGTGAGACCCTGCGCTGCGCCACCGGGCCCTCCTTTTGAGAGTCAGGGACGGCGACGGCCCAGGCCTCGGGAACCATTCCCGCAGACAAGTTTCGATACGAGTTTTTTCTGAGGCGCCGGCCGGAATGGCCGTGTGCGTCTGTGCCCAAAGCCGGTTTCTCAACGGCCGCGGAGACGAGCAAAGGACGTAGGCAACATGAACCTCGTGGCAACTTTGGCATGGTGGGCGGCTCCGCCGGCCCCTGGAGCAGGCGGCGGCATCGGCATGCTGCTCCCGATCTTGCTGTTCATTCCGCTGCTCTATCTGATGATGATCCGCCCCCAGCAGAAGAAGCAAAAGCAGTGGCAGCAGATGCTGGCCAACATCAAGACCGGCGACCGGGTGACCACCGCGGGCGGCATCCGCGGCGTCATCCTTTCCATCAAGGACGATTCGATCATCATCCGCGTCGCGCCCGACAACCTGAAGCTGGAAGTGACCAAGAACGCGATTGCCTCAGTCACCACGCAGGATGAGCCTTCGGGCTCCTAGAAAGAAACCAGCGAGGCTAGCGGAGCCAGACTGCGGCACAGCCTGAAAGCGACGGTTTTTCCTCCGCGACTGGCCGGAGACACCAGTGAGAGACTTAGAAGAGAAGCGAAACCATGAAGAAAAATCTCAACAACAGAATTCTCCTGATCGTTGCCGTGCTGCTGGTTTTTCTCTTCGGCATCTTCCGGATTCCCGAGGGGATCGGCGGCAAGGCTTTGCTGGCCGCTTTGCAGAAGCAGATTCATCTCGGCCTCGATCTGCAAGGCGGCGTGCACCTGATTCTGCAGGTGCAGGTGGCTGAAGCGGTCAGCGACGAAACCGACAACGCCGCGGCGCGCATCCGGGATGATCTGAAGACCGGCGGCTTCACCTTTTCGCAGGTCATCAAGCCCGATCCCAATAAGCCTGAACTCATCGAAGTCGACGGAACCCCCGCGGCCAAGGCCAGCGACGTGCGCTCCCTGCTCGATCAGAAGTTTTCCAACGAATACGACCTCAACTCCGGCTCGACCGACACCTCCTGGACACTGACCATGAAGCCGCTGGTCGAAAAGGACCTGGAACAGAAGACCGTCCAGCAGGCCATCGAGACCATCCGCGACCGCGTGGACGCGCTGGGTGTGAGCGAGCCGCTGATTGCGCCCTACAGCCTGGGCGCCAACCAGATTCTGGTGGAACTGCCGGGCGTGAGCGATCTCGACAAGGTTAAGGGCGCCATCCAGTCCACGGCGCGGCTTGAGGTTCACCCCGTGGTGGGCGACGGACAGGGATTCTCGGACAGGCAGGCGGCTCTGGCCAGCCTCAACGGCGCCCTGCCGCCGGACGAATACATTGTGCCCTGCCAGGGCGACATGGCCTGCCACGGCAGCCCGAACACGGTCTACCTCCTGGGACGCGCTCCCGTCGTCTCCGGCACCGATTTCCGCTCCGCCGATCCCAGCATCAACTCCAATACCGGCCAGCAGATCGTTCGCTTTACGCTTACCGACGAAGCCGGCGACCGCTTCTGGGATTACACCAACGCCAACGTGGGCAAGTACATGGCCATCGTGATGGGCGGTAATGCGCGTGAAGTGGCCGTGATCAAGAGCGGCATTCGCGATACCGGCGAAATCGAGGGCTCCTTCACCGAGAGCGAAGTGACCATGCTCTCCAAACTGCTGCGCACCGGCGCGCTTCCCGCCTCGCTGGTCTTTCTTGAGGACCGCACGGTGGGCGCATCGCTGGGCGCCGATTCGATTCGCGACGGTGTTACGGCGGCCATCATCGGCGTCTTCGTGGTGATGGCCTTCATGCTCATCTACTACAAGAGCTCGGGCATCAATGCCGACCTGGCGCTGTTCCTGAACCTGGTCATTCTGCTCGGCTTCCTGGGCTACTCCGGGGCCACGCTTACCCTGCCGGGCATCGCCGGAGTCATTCTCACCATCGGTATGGGCGTGGACTCGAATGTGCTGATCTTCGAGCGCATCCGCGAAGAGATCCGCGCCGGCAAGGCGGCCTCGGCGGCCGTCGACCAGGGCTTCCGCCATGCCTGGGTGACCATCGTCGATACCCACGTGACGACCATCGTTTCGGCGGCCATGCTGTTCCTGTTCGGAACCGGGCCGGTGAGAGGTTTTGCCACCACCCTCGTCTTCGGTTTGCTCGCCAACCTCTTCACTGCGGTCTATGTCTCGCGCGTGATCTTTGAGGCGCACTTGAACAAGCTCAAGCCGGGCGAAATGGTGTCGATTTAGAAAGCAGCTTTTAGCTATTAGCCGTTAGCTTTTAGCCTTTTTGCGAAAGAACATGGTTCTCGCACAAACGAGCTAACAGCTAAAAGCTAAGAGCTAAGAGCTAGGAGAAAAAAGCAGTGGAATTCTTTCGCGGTGTCAATGTGAACTGGCTGGGATGGAAGTGGTACTTCCTGGCCTTTTCCATGATTTTCAGTGCGGCCGGGATCGTCAAGATGAGCTGGAACTGGTCGCATACCGGCACGCCCGTGCCGTTGAGCGTCGACTTTCGCGGCGGCACCGAGGTCTATGTGCAGTTTGTCAACCGTCCCGATAGCGACGCCATTCGCAAAGCCATCGATGCGGCCGGCATTACCGACGCGCGCATTCAGAACTACGACGATCCTGCGAAGAACGAAGTGCTCATCAGCCTGCCCAGGCAGTCCGACGAGACCTCGCTCGATCTAGGCCGCCAGCAGATTGTCAGCGCTCTGCGCGACCACTACAACAATCCCTTCGACGACAAGGGGATCAAGGTGGACAGCGTCGGCGCTACGGTCGGCCGCCAGTTGGAGTCGCAGGCCGCGCGCGCGGTTCTCTGGTCCATGCTCGGCATGTTGGTTTACCTCTGGTTCCGCTTCCAGTTGATCTACGGCGTGGCCGCGGTGGTAGCCTGCTTCCACGACACGCTGATTACGGTAGGCGCCTTCGCCCTCACCGGCCGCGAGATCAGCCTGACCGTGATCGCCGCCATTCTCACTCTGGTCGGCTACTCGATGAACGACA
>PLSB01000043.1:0-559 GCA_003165005.1 Acidobacteriaceae bacterium | reverse complement strand
GGTGGCATGGCAGGAGTGGCGGGCGGGCAAAGGCCAAGCCGCTTCGTTGCCTGGCGCAAAACGTGGTCGGTGATGGGGATCATAGTGGATGGGGCGGGCGCTCTGTTCTCATTCACTAAGCACGGGACGCCGCTTGAAGGGCGTCCAGACATAAAGATTGCAGAAACCGCTCCAAGGGGGAATGAGCCAAAGGGCGGAAACTGCGGAAGCGGGAACTGCACCGGTTTTGCAGCATTTTTGCAACCGAGTTCAAGTTCTGGTAATGTTTGTTTCGCTTCCTTGCGAGGAATTCTGAATACGGGAACAATTCCCCCTCCCGCGNNAAGATTCCACGTTTGAATCCGCGAAGAGGATCAAAACCAAGAGCGGTCGCTGGATGCTGCTTACGGGCGCCCTCAATTGCGCGGTGCTCCTTCTGTTGGTTTTGATTCCACTGGTTTATTACGACGCGCTCCCAACCCAATTCATGACAACGGTCTTGACGCTGCCGCCGCCGCCTCCACCGCCGCCTGGCGTCCGGCCGCGCAGACCCTGTTGCAGGCGGCGCAGCCATTCTTCA
>PLSB01000262.1 GCA_003165005.1 Acidobacteriaceae bacterium | reverse complement strand
AACTACGCGCGGGACATGCTCGGAGGAATCCGCCCCGACTGGTTCGAAATCGACGAGAATGGAAACGACGTCATCCAATCACGGGCGTTCGACCATAGCAAACAAGAAGTCTCCTGCTTTGTCCTTGAAGAAACGAATGGACTTGAAGGATTTAGACGAGATATTCTCCCAACCCTGGAGGAAGAGCTAGATACCAAGCTGCGAATTGCGACAGTGCCAGTCGCAGTTGCGCGCTCATGCGGGTTTTGGATCTACCGAAAACCGGAAGAATTCTACAGTAATCCTTCGCACGTTGTCTTATGTCCGCCCCAGGTAAACAATATCTCCCGAAGCAAGTTCAAGAATCAGGCTAGGGAAGTTGCGAAAATGGCCATTCTTCAACCTCCCGCGGAGGGCGTCTAGGTTCGTCGCTCGCCGTCTGAAGCCGGGGCTGGTCCCGACCGCCCCCCAAAAATCGTGCCGGAAATGAGCGCGGCTCCCAGCTGCGCTTCTGAGGGCAGGAAACACCCGCGATAAAATCCACTCTTGTCTTGCGGGTTTTCACTTCTGAGGCCCTGCTCTGCCATACTTTTCTCATGTCATTGGTGAAAGAACTGTTGCGACCGCTCGCCGAAGATGGCGCCGCCCTCACGCGCGAGCAGGCTGCCGAAGTCCTCGAAGAGATCCTTGCCGGCCAGGTGCCGGAGGTGGAAACCGCCGCCATGCTGGCCGTCCTGGCCACGCGCGGCGAACAGGCGGCCGAGCTCGCCGGCTTCGTCGACGTGATGCGCCGGAACTCCGTTCCTTTACCCTTTGGACAAGAGGAGCGGGATAGCCTTGTAGACTGCGTCGGCACCGGCGGCGGCGGGCCGCAAACCTTCAACATCTCCTGCGGCGCTGCGCTGGTGGCCGCCGCCGCGGGCGCCGAGGTCGCCAAGCACGGGAATCGCGCCGTTACCTCGCGCTGCGGAGCGGCAGACGTGCTCGAAGCCCTCGGCGTGCCCATCGAACTCGAGCCTGCGCTGGCCGTCGCATGCCTGCGCGAAACCGGCTTCGTCTTTCTCTACGCGCAGCTCTATCACCCGGCCATGAAGGCGCTCAGCCCCCTGCGCCGCGCTCTCGGCTTTCGGACGATCTTCAACCTCGTCGGCCCGCTCACCAACCCGGCCCACGCGCGCAATCAGGTCATCGGCGTCCTCGCGCCAAGCCGCGTTCTCCTCGTCGGCCGCACGCTGGCCGCGCTCGGCGCCAAGCGCGCCTTCGTCGTCCATGGGAACGATGGCATCGACGAACTCACCACCACGGGCGAGTCGGTCGTCGCACGCGTCGAAGAGAATGCGGAAGGCAAGCCGGAGCTCAAAGCCGCGCGCATCACGCCGGAGATGGCCGGCCTGGAGCGCACCACGCTCGATCACTTCATCGGCGGCGACATTGAGACCAACAAGGCGCTGCTCTTGGAGGTCCTCACCGGCCTGCCCGGCGCGCGCCGCGACATCGTGCTGCTCAACGCCGCAGCTGTGCTCGTGGCCGCGGGCCTGACCGACGACCTCAAGCAGGGCGTAGCCATGGCCGCCGAAGCTATCGACTCCGGCCAGGCCGCCGCCATACTTGAAAAGCTCCGCCAGTTCGGCGCAAAGCACGCAGCAAAATAGGACTGCGACCTGGTTTTGCGGCCAGGGTGGAGTAACGCATCACATCAGCCCCGACCGCCGCACCATCCGTTGCGAGAGAATCCATGCGCCCCAGGAGACCGCGAGCGCCAGCGCCACCCATCCGGCCTCTTCGAGTTGCAGAATCACCACTGCCGGAATCGGCGGCGGATTCTCAGCAAAATCGTGCATCGCGGGCCATGCCGATCGCGCCGCCTGCCACGCGCCCCAGCCGATCGTGCCCGCAGCCAGCACCAGCCCCGGCGCCATGCGCTTCCACGGAAAAGGAATTGGCGCGGGCACAGCGGCCTCCTCGCGCACGCGCTCCATGGCAGCGGCCACAAAGCCGGACGAGGGCACAAGCTCCTCCTCAGCCGCCAGAATGCAGTCGATCGCCGCCAAATGCGATTCGGGCCGGCCTTCGGGATTCGCCTTGCGATCCCCCTTGCGATCCGTCGTGTGCTTCATTCGAGTGCCTCTCTTCCCGCAGGCAGCACCGCGCTTGCTGCGGTCGCGCCAGATTCGTTCAAGTGCGGAAATCGCTTGCGCAACAGGGCGCGCCCGCGAGCCAGCCGCGCTTTCACTGTTCCCTCGGGCAGCCCCATGGTACGCGCCACCGCGCTCACGTCCATCTCATGAAAGTAGTAGAGAACCACCGGCTCGCGGTAGCGCATGGGCAAGGCCAGCACCGCCCTCCGCAGTGCTTCGCACCGTCTTTGTTCCACAATTGCCTCGTATTGATGGGCTGCGCCGGCAGGCTCCGCAATCTCCTCAAGCGGCACAACGATTGTGGGAAATCGCTTCAGTTCGGAGCGGTAGACATTCGCCGCCAGGGCAAACAGCCAGGTGGAAAAGCTCGACTCGCGCCGCCACTGGGCCAGCCCGCGCCACGCGCGCACAAAGGCCTCCTGCGCCATCTCCTCGGCCCGGAAGCGGTCGCGGCAATAACGCCACGCCATGTTCACCAGCGGTCCCTGCCAGCGCCGCACGATGCCCTCGAAGGCCTCCGTCTCCCCGGCCAGCACGCGGTCGGCGTCGGCAACATCGATGGCATCGGCGATCAATCTGTCCGGTGCGCTCGTCGCTGTTTGGGTCACGAGATCGTTCTCCGCAGGGTAAGACAGTCCGATTCGCGGTGTGGTTGCATTTTATTCCCCAACCGTGACCTGGAAAAAATGCAACCGGAAGCCGCACCGCCTTGTCTTACCGTTCGCATGGGGAAGAAAGACCTCTCCAGCCACTTTTCAGGAGGATTCCATGACACACCTTGCATTCATGCTGTTCGACGACTTCTACGGTATCGGCCTTTGGATGTTTCTCTCCATCGGCGCCGTATCGCTCTTCGTGGTCTTCATCCCCACCGTGCATTTCCTCGACTCCCGGCGCAAGGAGCGCGAGGCCTTTTACAAAGCCGAAACCCTGCGCCGCATTACCGAGTCTTCGAGCGACGGCGCCAAGGCCGCCGCGGAACTGCTGCGCGACGAAGCCCGCCGCGAAGCGATCAAGATGCGCGAAGGGCTGAAGATTGGCGGCCTCATCTGCATCGGCGTGGGAGTGGGACTGATCATCTTTCTCCGCGTACTGCTGGGGTCCGGTGGGGTGCCGAACGGCGGCGCCGGTTCGGCCTATCTTTGCGGACTTATCCCCGGCTTCATCGGCGTCGCCATGCTCATCTACGTGTTCTTTATGGCCGGGCCGATCGAGTAGGCCTCGGTGGCGAATCGGAACGCGGCGATGGGCCATTCCCAACGCCCGCGCACGCCACATTGCACCGCCCTCCCGGCGGTTGACTTGCCGGCTGCGAGCGGCGACAATAAGAGAGTTGTCCCTTCCTTGTGGGCCTGTGGCGCAGTTTGGGAGCGCGCTTCCATGGCATGGAAGAGGTCGTCGGTTCGAGCCCGACCAGGTCCACCAATCAATCCAATAATTTAGCTAGGGCGAGAGGTCACAGACGGGCGATTTGTGTCATGGTTTGTGTCATAACCCGCCATTTTGCTGCTATTGGCAAGGGTTTCCATCGCTGTGCGCTTGGCTTCCATCCGGACGTGGCTGTACCGTTCCAGCATCTTGCGGCTGACGTGTCCGGCAATCGCCATGATGGTTGAGTCTGCCGCCCCGCTCCCTGCAAGCGACGTGATAGCACAGTGCCGTAGATCGTGGAACCGGAAGCCGGGCAACCCTGCTTTCGCGGCAGTCGCTGATTACCTATGGAGACGGCACGACGGATTCGTACAGCAACTACGATGCAGCCGACAACCTGCAAACGCTGACGCAGACCTTCGCGGGCGCGGACAACAGCGTGACCTTCAGTTATACTTGGCAGAAGAATCATCAGCGGGCTTCGACCGGTGTGAGCAACGGAATCTTTCAATATATTCCGACCGTGGGTACGACGAGCTATGCGGCGGCGAATGCCGACAACGGCTATCTGAGCCTTAATGGTCCCGGCGGCAACGAGAGTTTCACTTACGACGGCAACCAGAACATGACCTTTGATGGCGTCAACACGCTGACTTACGACGTGGAGAACCGGCTCGTCCAGGCCGTCAACCCGACTTCGGGGACGAGCACGTATCTCTACGACCCGCTCGGCCATCGCAAGCAGAAGCAGGTGACCAGCCCAGGCTGGCAAGTGACGACCCAGTTCGTCCTGGCGGGCGGGCAGGAGATCGCCGACTACAACGGCGTGGGCGGGCCGCTGAGCCTGACGGTGCGCGGCGCGGGCGGGCTGCCGCTGGCGGCAGTCATCCCGGCCGGGGGCGACGGCGGCGAAGCGATTGTCTACGTGCACCATGACACGAAGGGCTCGACGGTGGCGCTGACGGTGCCCGGCTCAAGCGAGCCCGCGGACACGTACACCTACTCGGACTATGGCCAGCCGCAGAGCGGAAGCTGGTCGGCTTACCAGTATGCCGGCTACCGCTACGATTCGGAAACTGGACTCAACTACGTCAATGCGCGCTACTACTCGCCGACTTTGGGCCGCTTTATGCAGCCCGATCCTGTTGGCTTCGAAGGCGGAATGAACCTCTACGCCTACGCCGGGAATGATCCGGTCGATTTCGTCGATCCGACAGGCCTGACGCCGGATGGATCGCAAACGTATACGATCACGCTGTCGGAAATAGCTGCTGGCTTTTTTGGGCAGTCGCTGGTCGTGTCTGCATCGACGACGATTCAGGTTGAGGCCGAGAGGCAAGCTATTGCAAATATCGCTAGGTACAAACAAAACAATCCACAGCTAGGGCCCGGGGACAACAGAGATGCTCTCCGTTTAACTCCGCACTGCACCAATGAAAACCACTCGTGCACTTACACACTGTCCGGAATGGGCACACAGTATATAGGCGGCTTGAATGAACCCAATAGTTTCTATGTTTGGGAACATCAGACAGAACAAATAGGCAATGGACAGCTTGTCGGGAAAATGGACTACATTACTCCTCCCTCTGGTTTTTTCCCCGACGAGAATTCATTTGCTGATACTCTCACCCAACACATAGAGAGTTACAGATTTTTCACCGTATCAACAAGTATGGTGTACAACTCAGCAAATCAAATCCCTGTCCTCATCCAATATCAAGGGCAGGACTACGCATATGAGCACATTGTCGCTGGTGGTTTTGGGAGGATGTCCCACCCATAGTTG
>PLSB01000029.1 GCA_003165005.1 Acidobacteriaceae bacterium | reverse complement strand
CGTGCGAGCGCGCCAGTGCCAACTGCGTCGAGAACTCGCGCAGGGCAAGCTCGTTGGGCAGCAAGCCGTTCCACAGCAGGTAGGTTGTCTCCTCGAAGGTCGTGTGCTCGGCCAGCTCATGGATGTCGATGCCGCGGTAAGAGAGGATCCCCGCGTCTCCGTCGATCCAGCAGATCCCGGAGTTCGCGGCTACGACTCCTTCCAGACCCTTTCCTGCGACAGCAGTCCCCATACCCTTTGCATCTCCTGTTTTTAGGTTGCGACCTGGCGGCGCGATGGAGTTCCGCCCCCCATTTTGGGGCCCGGCGCCAAAAAACACAGTAAAGATGTTTATAGCTTAGCTGTTTTGTCCTTGTCACGGAAGGTGGGACGAAAAGACAGGGACGTAGGGACTAGGGACTAGGGACTAGGTCCCTGATCGCTTGAAGAAGAACCCTCCCGTGCCCCATCCTGTCGCCCGATTTTTGGGCGAATGGGTGGGATAGTACGAACTCCACCGGCTCGAATTCTTGCGGTCAGAGACCTGGGGACGTAGCGACTGGGACTGCCGCGGGACGGGGCTGCGGGACCGAAGGGCGGAGATCGAAGGGCCCAGGGGGTTGCAGGATCAGTGGCGCGAAAGCTGTTTTGGGGTGCACAAAGACCGTCCTTTGGATTTATCCTGTAGCTTCGCCGTCGGTGCGGGAGGGTTTTTGCCGGTCTGGAGCAAAGAGAGGCCCTCCGCGCGAAAACGGCGGAATTGCCACGATCTCCGAAAGGATTGCGATGATTGATCCCGAGAACGGCGTCAAAACCGGACAGGACGCCCAACCCACACCCCCGAGCGGCCTGGTGGAACGGGCCCCGGAACACGAAAGGCAAAGCATGAGTGAAACAGAAGAAACTCCTCGCACGCACTCCGGCGCATTGATTGCCGCGATCGCGATTGCGCTTGCGGCCGCTATCGGCGGGCTGATCTGGTGCTCGACGCTGGGTGGCCAGTTGAGCAAACAGCAGGCCGAACTGACGGAAGCGCAACAGCAGAATGCCAAGCTGAGCGCGGATCTGCGCGAAACCGAAGCCCGCTTGCAGGTGGCGACGGACGAGCTAAGCAAAGAGAACGGCCTGACCCAGAAGCAACTCGACCAGCGCGCCCAGGCGATCCTCCAGCACGAGGAGGCCGATAGCCAGAGGCTGGAGAACGAGCAGAAGCAGACCGCGCAGACGGTGAGCTCGGTTTCGAACCAGGTCTCGACCGTGCAGACCGACGTGGGCGGCGTGAAAACGGATCTGACCAAGACCCAGAGCGATCTGGCCAACACCATCAGCCAGCTCCAGAGCGTGCGCGGCGACCTGAGCAGTACCAACAGCGTCATCGCCCGCAATCACGACGAGTTGGTGGCCCTGGCGCACAAAGGCGACCGCAGCTATTACGAGTTCACCCTCACCAGGGGCGAGAGAAAGCCCGTGGGCACCGTGAGCCTGGAGTTGAAGAAGGTTGACGGGAAGAGGAATCTCTTCACCCTGATGGTCTACTCCGACGACAAGGCCGTGCTGAAGCCGAATCGCAGCCTGGATGAGCCAATGCAGTTCTATAGCGGCAAGGATCCGGCGCTCTACGAAGTGGTGGTGAACGCCATCAACTCGAAGAATCAGATTTCCGGCTATCTCTCGGTTCCCAAGAGCGTGTCCGTGCCGCCTACCGCTCAGTAATGGCCACGTGGGGCGCGACCGTGAGAGGAGCCTGGTACCGGAATTCGAAGGTATAGTCCATCTTCTTGCGCGCGTCCCACTGCTGCTGGGTCATCATGAACGCCGAAACGAAGGTGCCTTCCACCGTCTGGCCGGGGCCGATCGTGGTGTCGAGCGCCGAAATGGGCGCCAAATGCGGCACGGGAATCTCCGGATAGGCGACCCAGATGCGGTCGTAATCGCCCCTGTTGGCCGCGTAGCTGGAGTGGATGCCGTCGTCGAGCGTGGCGTTGGTGGTCGCGTTGCCCAGATAGATCGGGTGGTCGGTCTGGTTATGCAGCCGGACGGTGGTGAAGACCATCACCTGGTCGGCGATCCGCTTGGGCATGGGCGCGCCGCTGGCGTCGAATCCTGAAGTTTCCGTGTGCTGGGGATGCACCCAGACGGCCGTGATCTCGCCGGTGGCGAAGGGCGGCTTTTGCCCGGCAATCATGTAAATGGCAATGGCGGCGCTGACCACCATGACGGCAATAAGGGCGGCGATCACCACGTGGCTGGAGCCTTTGGTCAACTCCTCGCCGCGTGCGGCGTCGTCCAGTTCTTCCTGTTGCAGCAGGCTCATTGGGCCTCAATTCACGTTGCGAGACTATCTTAGCTCCAACCGGTTGCCCTGGGCCAAGAATTCCTGCGAGGTTTTGGTTTCCGCGTCGAGGATCCCCGAAAAGCGATTCCCAGATGTGTGACAAGAGAACTGCTTGCGGACGCACCCCTCCACTACCGCCTGGCGGCGGTCTTTCCGGAACGCCCTGGGTCTATCGACTTCTAAGCGGCGTTATGAGCAGCAGCATCCCGAAGGCGAACAACCGCATCCGCCTGGGGACCTTTCTGTCCTTCCACTATGTCGAATTCGACCTCGTCGCCTTCCTTGAGCGTTTTGTACCCGTCCAATTGGATTGCTGAGTAATGGACGAATACATCCGGCCCGTCGTCGCGTCCGACGAATCCGTAGCCCTTGGCGTTGTTGAACCACTTCACCTTCCCTTTGTACTGAGCCACAGGTTCCTGCCTTCCTGGTTGCTTACCGAAATACGGTGAGTCTTTAGGGGGAACACCTCACCGTACTTGATAAGACGCGGAAAACCGGCGAAAGGTTGACTTTTTTCGTCCGTTCCACAAAGTGATATGCCCGGCTCCCGCGCAGGCTCGAAACCGGGCACAAAACCGGTCCACCGTTTCCTTGAGGGAACCCGCGCTGGGCAGTGCTATCTCTTTTGTTTACGGCCCTGCAGGCGCGCGTACAAGAGCACGCTGGTCATGGTCTTGCCGTCGAGAATGGCGCCTTTCTCGATCAATTTCAATACTGCAGACAGTTTCACCAGCCGCAGCTCAATCTCCTCGTCTGCTTCGAGGTGGGTTTCGCCGGGCTCAAGTCCTTCGGCCAGAAAGACTTTCATCGATTCCCCAAGAAAACCGGGGCTGGCGTAGTACTCCACCAGCGGACGCCATTTCTTCGCTCGGTAGCCCGTCTCCTCGGCCAATTCGCGCTGCGCGCCGGCCAGCGGCGTCTCGCCGGCGTCGAGCTTTCCCGCCGGCAGTTCCCAGAGAAATTGATTGGCCGCGTGCCGGTACTGCCGCTCCATCACGATCCATGGGTCGCGCTTGTTCTTGGCAGCGTCGATGGCCAGAATCACCACGCTGCCGTTGTGGCGGATCACGTCGCGCTCATTCGTGTGCCCGCCGGGCTCGACCAGCTTGTCGTGCAAAACCCGAAAGAGCGGCCCCTCGTAGACCACCTCGGAGCTGAGTACCGTGGCGCGCTCCACTACTGCCTTTTTCGGCGCCTTTTTCCCCTTCGCGACTCCTGCCTTAGCCGTCTTCCCCGTATTCTTCGTGGGCATTCTTCGACCTCTCTCGTTGGTACGCGCTCTGTGCGCACGATCCAAGTCGAGTATACGCATTGGCTCACGGTCTCATGCGGGTTCTGCATCGATTGGGGTCGCCGTGGCATCCTTAACTCAGCAGCAAATCAGGGTTTTGCGCGAGAGCTTTCACGCCCTCCCAAACCCAATCGAGCCGCAAGTGAACGAGACCACGATCGCAGATTGTTATCCCGTAACCGTGATGCCGGGGCAGAGCCGGCTCTTTCTGGATTTTTGCGCCAATGCGCTGGGCGCGTTTCTGCCTGCGGACGATGTGAAGTCGGATCGTCCGCCGCTCCCCGCGCACTGGCCGGAGCTGGTTCGGCTCCTCGCCGCGCAGAACTCCTCGCCGTCCGCGGCGGCTTCGCTTGCCATGCTTGAACAAGGCGCCGGAACCATCCTGACCGGGCAGCAAGTGGGTCTCTACGGCGGGCCGCTCTACACCCCCTTCAAAGCCGCCACCGCCATCGCCCGCGCGCGCCGAAGCACTGCCAGCGGCAATCCTCATGCGGCGGTTTTTTGGCTGGCCTCGGAAGACCACGACTTTGCCGAGATCAA
>PLSB01000117.1 GCA_003165005.1 Acidobacteriaceae bacterium | reverse complement strand
GGGGGCCAGGGCTGTTGGCTGGATCGAAACAGAGGTAGAGGAGTGGATTGCCCGCCAGATAGAGGGCAGCCGCGAAATCTGAGGGCAACGCACGGCTGTGAGTCCGTTGTCGTCAAGATGACGCTGGAGCGGGATTCCGGCGTGGCAGCCATCTGGGGTTGGATTGCTAGGCATGGCCTGATTCTCTGCCGGCCGAGTTGACCGAATGGCTATGCCGCTGTTCCACGGAAGGGCAACACCTTACCTCCGCGCTGCGTCCGCTCCAGAAAATCGGCCCAGTCCTGCATCATCTTGGCGCGGGGCTCCAGGTAGAGGGCGTGATTGTAAGCGGCACTCACGGCATTACGCGGGGCATGGGCAAGCTGCAATTCGATGTGCTCGTGCGCATAACCTTGCTCATGCAGGATGGTGGATGCCAAACCGCGAAAGCCATGACCAGTCATCCGGCCTTGGTAACCCATGCGCTTCAACGCCAGTAAAATTGTGTTATTGCTCATCGGCTTATCAGGGTTGCGGTCACCAGGGAAGAGGAACTCCTCGCTCCTTGCCAACGACCGCACCAATTCCAGCACCTCGATTGTTTGTGAGGACAGTGCGACAATGTGCGGGGTTTTCATCTTCATGCGCCATGCAGGGATATTCCACCGGCGCGCCTCAAGATCGAATTCTTCCCAGCGCGCGTCTATCAGTTCGGTGGTACGAACAAACGTCAAGACGAGCAGCTTCATGGCCAGCCGGGTAATATGAGTACCCCGATAAACCTCGATGGCCCGAAGCAGAGCGGGCAGTTCTTTCACATCGATACGGGCAAGATTGGTCTTTTTCGTTGGCCGCAGAATGTCGCTGGGCTTGATCTCGGCAGCCGGATTGCGTTTCGTATAGCCGTGGGCAATGCCGAACCTAAATATCTGCCCGGTCGTTTCCAGCGCCCTTTTTGCAAGATCGCCTACGCCTCTCCCTTCTATTGACTTGACCATTGTTACCAATTCCGGCGCCTCAATCTCCGTGATGGGGCGCGCACCTAACAGTGGAAAGACATTTGCCTCAATGCGCCTTCGTGTAGAGTCAACGTGCTGGCCGCTCTTGCCAACGCGCCAGTGTTCGAGCCATAGGCCAGCGATGGTTCGGAAGGAGTTCTCGGAAGTGGCCTTGCGCGCGACTTTCTCGGTCTTCCGCACTTGCATCGGGTCAACGCCCGTCGCCAACAGTGCGCGAGCCGCAGCATGGCGCTCCCGTGCCAAGGCCAGAGGCACATCTGGATATTGTCCAAGCGCCATGAGCTTTTGCTTCGCGTGATGCCGGTACTTGAAGCGCCAGAGCTTGCCACCTGTCGGGGTGATGAAAAGAAATAGCCCTTTGCCATCGGGCAGCCGATACGACTTGTCTGTGGGTCTGGATTTGCGAATTTCCGTGTCGGTCAGCAAAATACCACCTCCTCGAATACCACCATGCGTGGAGAAAACTCCCCTCCGCTGTTTGTCAATCTGCTAATCCATCGCCGAAAAAAGAGGCTAACGGGAGTTCGAGTCCCGGCCGTCAATCGAACCCGCGGTGGAATACCACCAGAGCGCAAATGAGCGAAAACCCGCATGGATATTGGGGATGATGGGCTTTTTCTGAAAATACCACCAAATAGCGGTTGCGAGTACCCCAGAAATAGCACCAAAATTCCTTGGCTTCCATAATACCGCTTAAGACGGTAATGAACCTAATATCGTTGATTTTATTGGGTGTTTCGAAGGAATACCGGTCGATCTAGGACGGCATAAAACAGGTTCGTGGTGGGCAGTGAGGGACTTGAACCCCCGACTTCCTGCTTGTAAGGCAGGCGCTCTAACCAACTGAGCTAACCGCCCACTCCGCTGCGCGTGGAGTGCGCCTCTTGCCATGATAGCAGCGTGCTCACCGTGCGGAAGTTCCTCCGGCGCGAGTTGATAGACTCTTGAGAGTGGGCCGTCTTATCGTCAATGCCGACGATTTTGGACTGACCCCGGGCGTGAACCGAGCCATCGTCGAGTTGCACGCCGCGGGCCTGGTCACGAGCACCTCCCTGATGGCGCGCGCCGGGGCGACCGATGAGGCGATTGAGTTGGCGCGTGCGACGCCGTCGCTAGGCGTGGGCTGTCACATCGTACTCGTCGATGGCGAGCCGGTGCTGCCTCCGGAAGAGATTCCCAGCCTGGTGGATGCGCGGACCGGGCAGTTTTTGCATTCGCTTACGGCGTTTCTGGTGCGGCTTTTCACGGGGCGCATTCGCGCCGAAGAGATCGAGGCCGAGGCAGCGGCGCAGATCGCCCACTTGCAGGGCCGCGGTGTGCGCCTGACGCACATTGACACGCACAAGCATCTGCAC
Source organism: Acidobacteriaceae bacterium (assembly GCA_003165005.1). Taxonomy (GTDB): domain Bacteria; phylum Acidobacteriota; class Terriglobia; order Terriglobales; family Acidobacteriaceae; genus Telmatobacter. The sequence goes on along the minus strand of PLSB01000117.1, from coordinate 30,755 downwards.
ATCTTCTCGGCAGTGCTGCGCCCGGTGCTCAGCGCCGCCCGCGCCGCAGGCATTCGCGCGGTTCGACATCCTTTTGAACCGGAGTGGGCCTTGCGGGCAGCAATCGGCGCTTCGCTGGCGCGCGTGGTTCAGGTCGCGGCTCTGGGCCCGCTGGCGCCGCGCTCGCAGCGGATTCTTGCTCAGGAGGGATTTGCCAGCACTGACGGAACGATCGCCATGGCCGGCACGGGAAGCCTCGACGCGGCCACTTTGCGTTCCCTTCTCCGGCAGCTTCCGGCGGGCACCTGGGAATTGGTGACGCATCCCGGCTACAACGATGCGGACCTGGAGCACGTACGCACAAGGCTGCGCGCCTCGCGCGACCGCGAACGCGTGGCCCTGGCCGCGATCCGCGAAGTTCCCGGCATGGAGCTTATCTCCTTTGCCGCATTGGCGCCCAAAGCGGCCCAGGCGGCTGACGATTAACGGAGATTTGCGGCTCGCCGGCCGGGACAACGGTCTCTAGCTAGATCCCGCTCATCGGAGGGCCGGCTTTACAGTAGTCTGTGGAGATATGCTTAGCTTCGGTACTGTGTGTTTGGGAACCGGTAGCGGCAGAGGCATCATCTGGAGGACCAGTGCAAACTAGCGCATCGCATTCTCTTTCTCGAAAGCAAACTGCATCAGCGTTCAACTCCGTACGGCGACGGCTTTTGGCGATTCTCCTTTGCTCCTTTGTTGCTTCTTCCGCTCTACCGCTGGCCGCGCAATCGCAACCACTTCCCGCTCGCCACATTGTGGTGAATCTCGATAACACAACCGGTCCCGTCGATCGCTTCTTCGATCTGTCGATGGGCTCCGATTTTCCGGGGACGCTGATTCGCGACGACAGCCAGGCGCAGCTCAAGCTGGCGGTCGACGAGCTCGGCTTTCGCTACATTCGTTTTCACGCCATCTTTCACGACGTGCTGGGAACCGTCCGTGTCGTAGACGGCAAGACCGTCTATAACTGGTCGGAAATCGACCGGCTTTACGATGACTTGCTGGCCCGGCACATCAAGCCGTTTGTCGAGCTCGGATTCACGCCCAAAGCGCTTGCCACCTCCGAGAACAGCATCTTCTTTTGGAACGGCAACACCTCGCATCCGAAGCTGGCGGGCTGGCAGGAACTGGTCGCCGCATACGTCCGACATATTGAAGTGCGGTACGGCAAGGACGAGGTGCGCACGTGGTATTTCGAGGTTTGGAACGAACCCAATCTCTCCGGCTTCTGGGAGGGCGCTGACCAGAAAGCGTACTTCGAGCTTTACGATGCGACGGCTAAGACGATCAAGTCCGTCGATCCCGCACTGCGCGTGGGAGGCCCTTCCACTGCCGGGGCGGCGTGGGTTCCTGAGTTCCTTGCCCATGTAAAGCAAAGCGGCTCTCCCATCGATTTCGTGACCACTCACACGTACGGAGTCGATGGCGGTTTTCTCGATGAGCAAGGAAAAAGCGATGTGAAGCTTTCCGCTTCGCCCGATGCAATTTCTGGCGACGTGCGCCGCGTGCGCCACGAGATCGCGGCGTCTCCTTTCCCGACGCTGCCTTTGTATTTCACGGAGTGGAGCACGAGCTACACGCCGCGCGACCCTGTTCACGATTCCTACATCAGTGCGCCTTACATCCTGAGCAAGTTGAAGGCGTGCCAGGGACTGGTGCAGGGCATGAGTTACTGGACTTACAGCGATCTGTTCGAAGAGCCAGGCCCGCCTACAGCTTCTTTTCAAGGAGGATTCGGGCTCCTGAATCCGGAAGGCATCCGCAAACCGGCATTCTTCGCCTACAAGTATCTTCATGCGCTCCAGGGAAATTCCATCGCCTCCGACGATCCACAGGCAATGCTGGCCACTGCGGATGGAAACCTCACGGCTGTAATCTGGGATTTCGAGCAGCCGGCGCAGAAAGTGAGCGATCGTCCTTTCTACACTAAGGTGGTCCCTGCGCACCCTGCAGCGCCCATCGAGTTGCAGGTAACGCATCTTCTCCCCGGCGCTGCGTATCGCCTCGACGTGTATCGCACCGGCTATCACGCGAACGATGCGTATACGGCTTACCTGGAGATGGGCGCACCAAAGGATCTAAGCCCCAAGGAGATCGCCCATCTCAATGAGATTACCCGCGATGCTGCCGAAAGAGATGAGATTTTGCGCGCCGAAAGCGACGGAACAGTGAAGGTTTCCCTGACGATGCAAAGCAACGACATTGTTCTGGTTACATTGCGGCGCGAAAAGTGAGAATAAGAGAGTGAGAAACACGTTTGACCGAGCGTTTTGCCGACGGCGGAAGAAAGCCGTTGCACGCGCTACTGTTTCCCTTGACAAATGACCGGATCGCAGAAGTCTTCACAAGGAGCACTTGTGCCGCACATGGCTCGCATTCCTTCTTACAGTTTCGTACTCCGCTGCAGCGTCCTGCTGTTCCTCGCTGCGGGCAGCGCATCTTCTTCTCTTATGGCGCAAGCCGCGCGTATAAAGACTAATCGGGGGACGGCCACCGTTCTCGTCGAGCCATACGCACCGAACATCGTGAGGGTCAGCATGAGCCTGAGAAGCGAAGACGCATTGGCTGCGCCGGGTTACGGCATCGTCGCCGCGCCCGACTCCGGCGGCTGGACGCTTCGCTCGGGCAATGAGGGAGACGTCCTTCAGTCAGGCGCGCTCACCGTTCGGCTGGCGCCGCAGCCTGTGAGCCATGAGGAGCACTTGCCCGAAACCGCGAAATTCTTTTCGGGCTCTACCCCCTGGGTCGGTCTCGATATCGAAACCTCTGACGGGAAAGAGCTTCTCCGTCTCGATGGCTGGGAGATGGCTGTCCCGAATTACAAGGACGGAAATCACGATCTTGAATACGACCGCCGGCCGGGCGATCCGCCGTTCTTCGAAGTGGGCGCCAGCTTTTCCGCCGCGGACGACGAGCACGACTACGGCCTTGGACAAAACCAGCAGGGCGTCCTCGACCACCGCGGCCGCGTGATCGAATGCGCGCACGACTACAATGCTCCGTCCGGGCAATCTGTCTGTGTGCCGTTTCTCGTAACCAACAAGGGCTACGGGCTGGTCTGGGACAACCCTTCCAAGACCACCGTGTCGCTGGGATTCAATAACCAGAACACCTTCAAATCGCAGGTGGGACAGCGGGTGAGTTTCTTCGTGATTGCCGGAGATTACGACGCCATCTATCGCGGCTACCGGTTGCTGACGGGCGACGTGCCTATGCTGCCGAAGAGCGCGTACGGCTACATCCAGTGCAAGCAGCGTTACAGCACGCAGGCCGAGTTGATGTCGGTGGCGAAGGGTTACCGCAACCGCCATCTTCCCATCGACGATCTGGTGATCGATTGGTTTACCTACACGAAGATGGGCCAGATGGATCTCGATCCAGCGGCGTGGCCCGATCCTGTGGAGATGCTCAAGCAACTTCACGCGATGAATTTCCACGTGATGATAAGTGTCTGGCCGCGCTTTACGCCCGGCAGCCGTTACTACGACTTGATTTTGAAGAATGGATGGTTCGAGCACCTGGCCGACGGCACACCAACCAACGGGTTGCCCTACGACAAGGCCGGCTCGGATATCGACACGACGAATCCCGAGGCCGCGCAATGGTACTGGAGCATCATCCGAGAGAACTACGTCGCCAAGGGTTTCGACGCCTTCTGGGCCGATGAAACGGAACCCGATCTGCCGCCCAACGGCTCGTACTTCAAGATCGGTCCGGGCACGCAATACTTCAACGTGTATCCGCTCTTCCATACCGCGACCTTTTACAACGGGATGCGGGCGGAGATGAAAGAACGCGCGCTCATTCTGGCTCGCGACAGCTATCTTGGCGCGCAGCACAACGGAACCATCTTCTGGTCGTCCGACATTTCACCGAACTGGGATACTCTGAGGCGCCAGGTGCCGACCGGCGTCGACTTTACCGCCAGCGGAATGCCCTATTGGTCGACCGACATCGGCGGCTGGCAGGGGCTGCCGGCGCGGCACACGCCCGTGCATCCGCCGCTGATCGATCCCAGCGATGCGCGCGACAATGTCGGCAACTACGACGACTATCCGGAACTCTACGTGCGCTGGTTTGAGTACGGCGCTTTTCAGCCGAACTTCCGCACCCACGGAACCCGCAGTCACAACGAAGTATGGAGCTACGGCAAGCAGGCAGAGCCCATTCTTGAGAAGTATCTCCGCCTGCGTTACCAGTTGATGCCCTACATCTATTCCCTCGCCTGGCAGACGCACGAGACGGGCGCGCCGTTTATGCGCGGCTTGTTCCTCGATTTTCCGGGCGATCCCAATGTCGCCAATATCGGCGATGAATACATGTTTGGTCCCGCGCTGCTGGTGGCTCCGGTGACCGACCAGGGCGCCACGGAGCGCTCAGTCTATCTGCCCGCGGGATGCGACTGGTTCAATTTCTGGACCAACGAGCGCGTCCACGGCGGCCAGCGCATCGATGTGCCGGCTCCGATCGACACAATTCCGATTTTCGCGCGCGCGGGTTCCATTCTTCCCTTGGGCGCTGCCATCGAGAGCACCAACGAGAAGCAGGCCATCGAGAAAGTCCGCGTCTATCCAGGCGCCGATGCGCGCTTTCAACTGTATTCCGACGATGGGACCACGTATGCATACGAAAAAGGCATACACGATATCACGGACCTCGACTGGAACGAGGCCAGCGGAAAACTGACGCACACCGGCGCTGCGGCCTGGAGCGAAAGTAATGCGCCCGTTGTTGAAGTGATCGGGAACGATGAACCGAGCATTGGACAAACCATCGGCGGCTCCGGCTCAAACTGAACGGACGCGACTGGAGTGAACGGCGGCGCTTGCTACTTCAGAAGCGGTCCCAGTGAAGGACGTCCTCGAGCGGCCGCTTCTCTGTTTTGGGCTCTTCGGCCGGATAGCCAAAGGAAACGATGGCGATCAGTTGGCGGTCAGCCGGCGCGCCAAACTCACGGGCAACTGCCGGCCCGTATGCCTGCTTTGTCCCTGCTACCCAGCAGGATCCGATGCCATGGGCGGCGGCGGCAAGCAGCAGATTCTCGGTGGCTGCCGAGCAGTCCTCCACGGCATACTCGGTTTCCTGGGCGAGCACCAGCACTGCGAATGCCGCCTGCGCAATAAAGTCGCCGTGGCCGATCAGGGAAGGGATTTTCGCGAGATCCTCGCGTTTCGTCACCACAACAAAGTCCCACGGCTGCGCGTTCATGGCGGTCGGCGCCAGCCGCGCGCAGTCTACGATCTCTTCGATGATCCTGCGCTCAATGCTTTCCTGTTTGTAAGCACGAATGCTGCGCCGATTCCTGATGACTTCGATGGTTCGATCCATTGCTTCCTGGCTCCTTGGAGCGATGCGTCTCTGTTGGTGGGCTTGAACAACCACGAAACAATTTCTATTTTATTGGCGCGAACAGCCCACTATTCCTGACTGCGGTACCGGCGCTGCGGCGCTGCGCAATCGGGCAAAGCATTCATGCAGAGGACTCGGCAAGGGGCGCAAGCAGATGCGGACCGTTGCCCTGAAGCCGGGCCACGCGCCAGGCTTTCATCTCTTCGGCAGGCCATGTGCGCACCAGGTCGATGGGCAGATGGGAGGGCTCAGCGGGCGCCAGCCATCGGGCATAGTCGTCTGGTTTGACGATGAGCGGGCAGCGATTGTGGAAGGGCGCGAGGAGTTCGTTGGGTTCGGTGGTAACGATGCTGAAGCTCTCGACGACGATCTGGTTCATTTTGTCGTCCTGGCCTTTCCATTGGTCCCAGATGCCGCCGAAGGCGAAGAGGCGCTGGTCGGGCAGCGAAACCGCCCACGGCTTGCTGATCTTTTTCTTCTCCTCGTCCTTGGTCAGCGGCTGCCACTCGTAAAAGAAGTTGGCCGGGACGAGGCAACGGCGGTGCTTCCACGGCTCGCGCCAGGCGGCGCTCGAGGCGAGTTTGTCGTCGCGCGCATTGATGGAGCTGAAATTGGCCCTGGGCGTCTTCGACCAGAAAGGCACAAGGCCCCACTTCATGAGCGCGAGCACGCGTTCGCCTGTGTCGCGATCCTGCCGCACCACCGGTTGCATGCTCTCGGGGGCAATGTTCCAGGAGGGCGCGAAGCGGGCGGCGTTTGCCTCGTAGAAGTCGTCGTTGAAGACATCGGTGTTGTGGGTGCGAAACCACTCCGCGATCCGCTGCTTGTCTGCCCGGCGTCCGTAACGGCCACACATATTCACAGTTTATCGAACAAACAAAATAAACAGTTAAATTTCATAGGTTTGGCGCGAGCTTGCACGCGAAATGGTGCAGGAGGGCTTGCGGGCCAACTCAGAAAGGGCGAATATAAGGCGAAAGCGTTTCGCCATGTCTGCCGCCGCCGCAATCCGTCTTCAGATTGAGTCTGATCTTGCTGCAAGGATTCCTGCGGCGCTCACGCCGGCGCCGCGGGTGGTGCGGCCGATTGCGCCCACGGGAATCGATGCGCTGGATGCGGTGTTGCGAGGCGGTTTGCCGCTGGGTGCGATCACCGAGCTGGTTGGGCCGGAGTGCTCGGGGCGAACCACGCTCGCACTTAAGTTTGTAGCGGGCATGACGCAGGCCGGGCGGGTGTGCGCGTGGATCGATCTCTCGAACGCGCTCGATCCGGCTTCGGCAGCGGCGGCGGGGGTGGATCTGGCGCAATTGTTGTGGGTGCGATGCGGGACGGCGAAACCCACGGCGCCGCGCACGCAAGGTTTTTCTCTGCCGGAAAAATATCTGACGCCCGCGCCGGCAATCAAAGGGCTGCATGGCGGGGGCTGCGGCGGCCATCCGCGCGGTGAGGTGAAGGGGCTGGCCGCCGCGGTGAGCGGACTGCTGCGGCCGGAGACGCCGGAAGCGGATAATCCTGCCGCGCGATGTGCGGAGTCGCAGCGAAGAGAACGGCGCAGTTTCGACGCGCGCGATTGCAGAGTTGCGACGAGCGCACGCGGTCCGTCGCGCACGGCCGGCGTGTGGGCTCGACTCGATCAGGCGCTGCGCGCGGCCGATCTGCTGCTGCAGGCGGGAGGGTTCAGCGCGATTGTGCTCGACCTGGGCAGCCTGACGCCGGAGTTTGCAGTGCGTGTGCCGCTGGCGGCGTGGTTCCGCTACCGTGCGGCGGCGGAGAGAACGCAGTCGAGCATCTTGTTGCTCGCGCAGTGCGGATGCGCCAAGAGCAGCGCGGAACTCACGCTGCGCATGGCGCCTGGCGAAGCGCTCCGCGAGGAGACGACGGTGTTCACCGGCATGGCACATTGCGTGGAGGTGGAGCGGCGGCGATTTGCGAGCGCGGAAGAAAATGTAGTGCCGCTGCGCAAGCCTCCGCAAAGAGTGCATGTGGGAGCGCACGCCGCAAACTGGCAGAGCCGCACGGCATGGGCGGGTGTGCGATGACTGCCGAGTTGTATGCGTGCCTGTATGCGCGGGAGTTTCCGGCGCAGGCACTGCTGCGGCTGCGGCCTGAGCTCCGGGAGCAGCCGTGCGTAGTGATGGAAGGCGATGCGCCGCTCGAACAGATCTGCTCTCTGAACGCACAAGCGCGGCTGCTGGGAATGGCGCGCGGCATGACGCGCGTGGAGGTGGAGACCTTTCCGGCTGCGGCGGTGCTGGCCCGCTCGCTCGAAGAAGAGGCGGCAACGCGGGCGATACAGCTCGAATGCGCGGGCGGGTTCTCGCCGCGTGTGGAAGAGCTTGGTGAAGGCGTGGCCTTTGCCTGCGGGATCGACATTGCCGGCACGCGAAGCTTGTTCGGGCCGCCGGAGACGCTGGCGCGGAAGCTGGTGGAGCGGGCGCGCGCCGTGGGCATTGCGAGCTGCGCGACGGTGAGCGGCAATCTTCATGCGGCCGTGTGCATGGCGCGGGGTTTGCGGTCCGGCGCGACGGTGAAGGTGATTCCGCAGGGCGAGGAAGCTGCGGCATTGGCCGAGCTGCCGCTCACGGTTCTGGATCTGGCTCCGGAACAGGCGGAGACCTTTGCCGCGTGGGGCGTGCGCACACTGGGCATGATGGCGGCGCTGCCGGAAAACGATCTGGCCGCGCGCATGGGGCAGGAGGGCCGGCGGCTCTGGCAACTGGCGCGCGGCGAGCGTCCGCATCTCTTTCAACCTGCCGAGCCGCCGCTCAAGCTTACGGAACGGATGGAACTCGATTCTCCCGTAGAGCTGCTGGAGTCGCTGCTGTTCGTGGCGAGCACGATGCTCGATCAGCTCATGGTGCGGGCCAAGGCGCGCATGGTGGCGCTGGCCGCAGTCACCATCACGCTCGCGCTCGACGGCGGCGGCACGCACGTGCGCACAGTGCGGCCCGCGCTGCCGACGAACGACAAGCCGCTCTGGATCAAGTTGCTCCATCTCGATCTCGAAGCGCACCCGCCGCCAGCGGCCGTGCTGGCCGTCGAGCTCGATGCCGAGCCGGGAGAGACCAGCAAGGTGCAACTGGGGCTGTTTTCGCCGCAACTGCCTGAGGCATCGCGCCTCGACGTCACACTGGCGCGCATCCGGGCCCTTGTGGGCGAGGAGAATGTGGGGCGGGCAGTGCTGCTCGATACGCACGCGCCGGAAGCGTTCCGAATCGAAGCATTTCGCGTGACGGAGGGTGAAGACGTGACGACTGCTTCAACAGAGTTGCGTGCCACGGCGCGGCAACTGCGGCCGGCGGAGAGCGTAACGGTCACGCTCGAAGCCGAGCAGCCGGTGCGGTTCCATTTTCGCGGACAAAACTTCAATGTCGACCACGCCTACGGGCCATGGCTCACGGGCGGCGACTGGTGGCAGCCGACCTTGTGGGGCCAGGAGCAGTGGGACATTGTGGCGCGGAGCGGCGACAATTCCCTGCTCTGCTGTTGCCTGGTGCGCGACCTGATCGACGGCGGCTGGCAGATGGCGGCACTGTATGACTGAGCAATATGTAGAACTGCACGCGGCCAGCGCCTTCAGTTTTCTTGAAGCCGGCTCGCAGCCTGAGGCGCTGATGGAACGCGCGGCCGAGCTGGAGATGCCGGCGATGGCGATTGCCGATCGCAACGGCCTGTACGGCGCGGCGCGATTCCACACCAGCGGCCAGCGCAGCGGCGTGCGCGCGCATATCGGCGCGGAGGTTGCGGTCGAGAGCTTCGGCGCGCGGCTCAAACCGCCGGCATGGCTGCCGCATCAATGCCAGGAAGAGCCCGCGCGGCTGACTCTGCTTTGCGAGTCGCGCCAGGGCTACCAGAACCTGTGCCAGATGATCACGCAGTTCAAGATGCGTGAGGCAACCAAGCAGGAGGGCGCGGCAAACTTCAGCGATTTGGAGCAGTACTCAGCCGGCCTCGTTTGCCTGACCGGCGGCGACGAAGGGCCGCTGGCCGCAGCCCTGATGCGCGGCGGCGAAGAAGGCGGGCGCAAGGTTGCGGAGCGGCTGACGCGGATCTTCGGCGCGCACAATGTCTACGTCGAGTTGCAGCGGCACCGGGAGCGCGAAGAGGAGTGGCGCAATCAGGCGGCGATCCGCATTGCGCGCGCGCTCAATCTGCCCGTGCTGGCGACGAACGGTGTGCGCTACGCCAAGACGTACGACCGCGAGATTCTCGATCTCTTTACCGCGATCCGCAACCACACGGAACTGGACCGCGCGGGACGGCTGCTCGCGATGAACAGCGAGCGGCATCTGCGCACGGCGCGGGAGATGGCAACGTTGTTTCGCGATGTGCGCGGCGCTATCGGCAACACACGGGAGCTTTCGTCGCGGCTCAGGTTCGAACTGAGCGACCTGGGCTACGAGTTTCCACGCTATCCCGTGCCCAGCGGCGAAACCATGATCGGTTTTCTGCGCCAGCGCGTAAATGAGGGGGTTGAACGGCGCTACGGGCCGAAGCGTGATCGCGGGTTGATGGAGCGCGCGAAGAAACAGGTGGAGCACGAGCTCAAGCTGATCGCGAAGCTGGGTTTCGAGGGCTATTTTCTGATCGTCTGGGACATCGTTCAGTTCGCGAAGCGCAACGGCATCCTGGTGCAGGGGCGAGGCAGCGCGGCAAACTCGGCCGTCTGCTACGCGCTGGAGATTACGGCCATCGATCCGGTGGGAATGGAGCTGCTCTTCGAGCGTTTCCTGAGCGAAAACCGCGGTGAGTGGCCGGACATCGATCTCGATCTGCCCTCGGAGGCGCAGCGTGAGCAGGCCATTCAATATGTGTACCAACGCTACGGCGAACTGGGCGCGGCGATGACAGCAAATGTCATCACCTATCGCGGCAAGTCGGCGGCGCGCGAAGTGGGCAAGGCGCTGGGCTTCGACGAAGAGTCGCTGGGCCGGCTGGCGAGCCTGGTGAGCCACTGGGAGTGGCGCGGCCCGAGCGACACCATGGCACACTCGTTCACGAATGCGGGCTTCGACATCCGGCATCCGCGCATCGCCAAATATCTCGAGATGTGCATGCGCATCTACGGCATGCCGCGGCACCTGGGGCAACACTCGGGCGGCATGGTGATCTGCCAGGGTCAATTAAACAGAGTTGTCCCGCTGGAGCGCGCGTCGATGCCGGGCCGCACCGTAGTGCAGTGGGACAAGGAAGACTGCGCCGATCTCGGCATTATCAAGGTCGATCTGCTGGGCCTGGGTATGATGGCGGCGCTCGAAGACTGCCTCAAGCTGATTNNATGTTTCAGGTGGAGAGCCGCGCGCAGATGGCTTCGCTGCCGCGTAACTACCCGGAACGCTTCTACGATCTCGTCGTACAGGTGGCCATCATCCGGCCGGGGCCGATCGTGGGGCAGATGATGCATCCATATATGCGGCGCAGGCAGAAGAGAGAGCCGGTCACGTATCCGCACCCCTCGCTCGAACCGGTTTTGCGGCGCACGCTGGGCGTGCCGCTGTTTCAGGAGCAGTTGCTGCGCATTGCCATGACAGTGGCGAACTTCACGGGCGCCGAGGCCGAGGAGCTGCGGCGCGCGGTGGGCATGCGCCGCTCGTGGGAGCGGATGAAGAATCTGGAATCGAAGCTGCGCGCGGGCATGGCGGCCAACGGTATCGACGTGAAGACGCAAGATACCATCGTGCAGCACATCAGCTCGTTTGCGCTGTATGGTTTTCCCGAGTCGCACGCGGCAAGCTTTGCCCTGATCGCCTACGCTTCGGCGTATTTCAAGGTGAAATATCTCGCCGCATTTACCTGCGCCATTCTGAACAACCAGCCGATGGGCTTTTACGCGCCGGCGGTGCTGGTCAAAGATGCGCAACGGCATGGGCTGCGCGTGAAGCCTATCGATCTTCAAGTGTCGGCGTGGAGTTGCACGGTGGAGCACGAGCCGGATGGGTCGCTCGCGATGCGCCTGGGACTGGGCTATGCAAAGGGGCTGCGCAGGCAGGCCGCGGAAGCGCTGCTGGCCGCGCGCGAGAAGGACGGCCCGTTCCGCTCCGCCGACGATCTGGCGTTGCGCGTGCCGGAACTCAACCGCAAGGAGCTCTCGCTGCTGGCGCGGATCGGCGCATTGAATCGGATTGGAGAGATTGCGCATCGGCGCGATGCGCTTTGGCAGGTGGAGTGGGCGGGCAGGCCGGAGGGCCCGCTGCTGACCCAAAAGAATCTGCGCGAGGACAACCGCTGCCTTCCGCTCCGGCAAATGACCGTAGAGGAACGGCTGGTAGCGGATTACACCGGCACAGGGCTGACCGTTGACAAGCACCCCATGCACTACCGGCGTGCGGAACTGCGTGCGCAGGGCATTTTGTCGTCGGAAGATCTGCGGCATTGCCGCGACGGCGTTTTTGTGCGCGCGGCAGGCTGCGTCATCGCGCGCCAGCGGCCCGGAACGGCGAAGGGATTCATCTTCATCTCCATGGAAGACGAAACGGGAATCGCCAACGTGATCGTGACGCCGGACGTGTACGAGCGCAACCGCCTGGTGGTGACGCGGAGCAGGTTTCTTCTTGTCGAAGGGGCGCTGCAGAATCAGGACGGCGTGATCCACGTGAAAGCGGCGCGGCTTGCGCCTCTGGCCCACAGCGGCCTAGAAGTGCGATCGCACGACTTCCACTGATGCGCTTCCAGCCTGCGGAGAAAGCCGGGATCTGAAAGGGCACGGTGCGAGTCAGGCAGCAATTGCGAAATAGCTTGCATCCAAGACAAGAGATTCCGTTGAAAGACGCTTTTACGGGCCTGAGGTGCACCTCAAAAACTCATGAATTATGCCAACTTCAGCAAGCCATTCCCTGGGCCGTATGGGGAAGATTCTAACCAGATCCTCTTTGCCGGACCTTCGGGCCGGGCGGCGTGGAACCACGCATTGAATCATGCCCAGTTCGACCGTCTGGAAACATCGGCAGACCAATTTGGGAAGGGTAATGCTGCAACTATTTGCCGGCTGATTTCGTCCATACGAGAATGTACGCGTGTGCGAGGCCGTTCGCGTGGCCGCATGGCTCGATCCCGGCCCCTAACTCTACACTGGGTTATGTGCAACGTGCAGGTTAGGTCTGGTATTCCGCGCTCCGGAGCACCGCGTGACGTTACCGCGATTCTGCACGCTATTCTGCGTATGAGAAAATGTTCCTGACCAAGCGAATGATTTTAATCTGACGTTCGAGAAGAAGACGATGGACCAACGTTTGTCTGATCAGCATTCTGCCTCGGGGTTTGACCCCGCCTACTCCGCAAAAAAGCGCCGCCACCTTTGGATCTGGGCGATCGTTCTGCTGCTGTTCGGGCTCCTGTTCTACTGGGTGTACCGGCAGCATAGCGCGAGTGCGTCAGCGCCCACCGGGGGTGGCAACCGCCGCGGCGCAATGAGCGGTCCCGTTCCTGTCACCGTGGCCACGGCCACCAAGGGCAGCATCGGCGTCTATCTGGACGCGATCGGCACGGTCACGCCCACGTATACCGACAACATCACCGCCGAGGTCACCGGCGTGATTACGGCCGTGCACTATCGCGAGGGGCAGGTGGTGCGCAAGGGCGATCCGCTGGTTGACATCGACTCCCGGAGCTACGAGGCACAGCTGGAACAAGCCGAAGGCACCCTCGAGCGCGACCAAAACCTGCTCGCCGAGGCGCAGATGGATCTGAAGCGCTATCAGGATGCGTGGGCCAAGAACGCCATTCCGAGGCAGACCCTCGAAGACCAGGGAAAGGTGGTGCTGCAGGACGAAGGCAGCGTGAAAAATGACGAGGGCACCGTCGAATACGACAAGGTGCAGGTGGGTTTCTGCCACATTGTCTCGCCGATTGACGGCCGCGTCGGGCTCCGCCTGGTCGATCCCGGCAACCTGGTAACGGCCAACTCCACCACTACGCTTGTGGTGGTGACTCAGGTGCAGCCCATCACCGTAATCTTTACGCTGGCTGAAGACAGCCTGCAGCAGGTTCTGGAACAGATGCGAGGCGGGAAAGCGCTCAGCGTCGAAGCCTACGACCGCACGAATACGAAGCTGATTGCGAAAGGGCGGCTGATCACAATCAACAACCAGATCGACACCACGACGGGAACCGTGCAACTGCGCGCCGCATTCGACAACTCCAAAGGCGAGCTCTTCCCCAACGAGTTCGTCAACACGCGCCTGCTGGTGAAGACGCTTGACAATCAGATCCTAGTTCCTTCGTCGGCCATTCAGCACAATGGCGCCACCGATTTCGTCTATCTCATTCAAGGGATCGACACCCCTGGCGCCAAGGCCACGATGAAGACCGTGAAGTCGGGGATTTCCGATCAGGGCAATACGGTCGTTTCATCGGGCCTCCAACCCGGCGACGTCGTCGCCAACAGCAGCTTCCAGAAATTGATTGACGGATCGCCGGTAACGCGCTCCAAGGTGAACCTGCCGTCCACATCCACCGATACCACCGAGGCCGCTCCATGAGTCCGTCCCGCCCCTTCATTCTGCGGCCGGTTGCAACGTCACTGCTGATGGCCGCAATTCTGCTGGTGGGCATCGTCGCATTCTTTCAGTTGCCGGTATCGGCGCTGCCGGAAGTGGATTATCCGACGATCCAGGTGCTCACCTTCTATCCCGGCGCGAGCCCCGACGTGGTGGCGACCACGATTACGGCGCCCTTGGAGCGCCAGTTTGGCCAGATGCAGGGCCTGAGCCAGATGACCTCGACCAGCGCCGGCGGCGTGTCGGTCATCGTTCTGCAATTCAGCCTCTCGCTCTCCCTCGACGTCGCCGAAGAAGAGGTGCAGTCGTCGATCAATGGCGGCCAGACTTTTCTGCCCTCCGATCTGCCGGTGCCGCCGGTCTACAACAAGACCAACCCCGCAGACGCTCCCGTCCTGACCTTGGCGATCAGCTCCGACAGCATGCCCCTGTCCCAGGTCGAGGACATGGTGGATACGCGCCTGGCGCCAAAGTTATCTCAATTGAACGGCGTGGGCCTGGTAAGCATCAGCGGCGGCCAAAAGCCCGCGGTGCGCATCCAGGTGAATCCGGTGGCGCTTTCCTCGCACGGCCTGAACATGGAGGACGTGCGCACGGCTCTGGTCCAGTCGAGCGTGAACTCCGCCAAGGGCAACTTCGACGGGCCGCGCCAGGACTATCAAATCGACGCCAACGATCAAATCAACACGGCCGACGACTACAAGAATGTCGTCATCGCCTACAGCAACGGAGCGCCGGTCTTCGTGAAAGACGTGGCCAACGTGGTGAACGGCGTGGAGAACACCAAGCAGGCCGCCTGGATGGGACAATCCGGCGGCTCGTCGGGGCCTTCGCTCACACCCGCCGTCATTCTCAACATTCAGCGCCAGCCGGGCGCCAATACCATCACGGTCGTCAATTCCATCCAGAAGATTCTGCCTCAACTGGAAGCAAATCTTCCCGCGTCGATCAAAGTCACCACCATGACCGACATGACCACCAGCATTCAGGCCTCCGTGCACGACGTGGAGTTGGAGCTGTTGCTCACCATTGGTCTCGTGGTGATGGTGATCTTCCTCTTTCTGCGCAGCCTGCGCGCCACCATGATCCCCTTCGTCGCCGTCCCGCTGTCGCTGGTCGGCACCTTTGCCGTGATGTACCTGCTCGGCTACTCGCTCGACAACCTGTCGCTGATGGCGCTCACCATCTCTACCGGCTTCGTGGTCGACGACGCAATCGTAATGATCGAAAACATCAGCCGCTTTCTCGAAGAGGGCATGCCGCCTCTCGAGGCCGCGCTCACCGGCGCCGAGCAGATCGGGTTCACTATCGTTTCACTCACCGTATCGCTCATTGCCGTGCTCATCCCGTTGCTCTTCATGGGCGACGTGGTCGGTCGCCTCTTCCGTGAATTCGCGGTCACTCTGGCCGTGACCATCATCATTTCGGCGGTGGTTTCGCTCACCTTGACGCCGATGATGTGCTCGCGCATTCTGCGTCACGATCCCAAGGAGAAGCAATCGCGCTTTTACCGCTGGTCGGAGCGGGTATTCGATGACCTGATTGCCTTTTACGGGCGGACGCTGCGCGTGGTGCTGCGTTATCAAACCATCACCCTGCTGGTGGCCGCCGCAACCCTGGTGCTTACCGTCGTTCTCTACATCGTCATACCCAAGGGCTTCTTCCCGGTGCAGGATACCGGCGTCATTCAAGGCATCTCCCAGGCTTCGCAGTCGATCTCCTTCGATGCCATGAGCGAGAAGCAGCGGGAGATTGCCGATATCATTCTCGAGGATCCGTCGGTCGAGAGCCTCTCTTCGTTCATCGGCGCCGACGGCATCAACACCACCCTGAACAGCGGCCGCATCTCCATCAACCTCAAACCCATCAACGAGCGCATCGGCGCCTCCGATGTGATCCGGAGATTGCAGCAGAATCTGAAGAAGGTGCAGGGCATCCAGCTTTACATGCAGCCGGTGCAGGACATCACGGTGGACGATCGCGTGAGCCGCACGCAGTATCAATACACACTCGAAGATCCCGACACGGATGAGCTGAACGAGTGGACCAACAAGTTTGTTGCTCAACTCCAAAAACTGCCCGAACTGGAAGACGTGGCCACCGATCAGCAGACCGGCGCCAAGGCAGTTCAGTTGGAGATCGACCGCGTGACGGCCTCGCGGCTGGGCATTGCGCCGACCACCATTGACAATGCGCTGTACGACGCTTACGGACAGCGCGAGATCAGCACGCTTTACACGCAGCTCAACCAGTATCATGTGGTGCTAGAGGCGGCGCCTGAGTGGCAGCAGAATCCCTCGAAACTGAGCGACCTCTACATCCAGACCAATGCGTCCTCGGGCACGAGCGGTACCGGCGCAGCTACGTCGTATTCTTCGTCGGCCTCGGCCTCGGCCGGCTCGAACGCTACGACGACATCTGTGCGCTACACGCCTTCTTCGCAAGTGCTCAGTGCTCCGGCCAGGGCCGTAGGAGGTTCCTCCGGTTCCGCGGTCACCACGGTTTCGTCTGCGGGTAGCGCCAATGCCATCCCGCTCAGCGCCTTCACCCGGATGCACAACACGACCGAAGCGCTTTCCGTGAACCATCAAGGGCAGTTCCCATCGGTCACGGTGTCGTTCAACCTGGCCTCGAATGCCTCGCTGGGCACAGCGATCACCGACATCGAAAAGGTGGTGAAGAACCTTCACTTCCCCGCCAGCCTGCAATCGGACTTTCAAGGCACGGCGGCGTCCTTCCACAATTCGCTGTCCAACGAAGCGCTGCTCATTCTTGCCGCCCTGGCCGCTGTCTACATCGTTCTTGGCGTCCTTTATGAGAGTTTCATCCATCCGATTACCATTATTTCCACGCTGCCCTCGGCCGGTGTGGGTGCATTGCTCGCGCTCATGATCTGCCGCGAGGACCTCAGTGTCGTGGGAATCATCGGCATCATTCTGCTCATCGGCATCGTAAAGAAAAACGGCATTCTGATTGTGGATTTTGCGCTCGAGGCCGAGCGCGAGCATGGACTGGATTCGACGGAGGCGATTTACCAGGCCAGCTTGCTGCGCTTCCGGCCGATCATTATGACCACCATGGCCGCACTGCTGGCCGGCATTCCGCTGGCGGCCGGAACCGGCCTGGGTTCGGAACTGCGCCGGCCGCTGGGTATTGCCATGGTCGGCGGCTTGCTGTTGAGCCAATTGCTCACGTTCTATACCACGCCGGTGATTTACATCTTCTTCGACCGGCTCGCGCAGCGGGTCAAGGGCCGTCGTCCCTCACAGGCATCGTTCGACAACGAGCTGCCCCCCGACGCGGAGAATGCATGAACATTTCGGCGCCATTCATCCAGCGGCCGGTAGGCACCACGCTTCTCACCATCGCGGTGGCCATGGTGGGCGCCATCGCGTTCGCGGTTTTGCCGGTGGCTCCGTTGCCGCAGGTGGATTTTCCCACCATCAGCGTCTCCGCCGGCTTGCCCGGAGCCAGCGCGCAGATCATGGCGGCCTCGGTGGCCACGCCGCTCGAACGCCAGTTCAGCCACATCGCCGGCATCACCGAGATGACCTCATCGAGCCAGCTGGGCTCGACCAACGTGACTCTGCAATTCGATCTCAGCCGTAACATCGATGGCGCGGCCCGCGACGTGCAGGCCGCCATTAATGCGGCACGAACGTATCTTCCGGCGAACCTGCCCTCCAATCCCTCCTACCGCAAGGTGAATCCAGCCGATTCGCCCATCATGGTCATCAGTCTCACATCGGACAAGTATCCGGTGACGAAGCTGTACGATCTGGCCTCGACGATCCTGGAACAGAAGCTCTCGCAGATTCAAGGGGTCGGGCAGGTGGGCGCGCAGGGCGGCGGCACGCCTTCGGTGCGTGTCGAGGTCAATCCCACCAAGCTCGAAAGCTTCGGCCTCACCCTCGGCAGCGTGCAGTCGGTACTCAGCCTGCAGAACTCGCACTTGCCCAGGGGGCAACTCGCCGACAACGGCGTCAGCGAAGACATCCTCACCAACGACCAGATCTCCACGGCGGCCGACTACCGGCCGCTGATCGTCGGGTATCACAACGGCAATGCAATCAAGCTTTCCGATGTGGCCGACGTCGAGGATTCGACACAGAACATTCGCACCGCCGGCTACATCGACGGAACCAGGGGGGTGGTGCTCACCATCTTCCGTCAGCCCGGGGCGAACATTATTGAGACCGTCGATCGCGTGAAGGCGCAATTGCCCTTTCTCGAAGCTGTGTTGCCTTCGGGCATCAAGACCACCGTGGATGTGGATAGGACCACAACCATCCGCGCTTCGGTAAACACCGTCGAGAGGACGCTGATCGGATCGGTATGCCTCGTCATACTGGTGGTCTTTGTCTTTCTGCGCAGCCCTCGCGCCACGTTGATTCCCAGTGTTGCCGTTCCGGTTTCGCTCATCGGAACCTTCGCGGCGATGTACCTGTTCGGCTACACGCTCGACAACCTGTCGCTGATGGCGCTGACCGTCGCCACGGGATTTGTGGTGGACGACGCTATCGTGGTCATGGAGAACATCACACGGCACGTTGAGAGCGGCATGGAGCCATTTGCCGCGGCCATGCAAGGCGCCCAGGAGATTGGCTTCACGGTTTTTTCCATCAGCATGTCGCTGATCGCCGTTTTTATTCCCATTCTTCTGATGGGCGGTATCATCGGACGCCTCTTCCGCGAATTCGCGGTTACGCTGGCCACGGCCATCGTTATCTCGATGATTATTTCCCTCACCACTACGCCCTGCATGTGCGCGCACGTGCTCAAAGTGCATCGGGAAGGCGAGAAGCACAATTTTCTTTACCGGTCCAGCGAGAAGATCTTCAACGGCATGGTGTCGATCTACCGGCGATCGCTGACGTGGGTGCTGGATAATCCGGGGCTGATGCTGGTCGTGCTTCTGCTCACCATTGCGCTGAATGTTCTGGTGCTCTTCAAGATCCCCACGGGCTTTTTCCCGCAGCAGGACACAGGCGTGATCATGGGCCAGGTGCAAGGACCGCAGGATGCATCCTTTCCCCTCATGAATTTCTCCACCGTGTCGCTGGTCAACATTGTGAAAAGCGATCCCGCCGTGGCCCACGTTCTGTCTTACACGGGCAGCGGCAATGGCGGCTTTATGTTCATCGCTCTCAAACCGCTGGGCAGCAACTGCAAGGAGGACGCAAAGTGCGCGGTACGCCAAACCTCGGCAATGGATGTGATCAATCGCCTGCGGCCGAGGATGAACCGCCTGCCCGTGGCTTCGGCATTTCTACAGGCGGCGCAGGATCTGCGTATCGGGGGACGCGGCGGCGGCGCGCAGTTTCAATACACCATCCAGTCCGACACCATCGCCGATTTGACGAAGTGGGGCCCTATTCTGCTCCAAAATATGTCCAAACTTCCTGACCTCACCGACGTGATCTCCGATCAGCAGAACGGAGGGCTCGAGGAACTGCTCAATTACGACCGCGTGACTGCGGCGCGGTTGGGACAGACTCCGCAATCGCTGGACAGTTCGCTTTGCAGCGCGTTTTGCCAATCTGAAGTCTCCGTCATCTATACGCAGCTCAACCAGTATTACGTGGTGATGGAGGTGGCTCCGCAGTACTGGCAGGATCCGTCGGGGTTGAACAACATCTACTTCACGCCCAGTAAGTCATCGTCAGGCGCAGGGCTCAATGTGGTATCGCCTCTGGCCTCCGTCATCAAAGCCCACACCAATACCACACCGCTGCAGGTCAATCACACCGGTTCGTTTCCCTCGGCGACGGTCTCCTTCAACATGCGCAGCGGCGCTTCGCTCTCGGACGCAGTCACCGAAGTGACGCAGATGGAGGAACGGCTGGGAATGCCAGGAACCGTGCTGGGATTTTTTGCCGGAACCGCGCAGGCCTACCAGCAATCGCTATCGACGCTGTGGATTTTGGCCATCACTGCGTTGCTTTCCGTCTTCATCGTGCTGGGCATTCTCTATGAAAGCCTGATTCACCCGCTGACGATTATTTCCACGGTGTTCTCGGCGAGCGCTGGCGCCATGCTGGCGCTCATGCTCTTCCACATCGATCTCAATATGATCTCGATCATCGGCATCATTCTGCTCATCGGCATCGTGAAGAAGAATGCCATCCTGATGATCGATTTCGCGCTGCAGGCGGAGCGCAACGAAGGCAAGAACACGCGCGAGGCGATCTTCAGCGCTTGCCTGTTGCGCTTCCGCCCCATCATGATGACTACCATGTGCGCCATTTGCGGAGCTTTGCCGCTGGCGTTCGGGACCGGCACCGGCTCGGAGCTGCGCAAGCCCCTCGGAATCACCATTGTGGGCGGGCTGGTTCTGAGCCAGTTGCTCACGCTTTACACCACCCCTGTGGTTTACCTCTATATGGACCGGCTGCGCCTGCGCGCGCTGGGCCGGACGCACGACACACTGCCGCCCACCGCGGAACAGGCCGTGTCGTAACACGTGAAGGACATTCGTCATGACTGAACTGAAGATTCGATCCACGCTTTTCATCGCCGCCGGCGCGCTGAGCCTGCTTGCGCTCGTCTCAGGCTGTCGCGTCGGCCCGCCGTATCACGCGCCCGCGCCGCCGGCCATCACTGCGCCGAATTACAAGGAGTCGACCGTCAACTTTCACGATGCCGGCGGCTGGAAGGTGGCCAGTCCGCAGGACGCCATGCTGCGCGGCAACTGGTGGGAGGTCTTCAACGATCCCGAGCTCAATGCTCTGGAAGAGCAGCTCGACATCAACAACCAGAACCTGAAGGAGTACTTCCAGAACTACATGGCGGCGCGCGCCGAGATCGCCGCAGCGCGTTCGCAATACTGGCCCACGGTTACCGCGAACCCGTCGTTTAACCGGTCAAAAACCTCCGGCAACGTGCAGGCGTCTTCTTCGTCCACTACCAACAACACTGCCGGCAAGACGTCTTCGCTTTGGACCTTGCCGCTTGACGTTTCCTGGACGCCTGATCTCTGGGGCAAGATCCGCAACGAAGTCCGTGAAGCGCAGTACGCCGCACAGGTGAGCGCCGCCGACCTCGAATTGGAGAAGCTGACCGAGCAGGCCAGCCTGGCCGAGTATTACTTCGAAATTCGCGGCCAGGACATGCTGCAGCAGATTCTCAATGAGACCGTGGCAGCCGATCAGAAGGCGCTCGACTACAACCAGGCGCAATACGATACCGGCGTCGGCGATTATATCTCCGTGGCCGAGGCCAAGACAACGCTCGAGGCCGCGCAGTCGGCGGCCATCAACGTGGGCCTGTTGCGCGCGCAGTACGAACACGCTATCGCCATGCTGTTGGGCAAGATCCCGACGGATTTTTCCGTCCCGGTGAAGCCCATGGTCTACACCGCGCCGCCGATTCCCACCGGCGTTCCCTCGCAGCTTGTTGAGCGCCGCCCCGACGTTTCCGCCGCCGAGCGCACTCTGGCCGAGGCCAATGCGACCATCGGCGTCGGCTACGGGGCTTTCTTCCCGCAGGTGACCATCTCTGTGAGCGGCGGACTTGAATCGGCGCTTTTAAGCAACCTCTTTCAATTGTCCAGCAGCATCTGGTCGATAGGGCCGTCAGCCTCCCAAACCATCTTCGACGGCGGGCTCTATCGCGCCGAGCTGCACCAGTACGTCGCCGAATACAACGCTGACCTGGCGACCTATCGCCAGACCGTGCTCACCTCATTTCAACAAGTGGAAGACAATTTGGCGGCCACGCGCATTTACTCGCAGCAGATCATCCGCCAGCAGCTGGCGGTAAAGGACGCGCAGGATTATCTCGATCTGGAAATGGTGCGCTACAACACGGGCGTCGATCCGTATGTCGACGTCGTCGTCGCTCAGACCACGCTGCTCGCTAACCGGGAGACGCTGAACGCGCTTGAGGTGGAAGAGATGACTTCAGCCGTGGAACTGGTGCAGTCGCTGGGCGGAGGGTGGGATCGCACTCAACTAACCACACCGAAGCAGGCCGGAGCCAAGACCACCAAGGCCGACTATACGCTGCAAAAGTAACTCCCGGCTCCCCGCCGGGCTCCACTCAACACGAAAGAGCTAAAGGCTAAAAGCTAGGAGCTAAAAGCTGTTCTTATTGCGCCGGCCGGTAGCAGATGGCATCGCCATCGAGCCGGTACTCCGCCGAGCAGCAGTCGCCACCGCAGATCATGGTTTCGCCCGCGTAGAGTTGCCGGCGGGTAATCAGCCCTAACGTGCCGCAGCGCGGGCACGACATCACGGCAACAAAAGGATTCTGTGCCTGGCCGAGCTTGGCCTGATTCTCCAGCACAAAAACCGTTCCTGGGTCCATTCTTTCGGGGATCCACTCTTCCAGAAACTGCAAGTCGGCTGCCATCGTTCCCTCCTGGGCAAACCCTGGGTTGATGGTTCCGAGCCGCGCGTCTGTTCCCGCCGGGCTCCGTTTTCCTCAAGAAAAACAGGCTGCGAAAGACTGGCCGGATGCAGATGTCTCCGGTTCACCTCAGTCTCATCACAGGCGCACCTAGAAGTCAATGCCAATCGTCACTCGGGAGTGGCAAGTGGGATTCCCCTGGCCACGCCGGGAAGGATTTAAACTAATGGGAGGCCGATGCCGTAGCCGCGCCGTGGGCGCGGGCAAAGTCGTCGATCGCCCTGTAGGTTTCCTGGTTGCGCCTTATCGCCTCCACGTATTCGCGCGTCTCGGTGAAGGGGATGGACTCCACAAACTCGTCGATGCCCGAATACGGGCCGGCAGCCTGCCATTCCGCCACGCGATAGTCGCCCGCGTTGTAAGCAGCCAACGCATACTCTTCAACTCCACCAAACCGGTCAAGCATTTGGCGCAGATAGCGCGTTCCCAGATTGATGTTCATGTTGGGATCGAGCAGCTGGAAGGTCTGGAAGTGCTTGATTCCCTCCTCCCGCGCCAGCGTGCGGCCCACGGACGGCAGCAGTTGCATCAGGCCGTAGGCGTTGGCGTGTGAGATGGCCGTGGGATCGAACTCCGATTCCTGCCGGATCAGCGAAGCCACCAGGTAGGGATCGAGATTGTTCTTGGCCGATTCCGCCTGAATCATATTCCACCACGGCTCGGGAAAGAGAATCCGCCAGTACGCGAGCGGAATGGATTGGATCGACGCGGAAGCCGCACTCGGCAGCGCCCGCTTGGCGGCGCGAACCGCGCGAAAGGTCTCGCCATAGGAAGAGTAAATCTGCGCTTCGGCCAGCGAACTCATCGTAGAGAACTCGGGATCGGCCTTGATCTCAAGCGCAATGTATTCCGTCAGTCCGGCGTTGGCCAGCAACCGCGCTTTGGCCAGGTGCGGGCTGTCCTCGGGAAAGGAATCGACCAGATGCGGCTCCGGCGACGGCTGAATGCGATCCAGTTGCGGCTCCGAGGCGGCCTGCGTGTTGCCGAGCGCTGCCAGCCGCTGCCGCGCCAACTGCGCGTAAAAAAAGTGTTGGTAAGCGCGGACAATCGTGCGGTAGCTGGCCGCGGCCAGCGCGGGATTGTGGTCCAGCGTCTCATACAGCCGCCCGCGCCAGTAGAGCGCAGAAACCGTTTCGGTCGCGGCAGGAAAGAGGCGAATCTGCTCGTCGAAAATTTTCTCAGCCGCGGGATAGAGTCCCATCCGGTAGCTCAGCCAGCCGGAGCGCCAGTGGGCCGCGGATGCGCTCTTGTCGCCGGGAAAACGCGAAGCCAGCTCGCTGTAGTACTCGATTGCCGACGGATAATCGCGCTTGAGCATGTACATGTTCCCCGCCGAGAAGAGCGCGTCGGCCAGCCAGGGGCTCTTCGGAAAGCGGGACTGCATCTCGCCGACCATCTGTTTCAGATCGGCGGCGTCATCGCGATCCCGGGCAAGCTCCATCAGCAGGTCGAGACGATGTGCGCCGTTTTCGTCGGGCGTGTCGGGCAGCGCGCGCGCTTCCGCGGTGGTCAACTGCTTCAACTTCAGTTGGCAGGCGGCCTCGGAGACAGCGAATCCGTTGCGCGTCTCGGCATCGAGCCCCGGCACGCGCTCCAGAACGCGAAATTGCTCCGCGGCCAGATCGTAGCGCCCAGCGTTGTAGAAGGCCTCGGCCAGGCTGCGCAGGTCGGCCGTGGTCAGCAATGTCTCTGCTCCCAGCTCGGTGAGCTTGGCCCGCGCCGTCTGCGCCTCCGCGCTCAACGGATGGGCCAGCAGGAGCTGCTTGAATGCGGCTTCGGCGGCTTGCTGCTCGCCCAGCGCCAACTCCACCTGGCCCTCGGCAAGCTCGAAGCCGGGACGGTTCGCCGCCTCAGTACCAGCGCCAGCCGCCAGCACCTGGCGCGCGCCCGTGCGATTTCCCAAGGCCAGCAGCACCGTGGCCTCGAGCTCCGGCACCTGAGTATCGAAGATGCTGTCAGGGTAACGCTCAGTGAATCCGTGCAGAATCTTCTCGGCAACCGCATCGTCGCCTGCCTCGTGGCTCGCCTCGGCGTCGAGAAAATCCGCGTAGTCGGCCAGCTCCCCGTCGGCCCGCCGCGCCTGCGCCAGAGCCGCTTGCGCGTCGCCAAAACGCTTGTCGAGCAGGTAGGCGTGACCCAGGGCCAGATACGCCGCCGCCGCGGCCTCACCGGTGTTCCTGTGCGCGTAGGCAGCAACAGCCGCGTAGGCCTCCGGTGTACGCAGAGTGGCCAGTTGCTGGGCCATCGGCTCCAGCTCTTTCGAGGCGACGAACGCCTGTTTGATACGGTGGGTGCGCGTCACGCGAGCCGCGTGGCTGGCTTGATGCACGGGCTTGGGCTTCGCGGCGCGCCGCTTCGTTGCCGAGGGCTTCGCCGAACTTGATTGCGCAGCGCTGGAGGTGGGTGGGTTTGTGGCAGACGTGGCCGGAGTTTGCGCAATGCCCGAACGCGCAACCATCAACAAACCAAAAAGAACCAAAACAAAAACAGGACCGCGCTGGATGGCGGACCGCGGGGAGAAGAATCCAGACATACCTCCACTGTATGCCGATTTGGTGGCTGATAGGCGGCGGGAGAATCAGTCGCGTTACGGCGTGGCCTCTGCGGTGGAATTTGGTTCTCTGCCCCTGAGTTCGATACACTCTAACCTTGCCGGCTAACCTGAGCGCCTTGGGCCAGCCCCGAGGGTCCGCCGAAGCAAATTGCCGCGAATTTTCGCATCCGAACTCCATGTCGACCATCCAATCGGTAGCAGGACAAGACGAGCAGCACCCTGACGTAGCCCTGGTCGAAAGGGTTCGCGCGGGGGATGTATCGGCATACGACACGCTGGTGCGCAAGTACGAGCGGCAGCTCTTCAGGATCTCGCAACACATTACGCAGAACCGCGAAGACGCAGAAGACGTGATGCAGGACGCGTTTCTGAAAGCCTATGAGAAGCTCGATCAGTTTCAGGGGAACTCGAAATTCTACACATGGCTGGTGCGAATAGCGGTCAACGAGAGCTTGATGCGGCTGCGCAAGCGGCGCACGGGCAAGATGGTTTCGATCGACGACGATATCGTGACCGAAGAGGGCAGCATGCCCCGCGACTTCGCCGACTGGGCGCCGAACCCGGAACAGAATTACAACCAGGCGGAGCTGGCGGAGATCCTCAAGAAAACCATTCAAGGCCTGCCCGAGGGATTCCGCCTGGTCTTCGCGCTGCGCGACGTGGAGGGGCTCTCGACCGAAGAGACCGCCGAGACGCTGGGCCTGAGCGTACCGGCCGTCAAGTCGCGCCTCTTGCGGGCGCGGCTGCAATTGCGCGATCGCCTGACCCGCTACTTCAAGAAGAAGACTCCGGCAGTTGCGCCACAGGTAAACGGGGCTGAAGCATGAAATGCACTGAGTTTCTCGCGATTCTCGACGACGTCATCGACGAGTCCATTGCCGCGCAAACTCGCGCCGAGATCGAAGTCCACCTGCGCAAGTGCGGGCATTGCGAGGTTGTCCTCGACACCACACGCAAGACCATCGAGATCTACCGCTGCCACGAGATCTACGAACTGCCCAGCGAAGTGAGCGAGCGGCTGCACAACGCGATCATGGAGCGGTGCAAGAAAGCTAAGTAGCAGCTTCTTGCTTCTAGCTTTCAACCCTCAGCTATCAGCCTTCGGCCATCCGGTTGAATTACTTCCACCAACAGTGCAAGAATCGTCGGTATGGCCGCTGCGCGCATCGCCGCCGTATTTCTCGCCGCCACCTCGACGCTGCTCGGAGCACAGCAATCTGTCTGCAGTCATTTCTCAATCCAGATCAGCGACTTGAATGGAGCGCCCGTCAGCGCGGCGGAAATCGAAGCCATCGAGAGGCCGGGGCAGATTATAGGCGTTACCAAAACCGACGCCAACGGCAATGCCACACTCGATTTGCCGCCCGGACACCGCGTCTATTTGCTGATTCCGAAGGATTCCCCGGCAGATGAAGAGCTGTCTTATGAGGCGTACGTCAAGCACTTCAATGTCCCAATTAGACGCTTCGTTTGCTCCGACGGCCCAGGTCCAGGCTGGCATCAAGCGTGTGCTCTTAAGTTCGACGGACTGCTTGTACAAGACCAGCCCCTGAAAATCATTGCAGTCGTGGGCGAGTTGCCCTGCACGGCCTGCGTGGGGGTAGAGCCCTTGCATTCGGTGCCTTCGGCCGAAAGCCCCGAGCTTGTCTTCCTTCCGCTTCAGCCTCTCGGCAATCTCGCTCCGCTTCCCTCGTACCGCGCCAGAAGGCGCTGGTAGCCGCGCGCCCTTTATCTTTCCGATGCCACGCCAAGAATGGCTTGGAAGGCGGGCTTGGGTTGGCCGTTGCGATCGAAGAGCAGCGGATAGCTGGTTCGCCCTGCCACAGGCCAGTTATTGAGCCAGGATTGTGCATCCGTGACTCCCCAGAACGTGACGCGCGAGAGGGCGCCGCGATGCTTGAGGAAGACGCGGAAGAATGCGGCATAGCGATCGGCCAACTGCTGCTGGACGGAATCGGGCAGGCCATCGACATAAGGATTCAGCTTCGGGTCCTGGCGGACGCGGAGCGACACATCGGCGGTCGGCCCGTACCCCACGGAGGGCAGCACGTCGATATCGAGTTCGGTGATTGCGACCTTGAGGCCCAGAGCCGCGAAGGCAGATATGGCGGCGTCCTCTTGCTCCGGGGTGGGCGAATCAAGGACGAGATGGCCCTGTATGCCGACAGCGTCGATAGGTATCCCCTCTGCCTGAAGCTTCTTGACCAGCGCGATGGCGCCTTTGCGCTTGACCGGATTTTCCAGGTTGTAGTCGTTATACGTGAGCTGCGCCGCGGGGTCGGCCTCGTGCGCGTACTGGAAGGCCTTTTCAATGTAGTCCGGGCCGATAATCTTGAGCCAGAGCGACGGGCGCAGGGTTCCGTCATCGTTGAGCGCTTCGTTCACCACATCCCAGCTCTGAATCCTTCCCTTGTAGCGGCCGACCACGGTGTAGATATGGTCGCGCATGCGGGCGAGCAGGGCGTCGCGGCCGAGGAGATTGCCCTGTGCGTCATGAAAGACCCACGCAGGAACCTGCTCGTGCCAGACCAGGTTGTGGCCGACGATGAACATGTGGTGCTCTTCGCCAAAGGCGACGTACTGATCGGCCAGCCGGAAATCGTACTTGTCTGGCTGAGGATGAACTTTCTCCCACTTGAGCGCGTTATCCGGCGAGATTGAGTCGAACTGGGACTCGATCAGCGCGTCTCCGCGCTGGTCCTGGCCTGTGATTTGCGCAGCATTGATAGCCACGCCGATATAGAAGTCGTTCCTATAAGCATCTCTCAGGGCAGGCGTGCTCTGGGCCGATGCGAATGCGGCTGCGACCAGAACGGCGCCGAGAATTAGGGACTGGTGATCATACATAGTGACTCCTGAATGGTCGAAATGAATAGCCGACAAGGTATAAGTTCAAAGCCGGAGGGCGGCCGCAGGCACGGAAGCAGCCGCCCGGACTGGCATTATTAGATTTTATCCTGCGAAAAGCTCTTGCGGCGAAGGCTCAGGTCTTGCGAGATGGCCAGGTTGAGTTTCATGCTGATGCCGTAGAACAGCAAGCACACGGCGGCCGCCAGAAAAGCCCCGCCGGCCCAGACCGAAGCGGTGAGGCGAATGCCTCTAAGAGCTTCCGCCGACTGCACGGCATTGTTCTGGTAGCCGTAGAGCGAGAGCAGCCAGCCGGCGATGAATCCACCGATGGCCAGGCCTATCCACAGTGCAAAGACCACGCCGGAAGTGACCGTTGCCGTGGCGCGGCGGCCGGTCTTCCATTCGCCAAAGTCGGCCACGTCGCCCATCATCGACCACAGCACCGGCCCGGAGCAGCCAAATGCGAACTGGCGCAGAATCTCGGTGAAGAATACCCAACCGAAGGGTATCCGCAACAGATGATGCATGAGGTTCAGGTTGAAGAACACTGTGCCCGTTGCGGACTGAAAATAGAGCGCGCTGGCCAGCAGGCCGCTCAGCGCCATGCTCCAGAAAAAGACGTTGCGCTTGCCCCAGAGCCGGGTCAGCGCCGTGGAGCAGGCCACGCCGATCAGCAGCGCCGTCAGCCCATAGCAGTTGAACCAACTGAACAGGATCTGGTTGCCGGCGCAGTATTTGAAGTAGGGCAGCATGACGCTGCCGCGGACCGCCAGCGCGATGAAGTAGAACGTGGTCACCAGAAAGAGTGCGATCCACGGACCGTTGTGCAGCAGGTCGGCCAGATCCTGCGTCACCGAAGTCTCTTGCTGCGGGTCGGGCTGGATGCGCTCCTTGCTCACGGCAAAAGCGACGAGAAACAGCACCACGCTGACGCACAGGAACGAACCCATGGTCAACTGGTAGCCGCGCGCGCTGTTGCCGTGCCCCAGGTAAACCACCATGGGGATGGCGAGGCCCCCCACAATGAAGCCAGCGGCGTTGGCGAACATCTGGCGGTAGGTGGCGATGCTGTTGCGCTCGTTGGGATCCTCGGTCATCACGCCGTTAAGCGCCGCGTAGGGCACATTGTTCATGGTGTAAACCAGGCGCAGAAGCATATAGGTGACCCAGGCGTAAATCAGCTTGGCCGGGAAGCTCAGGTTCGGCGTGGTGAAGGTGAGAACGCCAATCACGCCGAAGGGCACCGCGGTCCACAGCAGCCAGGGACGGAACTTGCCCCAGCGCGTTTGCGTGCGGTCGGCGATGATGCCCATCACCGGATTGAGCGTCGCCATGGCCAGGCCGACGACCAGAAACATGGTGCCCGCCTGGGCCGCGCTCAGGCCAAACGTGTCGGTGTAGAAGTTCAATTGCAACACCATCATCGCCTGAAAGACAAAATTGGCGGCCATGTCGCCCAGGCCGTAGCCGAATTTCTCGCCGAAGCTAAGTTTTTCTGTCATAACGTCCTCGAACTGCGCCCCATGACGGTCACGCCACCGGGGTTCTTCCAGGCAATTTACCGCGCCCTTGCTTCCGTGTTGCGAATTGCTCCTGCATTGGCTCGATTCTCGGGAGCGATGCGCCTCCGGCCGGAGGCTGCGCTTGTGGGGCGTCCCGTACCGCCCCAAAATAACCCGTCCGGGCACAGGACAGATGAACCCCTTTGAGAGGATACAACTTCCCATGCCGATAGACTGTGCCGCAAAGAAGTGTATCCGCCAGAGGCACAAAGAGCAACCCGGAAAAGCGATTTTCTTGAGGGCTTCTGTTTTGGGTTCAACCTCATGGAGACTGCGCGGCAGGGCTCCCGGCCACGCCGATGCAGGGCTTGTGCCAGAGGCACAGAGGCCTCGGGCCGATGCTCCGGAGCCGATCTTCTCGGGCGCGGCTCAATCGCGGGAGTTTTCTGCTGTTCGTTTCACTGAACAATCATCGGCAGGCACTTTTAGGGAGGCGCGCAAAGGCATATCATCGCAACAGATTCGCGCCACGGAAAGGGCCTCGATGAGATTCCACGGTCGTATCGTCTCCGCATTCATTCTTCTTCTTTTCGCGTCGGGCGTGGCCTCTGGGCAAACAACACTCGCCAAGCTTAGCTTCGACGTGGCCACAGTGAAGCCGGCGGCGCCGCTCGACATGCAACGAATGGCCGCGGATGTGCAGGCCGGCCGGATGCCGAAGATCGGGCCGGAGATCGGCGCCTCGCGCGCGACATTCACCTACATGTCGCTTGCGGACCTGGTGGCTTTCGCCTACAAAGTCAGGAATTATCAGATCAGCGGCCCGGACTGGCTCGGCGGTGAGCGCTTCGACATCGAGGCCACGATTCCCGAGGGCGCGGCCAAGGACGATGTTCCCGCTATGCTGCGAGCGCTGCTCGAGGAGCGGTTCAAGCTGGTTGCGCATCAGGCTCAGGAGGAGCACAAGGTGCTGGCGCTGGTTGTGGGCAAAGGCGGTCCGAAGATGAAAGAAGCGCCGGCCGCGCCGCAAGCCTTCGACCCCAACTCACCGCTCCAGCCCGGCGAACGGCAAGTGGACGATCCGGATGGGCCGGTGCGCATGAAGATCACTCCGGACGGTACGGTCACGATGAATCTCGGGGCCAGGGGCACGGTGATCCAGAAGATCGACAGACAGAACATGACGATGCACCTGGATTCCAGCGGGGTGTCGATGGCGGGATATGCGCGGTTGCTTTCGACCTTGTTTCTGCAGATGGGCGGCGCCAACAGCGAGCAGGTGGTCGATATGACCGGTCTCAAGGGCTACTACCAGGTGGATACGGAGCTTTCGCTCGCGGATATGATGGCCATCGCTCGCGCGCGAGGCATGATGATGCCGTCAAGGGCTCCAAGCGGTGCCGCTGCCGCAAGCGGCGTCCCGGAAGCCTCGGATCCGGGCGGCGGCACAAGCGTTTACCAGTCCGTCGAGCAGATGGGCCTGAAACTCGAAGACCGCAAGGCCACCGTGGATCGGCTGGTGATTGACCACGTGGAGAAGACGCCGACGGAGAACTATTGACTCCTGCATAAATA
>PLSB01000089.1 GCA_003165005.1 Acidobacteriaceae bacterium | reverse complement strand
GGTTCCTTGCTCAAAAGCGAGATCTCCACCCCGCGGACCTGGACCTGTCTGTGGGGGCCCCGGTCCTGGGGCACCCCCCGTCCCGCATTTCTCACAGGCGGCGCGACGGCAGGATTCAAGGCCTGATGAAATCTCTGAGGGCCGGGAGGCCCTCGGTACAGTCGGTCAGCCACCCCAGGGACGAAGACCTGTCCGTGGGGCCCCGGTCAGGAGACCGGCGGTACGGTTTTCGGCGGCCTGCGGGGAACGCGGGCTACGGTTTTGCTGCGGGCGGCGCCTGCTTGGCGAAGACGTAATGGCAGGGGCGGCCGTAGATGCCGAGTCCCGTGCTGCGATCGCCCTCGCCCTCGGTAGCCGTGAAATGCGATTTCACATCGTAACTGTACTGCTCGCCCGTGCTCACGAGCGGGCCGTGCGCATATTGCGTGGAGGCGACGATGCCGCTGGCGGTCAGCTTGGCGCTGCCATCGCGATTGATTCTTCCATCGAGCGCCAGGTAGCCCGGCTGTCCCGCGTCGCCGCGCTCGCCGTGCAGAATGTTGTTCGCGATCGTACTGGTAAAGCGCCAGGTGTATCCCAGGGCGCTGCCCTTGGCTTCGCAGCTCATGGTCGTATTCCAAACGCCGTCAAAGGGGCCGGCCGCACTCTGGCCGCCCGCCGCCATGGTAAGCAAGAACAGTGCAGAAAAAAGGGTCTTGCGCATGAAACCTCCGCTTGAGAGGGAATTCTACGCCGGGATTGCGATCGCGTCAGTGACGGAGCGAGGCGAACACGTTCCGGGGGCGCGCTCTTCCGGCACGCCGCTTTCGCGTATCATCGAAGCAGCCGGGGGAAACAGACCCGGAGGAAGCAGACCCGGAGCCGCGCAAGCAGAAACCGCCGGCCCCGCGCACGATGATCCTCATCGACCCAGAACTGGAGCTTTCCCGAGCGGCGGATGCGCTGAACCCCGATTCGGCGAAGCGTCCTGCTGGGCCTGCCGCAACCCCGAGCCGAAAATTGCTCACGAAATCGCTCCGGCTGCCTTCCACGCGCACATTGGCTGGCTTCTTGGCGGAAGCTCAAGCGGCCGTGCGGTTGCGCGGACAAGTGACGGTGCTGCTGACGCGCGATGCAACGATGCGCGACTTGAACCGGCGCTTCCGCGGGAAAAACAGGCCTACGGATGTTCTTTCTTTCCCTGCCGCAGACCTCATCCAAAGCCAAGAAAAGGGTGATTTGGCGATCAGTGTGGAGACGGCGCGCCGCCAAGCCACGGAACAGGGCCACGCACTCACCTGCGAGTTGAAGGTCCTCATCCTGCATGGTGTGCTGCACCTGGCCGGGTATGACCACGAAGCCGATGCCGGCGAGATGCAGCGGCGCGAGCGGAGTTTGCGGGCAAGGTTGGGACTGCCGCTGGGGCTGATCGAGCGGGCGAGTTCTCCCACCCTTTCGCCAAAGACGCGAAAGGATGGGGCACGGCGCGGTCATAAGAATGGGGCACGGGCACTTGTGCGGGCACGAAGCGGGTCAGCGAGTCAGCAAGTCAGCAAGCCGGCGCGGAGACGGAAGCCATGACTCTGCTGCAGATTGTTTTTCTTCTCGTGCTTGCGGTGGTGGCCGCGCTGGCCTCCTACATCAGCCGCGTCTACTCCGAGTTCGGCAAGATTCTGAGCCGCGAGGTCGAGGAGAATCTCGACGCGTGGGAGGAGCGGATCGAGCCGCATCTGGGCCTGAGCCGCGAGCACGCCGCCTTGTGCGCGGCCGTCCTGATGCAGCTTTCACTGGGCCTCATCGCGCTCGAGTTCGGCGCCATCCTCTTTAGCCGCGCGACGCCTACGGGTGAGCCGAGTCCGGCGGAGATTGCCCAGGCCATTCTCGGATTCGTGCTGGTAGTTGTCTTCGCGAACCAAGTGATTCCTTCGCTGCTCTTCCACCGCACGCGCGGTTTGTGGGCGGCGCGGATGCTGTGGCCGATCGTGATGCTGTTGTGGCTGGCGACGCCGGTTACCGTCATGATCCGCTTCTTCTTCTCCGTGGCGGAGCTGGCCGAAGCGCCGGCCAATCCCGAAGAAGAGCCTGCGCCCGACGTGGACGCGCTGATTGAAGCGGGCGAAGAGGAAGGCATCCTGGAGCAGAGCGATCGCGAACTGGTGCGCTCGGCCGTGGAGTTTGGCGACATGCTGGTGCGCGAGGTGATGACGCCGCGGCCCGAGATCTTCGCCGTTGCGGATTCCATCACCCTGGAGCGCTTTTTGGAGCTGCTGAAGCAGCACAACTACTCGCGCGTGCCCGTCTACTCCGGCACGCTCGACAACGTCAAGGGTCTCGCGTTCGCGCACGATCTGCTGCAGATTGCCGACGAAGAGGCGCACACGCGCACCGTGGCCACGATCCTGCGCGCCGCCGAGTTCGTCCCCGAGACCAAGCGCGGCTACGAACTGCTGCGCGAGATGCAGCGGGAAAAGCAGCACATGCGGATCGTGATCGACGAGTACGGCGCGGTGGCGGGGCTGGTGACGATCGAGGATTTGCTGGAGCAGATTGTGGGCAACATCCGCGACGAGCACGAAACCGACACGCAGATCGAAGAGCCGGTGCGCGAACCCTTGGGCACATGGCTCGTGCCCGGCAGCTTTCCCGCCGATCAGCTCGCCGATCTGCTGGGCGAGACGGTGGAGCTGGGCGGAAATTACGAAGCTACAACGCTCGGCGGCCTGGTGAGCGAGATTGCGGGGCGCATTCCCAGGGCCGGCGAAATGGTTGCGCTGGAACCGCTGGGGCTGCGCGTGGAGATTGTCGCCTCGACGGGGCGGCGCATCGAACGCGTGCGGTTGTTTCCGCCGGCGGTGCGGCTGCCGTTTCCGAAGGAAGCCTGAGCGCTGCCAAATCAACGGTTCATGGCTGGGGTCCGCGAAAATAGAGATGGAGAACGGAACGTGAAATCCGGATTTGTTGCTATCCTCGGCCGGCCCAACGTGGGCAAAAGCACGCTGCTGAACGCCCTGACGGGCGAGAAGGTGGCCATTGTCACGGCCAAGCCGCAGACCACGCGCAACCGCATCGTTGGAGTGCTGGAAGTGCCCGCGGCGCGCAAGGGCGCAGGGAAAGGTGCGCATGGGGCGGCGCAGATTGTCTTTGTGGATACGCCGGGCGTGCACCGGCCGGCTTCGCAACTCGACCGGCGCATGCTGCAGGAGGTGCACGAGGCGCTGGAATCGCGCGACCTCGTGCTGGTGCTGATGGATGTGACGCGGAAGATCCGGCTGAACGAAGATCCCTCCCCGGTCCCCAAAGGCGAGGGACCGGGGGCACCCGACTCTGAGCCGCGCGCACGCGGCAAAGAAAAAAATGCGGCGAACGAGAATGAGTTTCTTTTCTCATTGATTCGCAAGCTCGATTGCCCGGTGTTTCTGGTGCTGACGAAGATCGATCTTGTGCACAAGGACCAACTGCTGCCGATGATTGAATCGCTCTCGAAGCAGTACAACTTTGCGCAGGTGATTCCGGTGAGCGCGCGCAAGCGCGACGGCCTGGACGTGCTGGTGCGCAAGATTATCGATGTGCTGCCGGCGGGCGAGCGTTACTTCCCCAAAGACCAGTACACCGATCAGCCCGTGCGCTTCATGGTGGCCGAGTTGATCCGCGAGAGCATTCTGATCGAGACCGGCGAGGAGGTTCCTTATGCGTCGGCCGTAGTGATTGAGCGGTTTGAGGAGCCGGAAGGGCAGCCGAGGCCGGGCACGAAACCGCTGACGCGGATCAACGCAGCGATTTACTGCGAGCGAACGGGCCAGAAGGCGATTTTGATCGGCAAGGGCGGATCGAAGCTGAAGGAGATCGGTACCGGCGCGCGTCGCAAGATCGAGTCGCTGCTGGGGACGCGGGTGTATCTGGAGCTGTATGTGATTGTGGAGCCCGGCTGGCGCGAATCGAGGGCTTTTGTGGAGACGCTCGACTGGCGCAACCAGTTGGAGCGGCTGGGCGGGGAGCCGGACGGCGAAAAAGAATCCTGACGCGGACCCTGACGCGGATTCGGATCAGCGAAGAATTTTGAAGGAGCCGGGAGGCGGCGCGGGCGCGCCGTCGTCGGAGTCGAAGCCAAGATGCAGTTTGGCGGCTTCTGACATGCGGCTCTTGTCCCAGGGCGGATCGAAGACCACCTCGACCTTGACCTCGCGCACCTGAGGCAGCGCCGCGAGTTTGCGCTCGACCTCGGCCTTGATGACGTCGGACATGGTGCAGCCGGGAGCGGTGAGCGTCATGCGCACATCGATGCGCTTGCCGCCTTCGACATCGACGGCAGCGGCCGCGTAGACCAGGCCGAGATCGACGATGTTGACGGGGATTTCGGGATCGCGGACGGTCTTCAACTGTTTCCAGATCATCTCTTCGCGGAAGGGTTCGGAAACCGTTGCCTGATCTTGGTCGGTGGACGTCATCATCATCCCCTGCGCGGGCCGGGAGGCCCGCACTACAGCCGGTCTGGAGACCGGCGCTACAAATGAATGTCTCGCAGGACCCCGGTCTGGAGACCGACGGTACTTCCGTGTCACTCTTCGGTCGAGACGGGTTCGCGCTTTCTTTCGTCTTCGAGGGCGGATTGCAATGTGTGCCAGGCCAGCGTGGCGCACTTGACGCGCGCGGGAAACTTGGAGACGCCGCCGAAGACGGCCATCTTGCCGAGGTCGCCGGGCTTCGCTGCTTCGTCCTGGCCGGTGACGAGGTTGTGGAACTGTTCGAAGAGCTTGACCGCCTCAGCCTTGGTCTTGCCCTTCACCATCTGCGTCATCATCGAGGCCGAAGCGCGCGAGATGGCGCAGCCGGAACCCTGGAATCCGATCTCCTTGATAGCATCGCCGTCCATATCGATATAGACCGAACAGCGATCGCCGCACAGCGGGTTGTAGCCCTCGGCCTCGTGATTGGCCGACGCAGGACGGCGAAAATTCCGCGGCGCCTTGCTGTGTTCGAGAATCACTTCTTGATAAAGTTCGCCCAGTTCCGCCGTCATGCAAATACCTCGTGCGCCTTGCTCAGTCCTGCGGCCAGCGCGTCAATTTCTTCGCGCGTGTTGTATACGGCAAAGGACGCGCGCGCGGTGGCGGGAATTTTGAAGCGATCCATCACCGGCTGCGCGCAGTGGTGGCCGGTGCGGATGGCAATGCCCTCGCGGTCGAGGATCGTGCCCAGATCGTGAGGATGCACGCCGTCCATCACGAAGGAGAGCACGCCGGCGCGCTCGCGCGCGGTTCCGATCAGTCGTATGCCGGGCAATGCGCCGACTCTTTCCGTGGCGTAGGCGAGCAGGTCGTGCTCGTGCGCCGCGATGTTCTCCATGCCCAGCTTGCCGATGTATTGGAGCGCCGCGCCCAGGGCGATGGCGCCAGCAATGTCGGGCGTGCCGGCTTCGAACTTGAACGGCAAGTCGTTGTACGTGGTTTTCTCGAAGGTGACGGAGCTGATCATGTCGCCGCCGCCCTGGTAGGGCGGCATGGCCTCAAGCAGCGCTCGCTTGCCGTAGAGCACGCCGATGCCGGTGGGCCCGTAGACCTTGTGGCCGCTGAATGCGTAGAAGTCGCAGTCGAGGGCTTGCACATCGACGGCGAAGTGGGGCACGGCCTGCGCGCCATCGACGAGGACGGGAACGCCCACGCGATGCGCGAGATCGATCATTTTGCGGATCGGGGTCACCGTGCCCAGCGCATTCGAAACCTGGGTGACGGCGACGAGTTTGGTGCGCGGGCCGATCAGCCTGGCAAATTCTTCGAGTTCAAGCTCGCCGCGGTCGTCGATGGGCGCAACGCGGAGATGCGCGCCTTTTTCCTCGCACAGAATCTGCCACGGCACAATGTTGGAGTGATGCTCCATGGCCGTGATGAGAATTTCATCGCCGGGGCCGACATGGGTGCGGCCGTAGCTCTGCGCCACGAGATTGATGGCCTCGGTGGCGCCGCGGACGAAGACGATTTGGCGCGTGTCGGCAGCGTTGAGGAAGCGGCGCACGGTTTCGCGCGCGGCGTCGTGGGCCTCGGTAGCGCGCATGCTCAGCGCGTGCACGCCGCGATGAATGTTGGCGTTGAGGTGCTCGTAATAGTGCGTGATGGCGTCAATGACGGCGCGCGGCTTTTGCGAGGTGGCCGCGTTGTCGAGATAGACCAGCCGTTTGCCGTAGATGCGCTCGGCGAGAATGGGAAAATCGGCGCGGATCTTCGCGAGGTCGAGGCCCAAAGCATTTTTGCCCTGCGTCGACTCGTGGATCACGGGTTGGGTGACGGCCGTCATCCCAGTTCCTGCCAGTTCCGCGCTGCCACTTCTTCGGTTGCGGCGGGCGCGGCGGATTGCGCGGCGGATTGCGCGGCGCTTGTCAGCTCCTGCAGCCGTTCGCGGATGAGTTTTTCCGCGAAGTCGCGCGCCGCGGGCTCCTTCATGCGGTCGAGGCACTCGGCCGCGAAGGCGTAGAGCAGCATGTTGCGCGCATCGGCCAGGGCAAAGCCGCGCGAGCGCAGGTAGAAGAGCTGGTTCTCGTCGATCTGGCCGATGGTTGCGCCGTGCGTGCACTTCACGTCGTCGGCGTAGATTTCGAGCTGCGGCTTGGTGTCGATGCGCGCGTCATCGGAGAGCAGCAGATTGCGATTGGTCTGCTTGGCGTCGGTCTTCTGCGCGTCCTTGTGGACCACGATGCGGCCATGAAAGACGCCGCGCGCGTGATCGGCGAGGATGCCGTTGTAGAACTGTCGGCTGTTGCAATTCGGGCGCGCGTGCTCGACCAGCATGAAGTTGTCGATATGCTGGTGTCCAGCGCCGACGAAGAGGCCGTTGATGAGGCACTCGGCGCCTTCGCCGTTGAGCACGGGATGCACGTTATTGCGCACCAGGCCGCCGCCCAAAAGTATCGAGTGCGAATCGACTTGAGCGCCGCGCGACTGCTCGATGCGCAGCGTGGAGACATTGTAGGAGGCAAGATTCTCGCGCTCGACGAGGAAGTGCGAGATGACGGCGTCCTGGCCGGCGGCGAGTTCGGTTACGGCATTGGAAAATGCGGATTCATTGCCGAGCGAAACGTAATCTTCGACGATCGCGGCCTGGCTCGCGTCTTCCGCGATGATGAGCGTGCGCGGATGGGTGGCGATTTCAGCGCCCGCGCCAGCGGAGACGTAGAGAAGATGGATCGGCTGCTCCAGTGCGACGCCGCGGTGAATGCGCAGATACGCGCCATCTTCCCAGAGCGCCGTGTTCAGCGCGGTAAAGACATCGCGGCCCATGTCGGCGTAGCGGCCGAGATGCTGCTCGATGCCTTCGGGCGCGCAGCCTTCACGACCGCAATCGATGGCCTTTGCCAAAGAACAGACCAGAAGGCCTTCGGGCAGGTTGCCGAGATCGGAAAGCTCCGGGGCAAAGTGGCCGTTGACGAAGACGAGTTGGCAGGCCGCGCCGGGCACGCGATACGGCTCAAGCTGCGCGGGGGAAACCGCGAATTCGTCTTTGGCTGCGCGGCGGAAGGGCGTCTTCGCGAGCGCCGCGAGATTGGTGAAGCGCCAGTCCTCTTCGTGCGTCGAGGGAAAGCCCTTGGCGCTGAAGCGCGCCCAGCCGTCTTCGCGCAATTGCCCGAGCCAGACGGGCTCGCGTTCCAGGCCGTGCGCGCGGACTGCTTCGTAGGCTTCGAAGTATTTTGCCAACTGCGTGGTTGTGGTTGCCATTGCTTTCTCGATTCTCTTGCCGTGATGCTTCGAGCCAAAGTCCCTCAGGGGCTAAAGCCCCCGATTTTTTGTTTGCCGTCTACGGCACGACTGAAGTCGTGCCCTTTCGCGTTTCGTGCGTTTCTGATGCCTTCCGGGGCTAAAGCCCCGCTTCCCTTTCTCTGCTCGATTCAGGGGCCTGAAGGCCCCTGCTCCCTCCGGGCGCGGCTATGCAGGCAACGCCTGTTGCTCAGCGGGTTCCGACGAGCTGTATCCTTTCTCTTCGAGCTCGAGCGCCAGTTCCGGCCCGCCCGAGCGCACGATCTTTCCGTCCACCAGCACGTGCACGAAGTCGGTCGCGATGTAGTCGAGCAGGCGCTGGTAGTGCGTGATGACGAGGAAGGCGCGATCGGGGCTGCGCATGGCGTTGACGCCTTGGGCCACGATGCGCAGCGCGTCGATGTCGAGGCCGGAGTCGGTTTCATCGAGAATGGCCAGCTTGGGCTCGAGCATGGAGAGCTGCAGAATTTCGTTGCGCTTTTTTTCGCCGCCCGAGAAGCCCTCGTTGACGGAACGGCTCATGAACTTCTCGTCCATTTCGAGCAGCTTCATGCGCTCCTTGTAGAGGGGCAGAAAATCCATCGCGTCCAGCTCGTCCTGGCCGTGGTACTTGCGGATGGCGTTCATGGCCGAGCGCAGAAAATACGCGTTGCCGATGCCGGGAATCTCCACCGGGTACTGAAAGGCGAGAAAGACGCCTTCGCAGGCGGCTTCTTCGGGTTCCATTTCGAGCAGGTCTTTGCCGTTGAAGAGAATCCGGCCGCTGGTAACCTCGTAGGCGTTGCGGCGGGCCAGCACCGCGGCCAGCGTGCTCTTGCCGGAGCCGTTGGGGCCCATGATGGAATGCACCTCGCCCGCATTCACCGTCAAGTTCACGCCTTTGAGGATTTCGTGTCCGTCGACCGAGGCGTGCAGATCCTGAATTTCTAACAATGCCATGGGTTGTTCTCTCTCCGTTCGTGCGTTGGGGAAATCTTCGCAGGGGCTAAAGCCCCGGTGTTTCTTTTTGACCCGTTGCGGCACGACTAAAGTCGTGCCCTTTCGCATTTCGTGCTCTCAACCTTCTGCGGCACGAGTAAAGTCGTGCCCTTTCAAAGCCCCTGTGCGGGTGTGGACACCCGCACGACAGCCGGTCTGGAGACCGGCGCTGCAAATTGGGTGCCGACGGTACAAAAGCCGGCGGTATAAATCATCCGACGCTGCCTTCCAGGCTTACGCCGAGCAGCTTCTGCGCTTCTACGGCGAATTCCATGGGAAGCTCCTTGAAAACCGTCTTGCAAAATCCGTTCACGATCATGGAAACCGCGTCTTCAGTTTTAATGCCGCGCTGGCGCAGATAAAAGAGCTGGTCCTCGCCAATCTTGGAAGTGGATGCTTCGTGCTCCATGCGCGCCGTCGCGTTGCGCACTTCGATGTAAGGGAAGGTGTGCGCGCCGCATTTGTCGCCGATCAAGAGCGAATCGCACTGCGTGTAGTTGCGCGCGCCGGTTGCGCCCTTCATGATCTTGACCTGGCCGCGATAGGTGTTTTGCCCGTAGCCGGCCGAGATGCCCTTGGCCACAATCGTGGAGCGCGTGTTCTTGCCGATGTGAATCATCTTGGTGCCGGTGTCGGCCTGCTGGCGGTTGTTGGTGAGCGCCACCGAATAGAACTCGCCCACCGAGTTGTCGCCCTGCAGGATGCAGCTGGGGTACTTCCAGGTGATGGCGGAGCCGGTTTCGACCTGCGTCCAGGAGATTTTGGAGTTGCGGCCCGCACACTTGCCGCGCTTAGTGACGAAGTTGTAGATGCCGCCGCGGCCTTCCTTGTCGCCGGGGTACCAGTTCTGCACGGTGGAGTACTTGATCTGCGCATTGTCGAGCGCGATGAGCTCGACGACCGCGGCGTGGAGCTGGTTGGTGTCGCGAATGGGCGCGGTGCAGCCTTCCAAATAGCTCACTGATGCGCCTTCGTCGGCAATGATGAGGGTGCGCTCGAATTGGCCGGTCTCCGCGGCGTTAATGCGGAAATAAGTCGAAAGCTCCATGGGGCAGCGCACGCCCTTGGGGACGTAGACAAAGGAGCCGTCGGTGAAGACGGCGGCATTGAGCGCCGCGTAGAAGTTGTCGGTGTGCGGCACGACGGTGCCCAGGTACTTCTTGATGAGGTCGGGATGGTTCTTGACCGCCTCAGAGAATGAACAGAAGATGACGCCCATCTCGGCGAGCTTGTCCTTGAAAGTGGTGGCCACGGAAACCGAGTCGAAGACTGCGTCGACGGCCACGTTGGAGAGCCGCTTTTGTTCATCGATCGGAATGCCGAGCTTCGCGTAGGTCTTCAGCAGCTCCGGATCGACCTGGTTGAGGCTGTCGAGTGACGGCTTCTGCTTGGGCGCGGAGTAGTAGACGATGTTCTGATAATCGATGGGGTTGAACTTAAGGTTGGCCCACCGGGGCTCGCCCTGCTCGCGCTCCATTTGGAACCAGTGGCGCAGGGCGTTGAGCCGCCACTCCAGCATGAAGGCGGGCTCGCCCTTGCGCGCCGAGATCAGGCGCACGATGTCCTCGCTCAGCCCCTTGGGCACGCGGTCTTCGTCGATCTCGGTGACAAAGCCCCACTTGTAGTCCTGTGCGGCAAGATCGCGAATGGTATCGACAGTCGAACTCATTGATCCTCCACGGGAATCGGCGCTTTGGGGGCACCCGCCGGGCCCATCGCAAATCTCGATGGCCCCGGCGAGCGCCGCTCTCTGGAGAGGGGAAGCGCGCAACCCGGAATCCCGCTATATAGGACCGATTTAGTCCTATATCTAAATTGAGTGTACCCTGAGGTCTCTTTGTTTGCAAGAGCGGCAGGAAAGCCGCCTGTTTTCAGCGGTTTTCCTCAAAAAGAGGCAGGGGGGCACTGTTGAATAGATGAATCCGATGCGGAGAGGATGCAGGAATTCGGCTGGAACAGGCTCTAGTGGGGCTCGTTGTGCCGGCGCGGGCCGGGCGTGCCGGGTTCGCGAACCCGGCTGGCTTCAAAGCTCACGATCTTCCACACTCCCTGGGCATTGCGCACATAGACCCGCGTATAGCGATAGTCGCCGGCAAGCGGGCCGTCGGGCGTGCTGGCCTGCATGCTGGCCAGCGAGGTGACCACAGCGGTGGCTCCGTAGAAACGCACCCTTCGGTCCGTAATGGTGAGCGAGGAGAAATGCATGCGGCCGGAGCGGAGGCTTTCGAGCGTCTCCTCGCGCGATTGCAATACGCCGGAGGGCGTGATGGCCATGTAGTCGTCGGCCAGCAGGGAATCCATGGTTTTGACGTCGCTATTGAGGATTGCATTGCGCCACTGGCCCTCGAGCTGGTCGATCTCGTGGCGGCCTTCGTGCTTCTGTGCGATCGAAAGTCCGCCGGCGAAGAGAGGAACAACGCCGACCGCCAGTGTGAGAACCGCGGCCATGGCCCACCCGGAGACTAACGGGCGAAAGCGAATGGGGCTCAATGCGTCTTTCGATGAACCCGGCATACGCGTCCACGGTAGTACCGAAACGGGGTGCTGGTCAAATGGAATTCTCATGAAAAACGCCAAGGAGGTTCCAACGCGGAAACTCCGTCGCTTCCCCGAACTCGGGAGTTGGACGGAAATGGGGAGGGAAAGGGGAGCGGGAGCTACCCCACCCTAGCGACAAAAACAAAGACGTCGCGAGACCTGGGGCACGCAATATAAAAGGGCGCCCCTTTGCTGTAAGCTGCGGTTGCTGTGCTGAGCAGTCAACCAAAGCCAACAGAGAGGAACACCCAGATAAATAGTGTGCGATATGTCGGGCTTGATGTCCACCGGGACACGATTTCGGCGGCGGTGCTGGACGAAAGCGGCCGCATGATTCAGCAGACTATCTTGGCCACGCGGGCCGCGGCGATACTGGATTTTATCGGCGGAATGCGCGGGACCCTGCACGTCACCTTTGAGGAGGGAACGCATTTGGCCTGGCTCTACGATCTGCTGGTGCGGCGCGTGGCGCGGCTGGTGGTGTGCAACCCGCGCAAGAACGCGCTGCTGAAGTCGGGCAACAAGAGCGATGCGATCGACGCGCGCAAGCTGGCTGAACTGTTGCGCGCGGGGTTGTTGTCGGCGGTCTATCACGGTGAGAAGAGCGCGCTGGAGGTGCAGCATTTGGCGCGGAGTTATAGCTTGCTCACGGAAGATACGACGCGGGTGATGGCCCGGATCAAGGCGGTCTTTCGCGGCCAGGCGATTCCCTGCTCGGGCAAGAAACTCTATGGCCAGAAGCACCGGGAAGAGTATCTGGCAGCACGCGGCGCTTGCGCTTTGCGGCACCGCGCCGAGTTTCTCTATCAAGAGCTGGAGGCCGTGCAGCAACTGCACCGCCAGGCCAAGCGCGACTTGATTGTGGAGTGCCGCAAGTATCCGGAAACGAAGTTGCTTTCGTCGGTTCCGTTTCTGGGGCCGGTACGCGCGGCGGTGCTGATCGGCCGGGTGCAGACGCCGCACCGCTTCCGCACCAAGCGCCAGTTCTGGGCCTATTGCGGGCTGGCTCTGGAGATGCGCGATAGCGGCGAATACCGCATGGTCAACGGACAGGTGGAACGCAGAAAGCGGCCGGCGCAGATTCGCGGCCTGAACTGGAATCACAACCATGAACTGAAGAATCTGTTCAAGGCTGCAGCGACCTCGGCCAGCGCTGGCAATGGAGTGTTTCACGAATTCTATCTTGGGCTGCTCAAGAAAAACATGCGGCCGGAGATGGCGCGGCTCACTTTGGCGCGCAAAATCGCAGCCATCGCGCTGAAGATCTGGAAGAAAGGAGAAGCGTTCGACGCGGAACATCTGAAGTTACAAGCAGCTTGAGCGCATGGTTGCCCATGGGAACGGCGTTATCGCGGACCTCCAACGGCAACTGAAGCGTTCGGGTTCGAGGGTGAGTATCCAGGCCGGGTCTAGGCCATCGCCTTACGAGGCGTAGTCTCACGGGGCACCGTATGCCCCCTCGGATAACCCAACAAAGCCATAGGCCGCAAGTCTCAGATAGAACCATGGTTGGCGGTTGCCAACCCGCTGCTTCGAGGCGCGAAAGAAGCCGAGGCGAAGAACGCGAAGCAAAATGACTCCGAGAACCTCCCACGGAAGTGAGAAAGAACACCATGCCCTGGCAAAGAGTGTCGGAGCTGCCACCAGGGGCTGGATATCAGAAAAATATCTTCCCCAGGCAGGTCAGGCGAAGTGCTTCCAGGACTTTCCCCCAAAAGCCTCCGCGTGGCCCGATGAGGGCGAGTTCGAGTTGCGGGTCGGGCGAGGATTCTTGCGGAGGCTGGAATGCGCTGCCGGACAAAAGGCGTCGCATTCCGTCGGCCAAAGCGTAAGAGCGGAAGGGCGGAATGCCGAAGAATCGCGGCGAGATGACGAGCAGCTTCTCGGCGGGAATGCGCAGTTTCATCTGCTGTCCCAGATAGGTGGCAGCCAAGGAAGCCGCCGCGGTCACCAGCACGACTAAGTTCTTCAACCGCCGGTACTTCATCACCCGGATATCCTCCAGGTTGTAACTCTGCTTGACGAAGCGGAAAGTCTCCTCAATTTTCCATCTTGTCCCATAGATTCGTGCCGCCCACCATACACTTTCCGAGTCCCGCGCTCGCAGTTTGAGATTGGTGACGAGCAGGATGGGCTGCTCGCCGAAGCCCGCGATCACGACCAGCCAGAGTTGTTCGTCGCGGCCCAGGAGGCGGATGGGCGCGGCGCCGTAGCGCAGCGCATAACTCTTTTCCTGCCCCTTGTCGATCCTGACCACGCGCGCCTGATGGCGCAGCCGGCAGCCCAGCGCCACCTCCGCCACGCTGCGCGTCCGCCCCCGCCGATCCCGGACCGCGCGCTCGCCGGTGGAGCGGATGACAAAGCGCAAATGCTTGTCCAGCAAGGGCTCCAGCAGCTTTTTGCGGTCGCAGCCACGATCCATCGTCCAGATGCCGCGGCCTGCCAGGCGTCGATTCGCTTGATCGACCATGGCGAGGATCTCGGCGTTCTCGCTGCGGAATTCCTTGGCTTCGGCCGAGAACAGCTTCTGGCACACGGGCACAATCTCGCTACCGTTTACTTCAGCCCCGGTTACGTCCAGCAGCCAATAGCCGGGGTGCGTCTGGCCCGTCGAGCCGTCCCACACCGTAGCCAGGTGCTCCATTTTCTGGGCATACTCTTTGCGAATATCGCTCAAGTCCAACGCCAGCACCGTGTCTTCGTGAATGCGCGCACTGGCCATTTCGACTAGCTTCGTGGTAAGTTCTGCCTCTAACTCCCCGTGCTTCAAGTTGCGCGACAATCGCTTCTCGGTTCGGATCAGGGGAATGGCTTCACCCAGCGCGCGGCCGATGTTACTCAGCTTCACGTCCTGGCTGGACTGGATGCCGTAG
Source organism: Acidobacteriaceae bacterium (assembly GCA_003165005.1). Classification (GTDB taxonomy): domain Bacteria; phylum Acidobacteriota; class Terriglobia; order Terriglobales; family Acidobacteriaceae; genus Telmatobacter. Next base: position 279 of record PLSB01000089.1, on the reverse strand, counting down.
AGCATCTGCGCTACGAACTTGCCGAGCGGTTTGGACAGACCGCTCGACAACTCCGAGCAGAATTTCGTCAGTTGGGCTTTCAAACGGGAACGGACTTTGCTATCGTGCATCGGGGGCGTCTCCGGGCAGACAGATTTTCCTGGTCGAAAATCCCTTCTACCACGAATCACGCCCCTTCCACTTCTTAATTAACTCAAACCGCTCATTCAGAACATATTACGCAACTTCGCCCGCAAATTCCGGGGAATGTCCTGTTCGATTCACTTGTTGACATCGCCA
>PLSB01000201.1 GCA_003165005.1 Acidobacteriaceae bacterium | reverse complement strand
CAACTACGCGCGGGACATGCTCATCCATAGCGAACAAGGACATAGAAGCGTTCGAAGTGCATGATTGTGGGCTTTGCTTAACCACGGTACAGCCCGATCACGAGACCATTAGCGAACTTTGGTTTTACGTCACCGAACAAGGCAAAAAGTGGGTACAGGCGATGTGCGAAATGGACAGCAATGAAGTTTCGACATCGGAGAATGCATGAAGGCTAAAGAGATCATTCGAATTATTGAGCAAGATGGCTGGAGGCTGGTAAGGCAAAAGGGCAGCCATATGCAATTCGAGCATCCGGTAAAGCCAGGAATCACGACAGTTCCGTATCATGGAAGCAAGGACTTGGCGAAGTTCAACGTGGCAAGCATTCTCAAACAGGCGGGGTTGAGATGACCAAAATCTATCCAGTTGTTTACGCAAAGTGTAAAGGCAGCAATTTCTCGGGCAGCGCGCCTGACATACCCGGTTGCGTCTCTGCGGGCGAAACTCTCGACGAGATGGAAGTGATGATGCGCGAGGCGTTGGAAATGCATTTGGAACTGCTGGTCAAGCGTGGCGCATTCATACCTGAGCCGTCCATCGTCAACGTCGAGATCAAGCCAGAAGATTTTGAAGATGTCGACTATTTTGTAGTTCAGCAGATCGAAGTGAATCTTCCCATTTGCAAGCAGACCGGCGAAGCCGTTCGCGCCGCATAGGACAGATGCCCGACGTCACCTTCACAGTCGACGGCAAGAAACTCACCGCTCCGGCGGGAACGCTTCTCATTGACGCTTGCCGCAAAGCGGGCATCGAAATTCCTGCCTTCTGCTACTATCCGGGCCTCTCTTTGCAAGCCGCCTGCCGCATGTGCGTCGTGCGCCAGGATAAAGTACCCAAGCTGCAAACCGCCTGCACCACGACCGTCGCGGAGGGCCAGGTATTCATTACTGAATCGCCCGAGATTGCGCAGGCGCGCAAGGCCACCATCGAATTGCTTCTCGGCAATCACCCTCTCGACTGCCCCGTTTGCGACGCGGGCGGCGAGTGCGAGTTGCAGGATATGACCTTCCGCTACGGCGCGGGCGAAAGCCACTACGTCGAAGCCAAGGATCATCGCGACGAGCAGCAATGGTCGCCCGCCGTCTTTTACGACCGCCCGCGCTGCATCCTCTGTTACCGCTGCGTTCGCATGTGCGGCGAAGGCATGGACGTTTGGGCCCTGGGCGTGAACAACCGCGGCGCCGACTCCGTGATCGTGCCCAACGGCGGCCATCAGCTCGACTGCGAGCAGTGCGGCATGTGCATCGATGTTTGCCCCGTGGGCGCGCTCACCAGCGGCAGCTACCGCTACAAAACGCGGCCCTGGGAGATGAGCCACGTTTCTACCGTCTGCACGCACTGCGCCGACGGTTGCAAAGTCACTCTCGGCGTGCGCTCGACCAACGATGGCGCGGAGATTATTCGCGCCGACAATCGCGACAAGAGCGGTATCAACGGCGACTTCCTGTGCGCCAAGGGCCGCTTCGGATTCGATTTTGTCGACAGCCCCGACCGCTTGACGCAACCGCTTGTCCGCAACGCGTCCGGTAAACTCGAGCCCGCCACATGGGAGCACGCCCTCCGTTTTGCTGCCGGCAAGCTAAAGAAGATTCGCGATGCGCGCGGCGGCGCGGCCATCGGCGTCGTCGGCTCCAACCGCACCACCAACGAAGAGAACTATCTGTTGCAGAAGTTCGCGCGCACAGTGCTTGCGACCAACAACATCGGCCACGAGCGCAGCACCGACTACGCAGCCTTTGCCCGCGCTCTCGCCGGAAGCACAGGAAAGACTGCGAGTCTACGCGACATCGCTTCGGCAAGCGCCATCCTTCTGGTCGGCGGCAATCCTACCGAAGAGCACCCGCTGCTGGCCTGGCTCTTGCGCACCAACGTGCGCCTTCGCCGCGCGCGTCTTTACATCGCCAACTCCCGGCCCATCAAGCTCAACCGGCAGGCCAAAGCCACGCAGGAACTCCCCGCAGACGGCTACAAGAACCTCGCGGCAATTCTCGAACAAGGCACATCCGATTTCAGCAAGGCGCTGCTTGCCGAGGAGTCGCTTGTGGTTCTCTTTGGCGAGGAGTTTCGCGGCGAGGCGCTGGAGACTCTCGTCGCCTGGGGCCTCAAGCGCGGCCCCAATCCCGATTCTCTTCGCTTCGCCTGTCTCGGCGACTACGCGAACTCGCGCGGCGCCGCCGACATGGGGCTGTTTCCCGATCTGCTGCCGGGCTACGTGCCGGTCACAACGCCGGGAGCTTTCAGCGAATATCCCAACCTTTCATCCGCGCCCGGCAAAACCTTGCCGCAAATGCTCGAGGCGGCGGCGAGCGGCGATCTGGGTGCGCTGCTTGTGGTCGGCGCTGATCCCGTTTCCCGCGCCAAGCTCAATCCTGCCGCGCTCAAGGAAACATTCGTCATCGTTCAGGATCTGTTCCTCACCGAAACCGCGGCTCTGGCCGACGTAGTTTTTCCGGCCGCCAGCCTTTACGAGAAGTCCGGCACTGTGACCAACACCTACGGCGACATCCAGATGGTGCGCAAGGCCGCTGACCGCGCCGGCGTCAAGCCGGATTTCGAAATTCTCGTTCGCCTCGCCGAAGCCATGGGTGCTGACATCAAGACCCTGGTCCCCTTCGGCAAACGCGGCACCACCGCCGATCTGGGCCAGTCGCGCGGCGCGCAAGCTGGCGAGGCCGACCGCCACGCTGTCTGGCTCGAAGCCAACGGCCTCGAACCCAAACTCAGCCCCTTCGATCCGCTCGCCACATTGGATGAGATTGCTCGGCTCGTCCCGGGTTACACCGTCGACCGGATCAATCTTTTTGCGGGCAACGATGTGCATACGGAACCCAAGGCCGCTCCCGGATTCGTGCCGGCGGCGGCGCTCACGAGTCCAGAGCTTATCGTTCCTGCGCACGACACGCTCTTCACCTCGGGAACGCTGGGCCATTACAGCCCTGCGCTCAAACAGCTCACGCAGCACCAAACCAAAGAAATGGCCGAAACCGCCGCCGGCTGAGCCTCCGCGGCGCTGACTCGCTAACTTGCTAACCCGCGCAGCGGGGCTAACTTGCTGCATTTTGGAACGCACGTGACGATCCTCGCATTCTTTCTCTGGAGCCTGCTCAAAGTCGCCGTGGTCACGGTGGTGATGCTCATGGGCATCGCCTACACCGTGCTGCTCGAGCGCAAACTGGTGGGCCGCATCCAGAACCGCTGGGGACCCAGCCGCGTGGGCCCCTTCGGGCTGTTGCAGCCGCTCGTGGATGGCGCGAAATCCTTTCTCAAAGAAGACCTGATTCCTACGGCCGTCTACCGCCCGCTTTACTTGCTCGCGCCCATCATCTCATTGGGCTGCGCGCTCATTGCCATCTCCGTCATTCCCTTTGGCGCGCCCATGGGCCCCAAGGGCGTCGATCTCTTTGAGATTTCTAACATCAATGTCGGCCTGCTCGTCATTCTCGGCGTCACTTCCGTGGGCGTGTACGGCATCGCCCTTGCCGGTTGGTCGTCGAACAACAAGTACTCGCTGCTTGGCGCGCTGCGCTCCTCGGCGCAACTCATCAGCTACGAGCTGGCTCTCGGTCTTTCGCTCGTTGGCGTCGTGCTTCGCGCCGGCTCGCTCAATCTTCGTGTCATCGTCGAGCAGCAGGCCACGCTCGGCATGGCGACATGGAACATCTTCGGTGGATGTCAATTTCTCGCTTTCTTCATCTACCTGATGGCCGCGTTTGCGGAGACCAACCGCTCTCCGTTTGACCTGCCCGAAGCCGAAAGCGAGCTCACCGGCGGCTATCACACCGAATACAGCTCGATGAAATTCGCCATGTTCTTCATGGCCGAGTANNAACATGATCAACGTGGGCTGCGTGGCCACGCTCTTGTTTCTCGGCGGTTGGACCAGCCCCTTCGGCGACCTGATAGGACCATTCGATAACCCCGTGATCAACGCCGTGCTGCCCCTCTTCTGGTTCGTGGGCAAGGTCTTCTGTTTTCTCTGTCTCTACGTGTGGGTGCGCGGCACGTTGCCTCGCTTCCGCTACGATCAACTGATGAACTTCGGCTGGCGGTATTTGCTTCCGTTGGCCATTTTGAACATTGTGGGAACAAGCCTCTGGCTTGCGTATCGCTGAAGGCAGCTCGAACCCTCCTCTGTCATCCTGAGCGGAGCGCAGCGGAGTCGAAGGATCTGCGGTTGTTCTTCAAGGGTCTCTGTGGGTGCCCCAGGTCCCTCGCTTTTGGGGACCTGGGAAACGACCTCTGTATGGGCATGAAGCGCTCCATTTGATTGCTTCACGCCCATTTACAATCGGGAGGGAAATTCCGGAGCAACAACGACTCGGCTCCGCTGTTCTTCTCCTCAACCTGCCGGTTCCGCAGTCTGACCCGGCCCTAACCAGTTCGTCAGGCAACGATGCACCTGATTTTGTTTTTCCTTTTCGCCGGATTCTGTCTCGCGGGAGCCATCAATCTCCTGTGGCAAACCCATCCCATCAACAGCGCCTTGTCGCTGATCGTGGTCATGACCTCGCTCGCGGTGCTCTACCTGCTGCTGGGCGCGGAGTTTCTTGCCATTGCGCAGATCATCGTCTACGCCGGCGCCGTGATGGTGCTGTTCACCTTCGTGGTCATGCTGCTCAATGCCGGCCGCGAGGAACGTACCCTCGGCAGCCGCGCCGCCGCCCGCGTGGGCTTTCCCGCCGTCGTTGTGCTCCTGGCCGTGCTGGCCACCATCATTCTCCGCGCCCAGGGCCTCGCGTCGGCGCATCTCGGCCAGGGACTGACCAGCGATCCCAACAGCTCCAATCTTGTCCTGCTCAGCCAGGTGCTCTTCCACGAACTGCTTTTGCCTTTTGAACTGACCTCGGTGCTCATTCTCATCGCCATCCTCGGCGCGGTTGCCATCGCACGCCGCGAAGGCTCGGAAGTGGGCGGCTCGGAAAGGACGGCGGAAAAATGAGCTTTATGCAACACGATGTTCCCCTCACCTGGTATCTGCTATTAAGCGCCGTGCTCTTCTCGCTGGGCGTGGTCGGATTTCTTATCAAGCGCAATCTCATCACCGTTTTCATGTCCATTGAGCTCATGCTCAACGCCGTCAATCTCTCCTTCGTCGCCTTTGCTTATCAGTGGCACGCGGTCAAAGGGCAGATCTTTGTATTCTTCGTGATGATGGTCGCCGCCGCCGAAGCCGCCGTCGGTCTGGCCATCATTATTGCCGTCTTCCGCACACGCGCCACGTTGGCCGTCGACCGCATCGATCTGATGAAACTATGAACGGACCGCCTCATCTTTGGCTCATCCCGTTGCTGCCCCTCGCCGGATTTCTGTTGAACGGAATCCTTGGCGCGCGCTTGCCCAGGTGGCTGGTCACCACCATCGGTTTGCTCGCGCCGCTGGGCGCATTAGCCGTCGTGCTCAACGCAACCGCTGTCGCTGCGTCGCATCCGGGCATCACAGTCTGTAAAGGTTGCACGTATCCTCAAGGATCGTTCTATCTGCCCAACGTGGAAACCTGCCCGCACGCATGGATCGCCCTTCCCGGCCTGCACGTCGATTTCACCTTCGTTCTCGACCAGCTCTCGCTCGTCATGCTGCTCGTCGTCACGGGCGTCGGCTTTCTCATCCACGTCTACTCCGTCGGCTACATGCGCGACGACCCAGGCTACGCGCGCTATTTCAGTTACCTGAATCTCTTCCTCTTCTTCATGACCACGCTGGTGCTGGCGGGCAACGTGCTGGTGATGTTTGTCGGCTGGGAGGGCGTCGGTCTCGCATCCTATCTCCTCATCGGCTTCTGGTTCCAGAAGCCATCCGCAGCCGCGGCCGGCAAAAAGGCCTTCATCGTCAACCGCATCGGCGACTTCGGCTTTTTGATCGGTATCTTTCTTCTCCTTGCGAACTTCGGCACTCTGACCTTTAGCGAAATTGCAAACAAACTTGCCGCATCGCCGATATGGTCGAGCGGCGTACTCACCGCGATCTGCCTTTGTTTACTGGCCGGCGCTGCCGGCAAAAGCGCGCAACTGCCGCTCTACGTCTGGCTGCCCGACGCCATGGAAGGCCCCACGCCGGTCTCCGCGCTCATTCACGCGGCCACCATGGTCACCGCGGGCGTTTACATGATCGCGCGCACGCATTTCCTATTCGACCGCGCGCCGATTGCTCTCGGTACGGTCGCCATCGTCGGCGCGGCCACGGCGATCTTCGCCGCCACCATTGCTCTTGCGCAAAACGACATCAAGCGCGTGCTTGCCTACTCCACCATCTCGCAGTTGGGCTACATGTTTCTGGCCTGCGGCGTGGCGGCGTATTCGGCGGCGATCTTTCATCTCGTGACGCACGCATTTTTCAAGGCGCTGCTCTTCCTCGCCGCCGGCTCAGTCATTCACGCCATGGGCGGCGAGCAGGATATGCGCAAGATGGGCGGCCTGCGCAAAAAACTTCCCGTCACCTTCTGGACCATGACGGTGGCCGTCTTCACCATCGCAGGATTTTGGCCCCTCGCCGCGTTCTACTCAAAAGATGCGATCCTCTACGCCGCATTCGTTCATGGGGTGGGAGGCAAATTCCTATGGTTTGTCGGCCTCGTCACCGCCATGCTCACCGCGCTCTACATGTTTCGCCTCTGGTACATGACCTTCTTCGGCGAATTGCGCACGGCGGATGCGCATCCGCATGAGAGTCCATGGTCCATGCGCGCCCCGCTCATCGTTCTCGCGCTCCTCTCGATCTGCGGCGGCTGGATCGGCATCGAGCGTTTCAGTTCGTATCTCGCGCCAGCCGTCGGCCTGCACCCGGCTGTCTCCAGCTTTCCGCATCTTGAGCTGATCCTCGGCATCGTTGCGGTTCTGGTGGCGCTTGAAGGTTTCCTCATCGCGGACAAATACTACCGGCGCAAGACGGAACGGCCGGCGCAACTGGCCGCGGCCATGCCCGCCGAATACAAGCTCCTCGCCAACAAGTATTACGTGGACGAGTTCTACGACGCCCGCCTGGTCAAACCGCTATTTTGGTTTTCGCAATTCGTCTTGGGTTGGGTCGTCGATTTTGCTATTCTGGGCGGCATTGCGTGGCTGCTTGCGGGAATCGCCAACCTTTCGGGAGCGATCCTCCAGCGCTGGCAATCAGGCAATCTGCGTTCCTACGCGGCGTGGCTCGCTCTCGGAGCCGCCGCATTATTGCTCTTCGTGCTGCTTGGGCACCATTTTGCAGAGCCTCCCCGCATTATGGTGAACCTCGTGAGGGGGCACTGAGCATATGCGCGCATTCGATCCCATCATTCTCACCCTCATCCTGCTGGTTCCTCTCGCGGGCGCGGTTCTGGTCGCGCTTTTGCCGGATCGCGACAAACTGCCCAACTGGATCGCTCTCGGCGCCACGCTCGTCACTTTCCTTCTCACGCTGCATCTTCCCGCGCACTTCGTCGCAGGCCAGAGCGGATTCCAGTTTGAAGTCAAGCTTCCCTGGATTGAAAGCCCTGCCATCTTCTACCACGTGGGCATCGACGGCCTCAGCCTCTGGTTAGTGGTTCTCGTCGGACTGCTTGCGCCCATCGGCGTCGTGGCCAGTTGGAACGCCATCCAGACCCGCCGCAAGGTCTTCTACTCGCTCTTCCTCGTCCAGCAGACGGCGATGGTTGGCGTCTTCGTCTCGCTCGATCTGATGCTCTACTACGGCTTCTGGGAGCTTTCGCTCGTGCCCATGGCAATTCTTATCGCCATGTACGGCCGCAAGGAGGGCTCCAAGGCCGCGCTCAAGTTCTTCCTCTTCACGTTCATTCCGTCGGCGCCGTTGCTCGTCGCCATTCTGTGGCTCTACGCGCGCACGCACACCTTCAACTTCAGCGAGTTGCAGTACCAGGCAGCCAGCGGCGTGCTCCCCGCCGGAGCGTTATTCTGGGTCGCGCTTGCGTTTCTCTTCGCCTTCGCCGTCAAAGTGCCAGTTTTCCCGCTGCACGGATGGCTCGCCGATACCTACAACGAAGCTCCTGTCGCGCTCGCCATGGTAGTTGCCGGCAAGCTCGGCCTCTACTCCATGCTGCGCTTCCACGTCGGGCTCTTCCCTGCCCAGGCGCGCGCCATGGCGCCAATTCTCATCGTGCTTGCCGTCATCGGCGTTCTCTACGGAGCTTGCCTGGCGCTGGTGCAGCGCGATTTCTGGCGGCTGATGGCCTTTGCCGCGCTCAGCCATCTCAGCTTGATCGTGCTCGCCATCTACGGCCTCACTCTCACCGGCTGGTCCGGCGCGGTCTACCAGATTCTTTCGCACGGCGTGGTCGATGGCGCGCTCTTCCTGCTGCTCGGCGCGCTTGAACTCCGCTACGCCACAAGCGCGATTGCCTCCTACGGCGGGCTTGCCGCAAAACTGCCGCAAGCAGCGACTTGTTTCGTGATCGCCACACTGGCCATGATCGGCCTGCCCATGCTGAGCGGTTTCATCGGTGAATTTGTCATTCTTTCGAGCACCTTCACCGCAGTGAGCCGCAGTGCAGCGATCGCGGCAGCTCTCGGCGTCATCCTCGGCGCGGTCTATATGCTTTCGCTGGTGCAGCGCCTCTTCTACGGGCCAGAGAGCGCGCTCACCCACTCCAATCCGCACGGCGACCTGCATGACGGCGAACTCGCCGTGCTCACGCCGCTCGTCGTGCTCATGCTGGTTATGGGCATTGCGCCATCGCTTTGGCTGAACACAATTCAGACCGGTGTGCATCCCCCACCGCCAATCAAAAGCACTGTCATTCTGAGCGGCGGTCGCAGAGCGACCGCAGCCGAAGGACCTGCGTTTGTTCTTTCCGGCGCCCAGCCGCAAACCTCCCGTGCCCCATCCTTGCGGCTTCTTTCTGCCGCAAGGGTGGGAGACCACGAATCTCAACCAACCACCACCCCGGAGGCCCAGCGGTGAATCCAGTACCCGGCATCTACCGCATCCTCCCCGAGGCGATTCTCACCCTCACCGGCGTCGCCATCATGCTGGTTGACGCATCGCTTCCGCCGAATTTGTCGCGCCGTTATCTCGGATTTCTCGCCGCCATCGGAACCACCATCGCCCTCTGGGCCAGTGTTGGACAGCTTGCGTTTCCACAAGGCACCGGCTTCTTCGGCACTGTTGAAACCAGCGCCTTCACGGTCTTCTTCCACGTACTCATCTGCGGCATTGTGCTCGTTGCCCTGCTGCTTTCGCTCGACACGCTGCCCGAGCACAGCCACCATCAGGGCGAGTACTACGCGCTCATCGTCTTTGGCGCCGTCGGCATGTGCCTGCTCACCAGCGCCGTGGAACTGCTCGTTGTCTTCATCGCTCTCGAAATCTCTTCAATCTCCACCTACATCCTCGCCGGCTATCGCAAACAGACCGGCCGCGGACCCGAAGCCGCGATCAAGTATTTTCTCCTCGGCTCCTTTGCCACCGCCTTTCTGCTCTACGGCATCGCATTGATCTTCGGCGCTACCGGCACCACCGAGATTTACCAGATCGCGCAGCTCGCGCCCATCGCGCAAAACCAGCCGCTGGTTCTCGCCGCCATGGCGCTCATGCTGGTGGGCATTCTCTTCAAGGTTTCCGCGGCGCCCTTCCACGTTTGGACGCCCGATGTGTACGAAGGCGCGCCCACACCGGTCGCCGCTCTGCTCTCTACCGCGCCCAAGGCCGCCGCCTTCGCTTTGCTGCTCCGCGTGGTCTATGAGATCTTTCCTCATCTCCGCTCGCTCTGGGCGCCGCTGCTCTGGGTCGTCGCTGTCCTCTCCATGACGGTCGGCAATCTGGCCGCGCTTCGCCAGCAGAACGTCAAGCGCATGTTAGCCTACTCAGCCATCGCGCACGCGGGCTATTTGCTCGCGGCATTCGCCGGCATCGGCTCGATTGGAATCGCCGCCGCCGCCTTCTACACCGCGGCTTACGCAGCCATGAACGTCGGCGTCTTTGCCGTGATCACGCTCATCGCCGGCTACGACGAACAGCTTTCGCTGATCGACGACTTCCGCGGCCTCATCTATCGTTCGCCGATTCTCGGAAGCCTGCTCATCTTCTTCCTCATCTCGCTCATCGGCATTCCCTTCACCGGCGGCTTCTTCGGCAAGTTCTACTCGTTCAGCGCTGCGGTAGACGGCGGCGCCATCGCCTTGGCGATCATCGGCCTGCTCAACTCAGGACTAGCCGCGGCTTATTACCTGCGTTTGGCGCTCGTCGCCGCCGAGCGCCCGTCCGCCGAGCAGGCTGCACCGCCCAAGCCACACGTGGGCCCGGCCGTGATCGCGGCCATCTCCCTGGCCGTTCTTACCACACTGGTGCTCGGCATCGTTCCCGGCGCGGTGCTCCATGCCGCCCAGTCGGCCGCGCACACGCTGCAAGTTCCACCGCAACCGAGCGAAGCCCCCGGCGCTCCGCTACAATCACCTCAATGAAGCTAGGCGAATTGGCAAGCCGTTTGGGCGCGGAATTGCGCGGCGACCCTGACCTGGAAATCACCGGCGTCACCGGGATCGAAGAGGCCGGGCCCTCCGAGATCACCTTCGTCGCGAATCCCCGTTACACAGCCCTCGCTCGAACCACCCGCGCCGCCGCGATTATCGTCGAGCCGGAGTTCCAGGAGATCACGGCCGCCACGATTCGCATCAAGAATCCCTATCACGCCTTTGCGCGCGCACTGGGCCTCTTTTATCAGCCGCCGTCTTACCCGCCCGGCATTCATCCCACGGCCGTGATCGACCCCACGGCGGAGATCGGCCCCGACGCGCACATCGGCGCATACGCCGTCATCGGCCCCTATGTGCGGCTCGGATCGCACGCCACGATCCTGCCCCACGTCGTGCTTTATCCCGGCGTCCAGGTGGGAGACTGCTTTTTCGCTCACGCACATGCCGTGGTTCGCGAAAACTGCGTTCTCGCCGACCACGTCACGCTCGAAAATGGCGCCATCATTGGCGCGGATGGATTCGGCTTTTCCAAAAACGAACTGGGCCAATGGGAGAAGATTCCGCAGTCCGGACCGGTTCGCATCGGCAGTCGCGTGGATGTGCAGGCCAATGCGACCATCGACCGCGCCACTGTGGGCGCAACCGAGATCGGCGACGGCGCCAAGGTCGACAATCTCGTTCAGGTGGGCCACGGCTCGCGGGTGGGCAACGACACACTGCTCTGCGCGCAAACCGGCCTGGCCGGCTCCTCGATCATCGGCAACAACGTAATTCTTGCCGGCCAGGTGGGCATTGCCGGCCATTGCACCGTGGGCGACGGCGTTATCCTCACCGCGCAATCGGCGGTCTCGCACGACGTGCCGCCCGGCAAGGTAATCTCCGGCTCTCCCGGCTTCGACAACCGCATCTGGCTTCGCGCCGTGACCCTCTTCCAGCGGCTTCCAGAGCTGGCCAAGCGCCTCGACCGCTTGGAAAAGGCTGTGGCCAAGCTGCTCACCGGATCCGATGCCGCGCCGCCCGATAAGGAGACCGGCCAGTGAAGCACCGCGCCGGCTGTCGCTATGCGCTGTATGCGGCAACCCTCCTCTCAGCTTCCGTCTTCTCCGGCTGCCATTCCTACCACATTGACGCGACCATCGAGAATCGCACCGGCGCGCCCATTCAGCTTCTTGAAGTGGACTATCCAAGCGCCAGCTTCGGCGCTGACTCTTTGGCCGCGGGCGCGGAGTTTCATCATCGGTTTCAGGTTCTCGGCAGCGGCCAGCTCAGAGTCTCCTACACGGCGGCAAACGGCCAAACGGTGCAGATTGCGGGTCCTACTTTGGTCGAGCGCCAACAAGGAGAACTTGAGATCGTCCTCGAGCCCGGCGGCAAGGCCGAATTCCGCCCTCGATTGACGCCGCACGCCTAACCGGCAGCTTCCGAAACCCCTTCATTCGGTGGCGAGAACCCCCAAAATCAATAGCAAATCCTCTTCAAACGGCTGATGTTGCTTGAAATCCCTCCGATAAGAAGAGGGGAGGGTGGAGTTGCGCACCACGCCTGCAACACGTCTTGCGCGTCGATCGGGCAGAGGTCTGCGCCCGCATGGCTTTGCGTTCCGGCTAGCCGGTTGCGCCCTTTGTGTCTGCCTGGCGGCCGTCCTTGCAGGAACCATCGCCCAGGCGAATCTCATTTGGGTCGCCAACGGCGTCCTGCTCGCCTACCTTCTCCTGGCGCCGCGCCGTCTCTGGCCCGCCTATCTCGGCGCAGGTCTGCTGGGCTACATCGCCGGCGCCATCATCGTTCACACTCCCTGGCAGGTCAGCCTGGTCGATACGCCGTTCGATCTCTTGGAGGCGTTCCTGGGCGCGCTGCTTCTGCGCCGCCGTTCCGCTCAGCTTCCCAGATTCACTCAAATCAAGTATGTTCTGCGTTTTATCGCTTTCGCTGTTCTGGTCGCCCCGCTCACAGCAGGCTTTCTGGCTGCGCTCGTCCTATCGTTCTGGCAGCACACAGCCTTCTTCAGATCTTTCATCGAATGGGTAGCAGCCGACAGTCTCGGCGTATGCGTCGTCACCCCTGCTTGCATCGCCATATTCCGCGCCAGAATCTTCCACTCCCTGGGCTCCGGAAGGATTTGGGCCCACCTGCTCCCTCTTGCAGCAGTCACCTTCGTTGTCCTCTGCCAGGCAAAGGCGCCGTTGCCATTTGTTCTTTATCCTCTCCTGATCCTGATTCTGCTCCGGCTTGGCCGTGGTTGGGCAGCAACCGCCACGCTCTTCGTGGGTGCGGTCGGAATCTGGTACACCGTCCACGGAGAAGGCCCCTTCGCGGCCGCCGTGTCCCTCTCTCGTCTCCAGCCGGCCATTATCCTGCAGATCTTTATCGTTTCCGCCATGGTGATGCTCTTGAGCGTCTCCGATGTCATTGAGAACCTGCTCTCCACGGATCGCAAGTTGCAGGAAATCGCCGCCCTGCACAAACTTGTGACGGAAAACTCGCGCGACATCATCATCGTTGCCGACTTTGAAGGACATCGCAGCCTGGTTTCGGCAGCTGGCGCCACTTGGAGCGGATGGAGCCAGGAAGAGATGCTCCAACTGCATAGCCTCGCGCTGGTTCATCCTACCGACCAGCCAATGATGTCGCAAACCATCAGTGAGCTGCGTGCCGGAAAGGATGATGCACTGGTCGAATGCCGCGTCAGAAATCACGATGGCAGCTACGTCTGGGTTGAAGCCAGTCTGCGCACCATCCGCGATCCTCGCACGGGCGCGCCCACCGGAATCCTGAATACCGTCCGCGAGATTACGAAGCGCAAGCTTGCCGAGCAGCAACTTGCCGAAGCCTACCATGCCGTGGAGGCGCTGGCCATCACCGATGCGCTCACAGGCCTGGCCAACCGCCGCCGCTTCGACCAATATCTCACCACCGAATGGCGGCGCGGAATGCGCGAGCGCAGTCCCCTGTCGCTCGTGCTCATAGACGCCGATCAGTTCAAGTCCTACAACGACACCTACGGCCATTTGCGCGGCGACAATTGTCTCAAGCAGATCGCCGAAGCGATTCAGGACGTGGTCTCAAGGCCGGGCGACCTGGTGGCCCGCTTTGGCGGCGAAGAGTTCGCCGTCGTCCTCCCGAATACCCACGCTCCTGGCGCCCTTCATGTCGCGGAGGAGATCTGCGCCGTCATGCGCAACCGCGAGCTTCCACACTCCTCGAACCCTGTTGGGGTGGTTACGATCTCGGCAGGTTGCGCCACGCTGGTTCCGCAACTGGGGCAGCATGCTCCCTCTCTCATTGACTGCGCGGATCAGGCGCTTTACGGAGCCAAACGCAACGGACGCAACGGCGCCTGCGCGTATCCGCCCGGCGCTGCGCACAAATCCGCCGCTGCAATCGGCCCCGATCTGATTGCATTGAAATCTGCGTGAGGCAAACGGCAACCCGCTTCGCGGGGTCTATCTCCAACCGTTTCGCAATTAAAAAGGCCCGGAGAATCCGGAGCCATAGCTCCCCGATTCCCGGGCCTCTCGATCGATCCATGGCTCACTGACAGCTTGAAGAAGAACCTTCCCGTGCCCCATCCTTTCGCCCGTTCTTGGGGCGAAAGGGTGGGATAGCACGAAATCCAAAGGTAAGAACTCGTGCGGTCAGAGACCTGGTTAGTGCACCATGCTCGTGAAGAGCGGCGATTGCAGCAGGCTGCTGAATTCCGCGTCGGACGTGGCGAAGTGGATGGTCAGATTCCCGGAACTGGAGCCGATGTCGGTGCCGTTCAGCGCGCTCTTCTCGGCATCGGTCGCGCTCATCTTGCGCACCATCACCGCTGCCGACAGCAGCGAAGAAACCGTAGCCGCCGCGAAGGAGTCGCCGGTTTCAATCGTCAGATCGAACCGGACCCCGTGTTGAAAATCCATGGCATACCATGAAGCGACCAGCCGCTTTTTCACGGTGTCGAAGTCGGTCATCGAGCCGGCCTCGCCCATAAGCTGTTTCATCATGGTCTGAGTGCCTTTGTCGTCCAGAATGCTCCACAGCGGCGAGCTATCGACACTCTGCATGGCGCTCATCAGCGCGCTGTTGGTAAGCAGGCTGGGCGCCATTCCGTCGCGCGCGTCCAGCGCTTTGGTCACGGAATCCCTGCTTCCGAAGATCATGGTTGAAGGATCTGCAAAGCAAAGCACGAAGCCTGTCTTGGCCATCGGATACACGCTGTTGGTCCGCAACAAGGTCGCCTTCACCTTCTGTTTACGGAAGTTGGCCAGAATCGCCTGCGTATCGAACTGGCCCTCAGCGATGCCCACGGTTTGCAGGGCGTCGCTGCCCGGCGACGGCCGGAAGAGCGCAAAGGCGAGCTCTGCCACGTCGTGATTCTCGTTCAGTCCCGAGTGGCTCAGCGCTTCGTCGAACTGCTTCAACTCGGGCGGCATCACCCGGTCCCGCAAATTCATGGCTGCCGTCGAGTTCTGCATCGCATGGTAGTCGATGACTACCAACTGCTGCACATCGTGCGGAATGGCTCCGCGCGCATCGGTAGAGAGCTGGGCGGCGGATGCCCACGCACCTGTCCCGAACAGGATCAACACCATCGAACACTTGACTAAGACCTTAAACAATTTCTTCCTCCTGCCACAAACCACGGTGATTAACGGCCATTTGCCGGAAGCATCGCCGGACGGCCTGCCCTATCCAATCCCGGCATTCTGGAACGTCCTGGCACTATTGTACCGGCGAATTGCCGAACCGAGCCAGTCGAACCGCGCCAGCTCGTCTTCAGTTTACCGGCCACGCCAAAGGACGTTTCAGGCAACGCTCGAGAACCTTCGTCTCTTCGTCGAACCCAACCAATTGACGCACCCACTCGCTTCCCCGCTCACAAGCCGCCTCGGGAATCAGGCCGATCACCTCTCCTTCGGCGAGCGAAACCCTGTGCCGGGCCGCCAGACTCGAAACCTTGCGGTGCACCTCGGAGATCGGGGTCGCGTCGAAGTCGGTGATATTCATCGACAACTGGGCGCGTCCATGAGCCATAACACCCATCGCCTTCACGCCCTTCAAGCCGCCGCTTGCCGCCCGCACCTCCCTCGCAATGGCACGGGCAATGGCCACGTCGGCCGAATCGAAGTAGATGTTATAGGCCACCAGGAACTTGCGCGCCCCTACGGCACACGCGCCGGCCGTGGGATGCAGTCCCGGCCCGCCCAGATCGGGCCGCCGCGACGGATCTTTCTCCACGGCGTCTCGCAGCCCTTCGAACTGTCCCCGGCGCACGTCTTCCAGATTCACCCGGTCGGGCCGAGCCGCGGCCGCTTCGTAGAAGTACACCGGAACCCCAAACCGGCGCCAGATTTCCAGCCCCGCCTGCCGCGCCAGCAGCACGCATTGTTCCAGCTTGATCCCTTTCACGGGCACAAACGGGATCACGTCTGCCGCGCCGATGCGAGGGTGAGCGCCCTGCTGGCGGGTCAAATCGATGACCTCCGCCGCCTTGCCCGCGGCGCGTACCGCCGCTTCCACCACCGCGGACGGCTCTCCGGCGATCGTCACCACCGAGCGGTTATGATCCGCATCCATCGACCAATCCAGCAGGTGCACGCCATCCACCCGCATCGAGGCCACAATCGCCTCCACACGCTCGGCGTCGATCCCTTCTGAAAAGTTGGGAACACACTCGATGATCGCTCCGCTCATCGCCGTTCCACTCCCTGTTCCCTGATCCCTGTTCCCTGTCTTTTCATTTCCAGATCGTGTAGCCAACCTGTACCTGGACGCTGGCGTTCACGCCAGGGTTGCGGTCGCCCAGTGAGGCTGACGAGATATGAACTCCATTCACACCCAGATCGATCGATCGCTTGGAGCGGAAAAAATAGTGGATTCCTCCGCCTCCCTGCGGCGAAAAATTCCATACGCTCGTGCCGCCATCGATGGGCGGCGTGCACTCCGGCTCCGGACAGCTCAAATAATTCGGCGGAAACTTGTGCGTCGTGTAGATCACTCCGCCCGCGGCCTGGAGCCACGGCTGAATGCGGTGCGAACGGGTCGCAAAATTCCAGCGGAAGATCACCGGCGTCAGGCTGACTCCGTAAAACGTCCCGCCGCCGTACGGGTAAGAGCAGGGATAGGGCTGCCCCGAAGAGTTCAGGCAGGTAATCTCCACTGAATGCGGCGCCGGCGTATAGGCCTGCCACAACGGCATGATGTTGCCCGCGAACTGGAACTGGCCGCTGAAGACTCCCGCATGCACCAAAGGCGTCAGCACCTTGCCCAGCTCAATTCCCGCAGACAGAAACCTGTAATCCGAACGACTGCCCACGCCCGTTCCCCCATTCACAAAAGGGCCGTACTCCCAGCTCCGCTGCCCCCGCACCTGGGCCACGGGATTGTTTTGATCGTCGCCATTTGCCGGAGGGCTGGCCGGCGTCTGGCCGATCACCGTCATCGCTCCCGCCCACGCTGCCACCACCAGCAACACAAACCAACCAATTCGATCGAAGATCTTCAATCCGGCCCCCAAAACTGCTTTCCTGTTCCCTGTTCCCTGTTCCCTGCTTCTCCGACTCTTCCAAAAAAAGACCGCCTCAACCGGGCGGCCTTGTTTTTCCTATCGGACGCCCGCTCAGCCCGCGGCGTGCTCCATCTGCTCGGCGTCCATATCGAAGTTCGAGTGCACGTTTTGCACGTCGTCGAGATCCTCCAGAGCCTCCAGCAGCCGCACCATCTGCGCCGCCGCAGTGCCTTCCAGCTTGTTGTAGGTCGAGGCCAGCATGGCCACCTCGCTCATCACCGTGGGAATGCCGGCAGCCTTCACGGCGCCAGCCACCGCCTCATACGATCCCGTGTCGGTGATGATCTCCCACGTCTCGCCCTCGTCTTTCAGGTCCTCGCCGCCGTGTTCCAGCACGATCTCCGTCAGTTTCTCTTCCGTGGCAGCCGATTTCTCCACCGCAATCAGGCCCTTCTTGGCAAACATGAACTTCACGGAGCCGGTTTCACCCAGGTTTCCGCCGTTCTTCGAAAACGCATGCCGGATCTCGCTCACCGCGCGATTGCGATTATCCGTTAGCACGTCCACCAGGACAGCCACTCCGCCGGGTCCATAGCCCTCAAAGGTCGCCTCTTCGTAGCTGACCCCCTCCAGTTCCCCGGTTCCGCGCAGAATCGCCCGCTTGATGTTGTCCTGCGGCATGTTTTCAGCCTTNNTTGGCAGCCATCGTGATTTCCTTGATCAGGTTGGTGAATATCTTGCCGCGCTTAGCATCCAGCGCGCCCTTTTTATGCTTAATTGTTGCCCATTTGGAGTGGCCGGACATGCCAAACCTCGCGTAACTTGATGGATTTTCAGGAAGAAGAGCTTCCGGTTTTGCCCTTGCAGGCGGCCACGCGCAGGCCCCCCAGGGGTTCCTGACGCACAGCAAACGTCTGATTATAACACGCGGCATTTCCCGGCTGGCAGCAGCGGTTCGCCAGCTAGCTCCGGGTGTGCGTCTCCTCCGTGGGAGCCTCGCGCAGGCGCAGCGCCGCCTCCTCGGGCAGTACGGCCGAGCGGTAGGTCTCCTTGAAGGAGTAGGACTTCTGCCGCTCCTGCAGGATGGGCAGAATCTCGATGTGCCAGTGGTAGTCATCCTGGATGGTGCGCCAGTAGTTGAGCACCTTGCTCTGGTGCTGCGTGTTGGGAGCCGTGTGAAAGACCAGGTGGAAGCTGTCGGTGATGGAGCGGATGCGGTTCAACATGCGGCGCAGCAGGCCGGCACAGTCGCGCAGGGCACCGGGCGTGGAGCGGGCGGTGTTTTCAAAGTTGGCGTTGTGCGTCACCGGCAGGATCCACGTCTCATACGGGGCGCGCGAGGCAAAGGGGCAGCAGGCCACGTAGTCTCCGCGAATCTCCACGATGCGGTCGCGCTGCTGCATCTCCTGGGTGAGGATGTCGCAAAACACGCAGCGCTCCTTCTGGGCAAAGTGCTCGCGGGCGGAGCGCAGCTCGTACAGGACGCGGCGCGGAACAAAGGTGGTGGCCACGATCTGCGAAGTGGGATGGTCGAACTCCTGCCCGCTGAGAGAACCGAAATCCTTGAAGATGCTGACGTACTTGAAGCGATGATCCTTCTTCAGGTCTTCCACGCGCTGGGCACACAGCAGCAGGAACTGCTCGATCTCGGCTTCGCTGGCATTCCACAGTTGGCGGTCGTGGCGGGGATTTTCCACCACCACCTCGTGCGCGCCCACCGAGTGCATCACGTCATACAAACCCAAGCCGCGGCGGCCAGGGTCGCCCTCCACATGGTAGAGCGGCAGAGGGTGCACGACGGCCCTGGCCGACCAGGGTCCATAGCTGACAGAGGCCATCGAGCTGATGACCTGCGGAGGCTGCGGACTCTCCGGGCAGAAGGGGCAGACCTGCTGCGGATTGCGGCCGCCAGGGGTTCGCTCGCCGGTGATGACCCAGGAGCGCGTGATGGGGTCCTTGCGAAGTTCCATTGCGATAGCAAACCACTCTCCGCGCGCGGAGTCAATCGCCCGGAGCGCAGAAAGGTTGGTGGGCCGGGGCGCGGTGCGCTATTCTGGCACTTCATGCCAGTATCTTCCATGCCTTCTATGCCTGCCACGCCCGCCACAACAACGTCCGATTCCCTGCTCCGCCGGCTTGCGCTGCTGCTGGCCGCGGTGGCCGCCCTCTACATGGCCATGGCCTGCCTGCGCACCGTGGGAGACTTCGACACCGGATGGCAACTGGCCCTGGGACGCTACCTCATCCAGCACCACGCGGTACCCCGCACCGACNNGCGGCGCTGAGCTGGCTGTGCGCCCTGGCCGGGCTGGGGCTTTCCTGCTGGCTGCTGCTGCGCCGTGCGGGAGCCCCGCTGCTGGCCACCGCGGCCATTTTGGCCGTGGCCGTGCCGTCGCTGGCCTACCGGCTGACGCCAAGGGCCGACCTCTTCACCACCCTGCTGTTCGCCATCCTGTTCACCGAGTTGTGGCGGCGGCATCGCGGACTGAAGGCCTGGATGTGGCTGGTGCCGATAATCATGCTCGCATGGGTCAACCTGCACGGCGGATTTATCGCCGGAGTGGCGGCAATCGTGGGCTACGTGCTGTGCGAAGCGCTGGCTTTGACCTCTTCGTCCCAGCGCGGACAGGTACTGGGGCGGCTGCACGAGGACGCCAAATGGCTG
>PLSB01000059.1 GCA_003165005.1 Acidobacteriaceae bacterium | reverse complement strand
AGGCCAGGGTGAACTCGGTGGCGTAGACGGGAACCTTCAGCTCGCTCAGGATCCAGGGCAGGCCGCCGATGTGATCCTCGTGGCCGTGCGTGAGCACAATGCCGCGCACGTGCTTCTTGTTCTCGATCAGGTAGGTGATATCGGGCACGACAATGTCGACGCCCAGCAGCTCCGACTCGGGAAACATCAGCCCCGCGTCAATGACAATAATGTCGTCTTCCCAGCGCAACGCCAGGCAGTTCATGCCGAACTCGCCCAGGCCGCCAAGAGGAATGATTTGCAGTTTTTTTGATTTCATCGGACAACTCCGATGCTACCACCGCGCCCTTTGCGCAAATGGGACGGGCGTGGCCCTTCTCTCGGGCGCCCGTCCCACTGCATCTCGTGGTGTCAGCCCGAACTCCGGTTACTCTTTGGTCAGGTGAATTGTCTTCCCGGCAGTAGCGTCCGCCCGAACGCCCTTGGCATAATCGCCGTCCAGGGTCTTATCGCCAGCGGCAGTCAGCACGGCAGAATACGCAACATCGCCGTAGCTGGCAAAGAGCAGGTAGACGCGGTTTCCGCTTACCAATCCGTTAATGTCCCATTTGTCGCAAGTGCCCTTCAGCTCTCCGCTGCCCTCGGCCTGATGAAGGACAATATCTCCCCATTCGCTCCCATGCCAGGTGCCATCAACCTTGATTGCCGCCGGCTCAGTATGACTGTCCAGCCAGGTCTTTCCAGCTCGGGTCCAGTCCGGCTCCTGCCGGGGAAGAGACTCCGAAGCGGCCTTCCCCTCCTCCGGCGAGGCTTGGCGGACCTCTCCAACACCGTGCCACGCGCCCATCACGACTTCCAGCTGAACGTAGCTGACTTCTCCCGCCTTGGCGTCGATCGTCAGTATGTTTTCCCTCTTTCCAGCAAAAATCCTGGATCCCTGTTTGTCTGAGCTGATAATGTGCTGGCCCGGGGGCACGAGCAGCTCAACATAACTGCCGTTATACAAAAACGCAGCAAGGAGTCCGTCGTAGAGCACGGGCGGCTTAATGGCACTCCCCTTGAATGCCTTTACGCGGTAAACCACGATCTTCGCCATCTTCTCGCTCGAGGTTCCCGAGCTCGCAGCGGGCATCTGTGCAGCAGTAGCGGTGGTCTGCTCGGTCACGCCGGCCCCTGGTTTAGCAACACTTGAATCCTGGCAGTAAACGATACCTGTCCACAGCAGGGCAAACATCAGTGACGTGTATTTCATTCCCACAGGCTCCTTTCCGGTTGTCAAGAAATTTTCGAGAGCATGGCCCAGCGCAGTATAGACCCCTGAACCGATGCAAGGATTTCAGAACGTTGCATTCTTCGCAGCCAAGACCGGTCCCGTAAGCCGCTGCGCGAGCAGACCTTTGTAGCAATCGACGGTCAAGCCCACAACATGCGCTTCCGCGTAGTGCACCAGAATCCACGCGCGGGCAGCCTGGCCCATGCGCTGCCGCCGCTCGGGATCGTGAATGAGTTTCATCACGGCTTCGTAGATGGCGTAGGGATACCCCGGCGGAATCAACAGGCCGGTCACTTCAGGAATCACGGAGTCGCGCGCGCCGGTAGACGCCGTGGTGACGACGGGGATTCCCGTGGCCGCTGCTTCCAGCACAACATTCGGGAAGCCTTCGCGCCACGTAGGCAGAACCAGCACGTCCATGGCGCGGTAATAGGGCGCAGTGTCACCTACGAATCCTGTGCAGTCGATGTTGGGATGACGGAGAATGCGCTCCCTAACTTCGGGATCGAGCGCGTCTTCGGCCGCATCGAACCAACCCACCAGCAGCATCCTTGTGGCAGGCTCGGCCGCAAGAATCATCTTGAAGGCTTCCATCAGTTCGGGCAGTCCCTTGTCGCGCGTCAAGCGGCCGGAAAAGCCAATCACCGGAGCGCTCGCCGGAATGTTCAGATCCTCGCGCACCTTGCTCGGCCCAGGCGAAAAGCGATCGATATCGACGCCGTTGCTGCTTCCGTCGCCAAGCAGACGGAGTTTGCTCGCATCGGCCACGCGCAGCGCGAGGGCCTCCTCGCGCAGACTCTCGCTGTTGCAGAGAACCACTTGCGCCGAGCGGGCGGCCATGCGTTCGGCGGCCAGCAGCACGCGGCGCTTGAATCCCGACGTGCCCTCCAGCTTGAGGCCGCGCAGCATGTAGACGCGGTGCGGCACGCCGCGCAGCCAGGCGGCGATGCTCCCCAGCAGTCCCGCCTTCGGGGTGCTGAACTCGACCAGGTCCGGCCGGCATCTGCCGATCAGCCGCCAAAGCCGGAACAAGGCCACCAGATCGGCGAAGGGAGCAATACCGCGTTGCATGGGCAGTGCGATCCGCTCCACGCCCTCGCGCGTCGCAGTCTGATCGAGCAGCAGCCCGGGACTGGAGAGCACGAGAACGCGGAAGCCGGCCTTGCGCAGGGCGCGCAGCCGCGCCCCCAGCACCAGACAGGTCTGCGCATGCGTGACACCGATCAGAATCGTTGGCGGCAGATTCTGGCACGTCGCCGAGAAATGAAGATGAAAGAAAGCCGAATCGGCCATCTGAGCGCCTCAGCAGTTGGAAATCTCCCGTCGGGGAGTGCTTCGGCGCAGATTCAGGGAAGAAAGGTTACAATTCGATTACTTTCGACATTCATAAAAGTTTATCAAGAAAGATGCAGTGACTGCCAGCACATGACCCGCACGCGAGACTGTTCGACAATTGCATCCTTTCAGGAAACACACTGTGGCACGCACTAAAGTCCTCCTGCTGACTCCACGGATTGGCGGCGGCGGCGCGCAGCAAGTGATGGCGCTGGTGGCGCGAGGCCTGTCGCGAGAGAGCTTCGAGGTCCATCTGTGCCTGGTCCGGGCTCAAGATTCAGCTCCCGGCGCCCTGCCCGCCTGGGTGACGATCCACGCGCTTGGCGCCGCGCGCGCACGCGCCGCGGCGCTTCCGCTCATCCGGCTGGTGTGGCGCTTGCGGCCCAACGTGATTCTGTCGGGCGCCCCCGAGATCAGCTTCCTGGCGCTGTTTCTGCGCCCCTTCTTTCCGCCGGCAACGCGTGTCCTGGTCCGGCAAAACGCAACCGTCTCTGCCGCTCTGGCTCACGGCAGTCTTCCCTGGTATACGCGCCTGCTTTACCGCTTGCTCTACCGGCGTGCCCATTGCGTCATCTGCCAGTCGCGCGCCATGGCCAGGGACCTGACGCGCGAAATCGGAATCCCTGGCGAAAAGATCGCGGTCTTGCCCAACCCGGTGGATCTCGAAGGCATTCTCGCCGTACAGAGTGCGCCGTCTGCGTGGAGCGGCGAGGGCCCGCACCTGCTCGCCGCAGGCAGGCTGGCGCCGGAAAAGGGTTTCGACCTGCTCATCGAGGCGCTTGTCAAAGTGCGCGAGCGATTCCCTTCGGCCGATCTCACGATCGCCGGCTCCGGACGCGAGAAGGCGGCGCTGCTGGCGCTTCTTCAGAAAACAGATTTGGGCGGCGCAGTCCGCATTGCGGAATCGCTCGACACTCCCTATGGGCTTTTCCCGGGCGCTACGCTCTTCGTCTTGTCGTCGCGCTACGAGGGCATGCCGAATGCGCTTCTCGAGGCCGCCGCTGCCGGCCTTCCCCTCGTGGCCACTCCGGCGTCGGGCGGAGTCGTCGAACTGCTCGAGGGGCGCAGTGGGGTTTGGCTGGCAGCGGAAGTCTCATCGCATGCGCTGGCCGACGCTCTCATTCTGGCTCTCGAAGACATTCGTCCGGGGCAGCGTTTCCACCACGGCTTCTTCGCGTCGCATGCCGGCGCGGCTGTCTAGTCCCTGCTGCGGTCACGGCCCCACTCAACTCGGGTGTACATAAAAGCTCTTCGCCAGATGCGTTTTCCACAGCCTGTGCACTCGTGCTTGTTGAAAAACCTCCCACATTTCGATACACGATTGCCCTGCGATGCGTCCTTCGGATGGCCCCAGGGAGCGCCATCTACCGTGAACGAAAGATACTTACTAAAGTAATAAACTTTCTTGTTTTCCTAAATATGTTTTCCACACTTGACAACATTTTTGAATCTATGTTTCCTAAGAATACTGATCTCTTCCTCCGGCAAACGACGAGTTACCACGGTCACTCCTGCGTTTTCGGTTGGAGCTAGCTTCGATGGCGAACAGATAGGCATGCCGGCCAGTGAATCCTCCGGCTCAGTTCACAGTGCATCGCCCGCATCGTCGAGCAAGCTTCCCGCCAAAGCAATTTCGCATTTTGCTTCTCTGTTGCATCTGCAGGTTGACCTCGGTTGCACTGCTGCGTTGCTGAGAGGAATCCATGGTCGGCAACTTTGTTCGTCTATCGCTTTCAATGCTGTTAATTCTTCTGTCGCTTCCCTTCCTTGCCATCTCCTTTCTGGTAGCGGCGCTTTGCGCCGCGGTGGCTGCTCTGTTGCCGCGCTTCCACAGGCAGCAGCGGGCCGATGCGATGGCTTTCGTCAAGCCGCGGACCGCGGATCAGTTCGGATTCGATGATGCCGTCAGCGCCTATGAGAACCTGATCGGCACACACGCCTGGAAGAGACCATGAGCCACGCCGCGATCGCCATTCCGGGCCTCGACCGCATCGCCGGGGCCGAACAGCAGGTCATGCTCCTGGCCAAGGGATTGTCCCGGCGGGGCTGGCGGGTGAGCGTGGTCGCGCTCTCCGGCACAGGAGGCGCCGCGGCCCAAGAGCTGGCGGACGCGGGCGTTGCGTTCCTGAGCCTGAAGATGCGCAAAGGGCTCGCCGACCCGCGCGGCTGGCTGCGCTTCCACAGGTGGCTTGGCCGCGAGCAGCCCGACGTGCTGCACGCCCACTTGCCCCACGCCGCATGGTTTGCAAGGTGGTCGCGCCTGGCCGCATCGGTTCCGGTGGTGATCGACACCATCCATAACTCCAACCCCGGACGGCCGGGGCTGCGGCTCGGCTATCGCTGCAGCCGCTGGCTGCCCGACCACGTGACTGCCGTGAGCGAAGCGGCCGCCACGGCGCATCTCGCAGCCGGGTTGGTGAGCGAGAACCGTCTCTCGGTGGTAGGCAACGGCGTCGATGTGGACCGCTGGCAACCGGATGCGCGGGTGCGTGCGGCGGCGCGGGAAGAGCTTGGAATCGGGAATGAGTTTCTCTGGCTGGCCGCGGGCCGCCTGGAGCCGGTCAAGGACTATCCGACGCTCTTGAACGCCTTTACGCGCGCTCCCAAGCCCGCGCATCTGCTGATATGCGGCGCCGGCCCCCTTGAAACGGAGCTGAGGCAATTGGCGGTGCGGCTCGGCCTCAACGAACGCGTGTGCTTTGCCGGTTTCCAACCGCAGGTGAGGCGCTGGATGCAAGCCGCCGATGGATTTGTTCTCTCGTCGCGCTGCGAAGGGCTGCCGATGGTGCTTCTGGAGGCCAGAGCTTGCGGACTTCCGGTTGTGGCCACCGACGTTCCCGGCACACGCGAAGTGATTGCGGATGGAGAAACGGGTTGGCTGGCGCCTGCGGGCGATCCCGAAGGGCTGGCCGCGGCCATGAGCTGGTTGATGCACACTCCGTCCAGGAAACGGCGCGCCATCGGCGCGCGGGCACGGCAACGCGTGATCCTGCAATTCAGCCTGGAAACCGTTCTCGACCGCTGGGAGCAGCTTTATGGGGAGTTGCTGGATCGCAAGTGCCCCAGCCGGCGAATGGGCCCCACGGCGTGGGAGAGTTTGCGGCGTCGCAGCGCGCACACAGCCTGAAAGCGCTCGGCGAGAGTCAAGGCGGTGGGCGCTGAATCGAAGAGGACGCGATCCACTGAGGTGAATTGCGTTGCGTGTCGAGCCAGGAAGCCGCGCAGGGCCGCGATCTCCGCTTCGCCGGCGGTGTTGGGGTGGACGCAGATGGTCCACAATCCGCTTGATTTTTCTACCGGCGCCCAGAGCTGTTGCGGAATCCAGGTCATGGCGCGGCGAAGGAACGGCACGCGGGTGAAACCGTCGGACAAGAGCGTAATTCCCTCCCCCAGCAACGCCCGGATGGTTTCGGCATCGAAGCCGTGACGCGGCGCAACCCAGATCTTCGGGTTGAGGCCGTGGCCGCGCAGGATGCCGAGGCCCTCCCCGATCCATGCGCGTTGCGTTTCCGCGGGCACGCCGGCAAACTCCGAGGTGCGGTGCAAATCGATCAGGCTGCGCCCCCGGCTCACGCACAGATGGCGGTAGCCGTGCAGGCCAATCTCCGCTCCGGCAGCCTCGAGAGCCCTCATGCGCTCCCAGAACGCCGCGTCGGGTGGAGAAACCTCGAGCTCCGGATCGCGATTGTCGGGAACCACGGCCAGAATCGGCTTCAAGTCGAAATCTGCGATCAGTGCCTGCCACTGCGCCCAGCTTTCGGCCCGAACCGTGGGGCAAAGATCGTCGATGCGCAGCAGGTACTGCGCGGGTTTTAGAGTCATGCGGCCCCCTCCAACTCTGCGCGCTTCAGCAGCTTGCGGCTCCAGTACCAGAGGAAGAAGAAGGTGCTCACAGTCCAGAGCGAGGTGGCAAGGGCGATTCCAGCCACGCCGAACCAGTGCATGAGGACGAGATTGAGCACAATATCGAGGCCCAGGTTGATCATGCCGCAGTAGAGGACAAGATCGGTGCGGCGCATGGCCACGATAAAGCGGTAGTAGACGCGGCTGGTCACGTAAAACGGAATCTGCACAGCGTACATGGCGAGCACCGCGGCCACGACCGTGGTGTCGTGCGTGCCGAAGCGGCCGTGCTGGTAGGCCACGCGCACCAGCGGACGCGCGCCCGCGATGAGCAGGACCGCGATGGGCGCCGAGACCAGCGCCGTGAGCCGCACCCAGGTGCGAATGGTGTGGCGGCATCCCACCCAGTCGCGGTGGGCGACGAGGCGCGAAATGTGAGGCACGATGGCGGTCGAAACCGCGCCGGCTAGCAGCGTCAACACCACGCTGACAAATCGATTGGCGTAGACCAGCGCGGAGACGCTGCCCGCGGCCAGCATCGCGGCCATGGACTGGTCGACAAGCAAGCCGCCCGAGGAAACCACACTGCTCAGCAGAACGGGACCATATTGCCCGGCGACCTCGCGCGTGGCCTCATTCATGCCATGCCAACCCAGGCGAAAGGGATAGCCGTGCCTTTCCATCATCCAAGCCACAATCGCGACGTGCAGCAACGAACCCGCCAGTGTGCCGTAAACCATGGCCCAGATGCCGAAGCGTCCGCCCCACCACAATGCTCCGAAGAGGATCGAGACGGAGATGACGGCAGGCGCCAGCGCCGGCAGCGCGAAGCGATCGAGCGTATTCAGAATGGCGGTGCAGTTGGTGGCGATGCCGGTGAGCAGGACGATCGGCAAGAGCCCGTAAAACAGCCGGATTGAAAGTGCGAGTTTAGCGGGCGGGAAGTTCGAGGCGATCAGCGGGAAGAAGCCGCGCGCCAGTAGCGCCATCAGCAGCGACGCGGCGCCGAGCAGCAGGCACATCCAGAGCATCGAGCTCGCCAGCAGTTGCTGCGCCCGCTCGCGGCCCTCCTTCTCCCTCACCCGGACCAGCGTAGGCACCAGCGCCTGGTTCATCGACTCGGAGATCAGGTTCACGAGCAGGCTGGGAATCAGCGCCGCGGCCAGAAACGCGTCCATGGCGTCGGAGCGGCCATAGACCGAGGCGACGGCGATCTCCTTCGCCGTGGCCACGAGCTTGACGATCACGCCTGCCGCGCCAACCGAGACGGCCGCACGCAGGATGCTGCGATGCATCCCGTCTGCCCCGATCGGCTCGGGGGCTCTCCTTGTGGCTTCAAGAACCGTCGGCATCAAAAAACCCCAACGGCAAATCAAGGGAAAACTACAGGCAATTCATATAAATTCCAGCCGCGACCGCATTGGACAGGACAGCTCCGTTTTCATCCAAGTCGACACAAACCCCGATCCCTGCGGAATTGTCTCCGCAGGCAAGGCTGCCGCATTCGTGCATGGCGAGCATCATACCCCCGAATGCCCTCTCCACGCGAACCTCCGAAAACCAACCGCGGATTTCCATCGACTGCGTTCGCTGAATCGGACTCTGCCTGCTAGTACCGAGACTGCGTGATGCTGCGACGGAGGAAGTGTAGCGCCGGTCTCCTGACCGGCTGTAGCGGGGGTCTCCTGACCCCCGCAGGCTACGGTCAAAATTGCGCCATTTCCCCTGCCGCCGAGACATCCGCGAGAAATGCGGGTCAGCAAGCAGCTTTGGGGTTGGGATAGGTGTCGTGGTTGCCGGCGTGGCTCGTGTCGAGGCATGCAAAATCCTTTTCAATGGCGAGTTCAAGGAACCCCGAGCCGTTCGCAAGAGCGCCATAGATACCAACCTCGTCGCCATGGGCCCACGCCTGCGCCACGCGGGTGGGCACAAGGACAACCACTTCGCCGGGCGAGCCAACCACCGAGATCGATGCTGCGCTTTCCGAGAGTTCGAGCGCGTAAGTCATTTGGACGCCGGGCGCAAAGTGGATGGTCTCCTCGATGCGTCCGGAGCCGGTCAGACGCTCAACCTCCGCAGGCCCTACACGCAACCGCAGAGAATCTCCCTTGATGCGCAATTTCATGGCGCTTCCTCGCGGCGCGGCACAGGCCACGCCTTTCCCTTCGATGCTAATCAACAGGGGAAGCTGCCGGCAACGGCAGCAAGTCGAATGTTGCTCGATCGCACGCGAATAGCTGACAATTCTCCACGAACCACTGTTTTCTATTCCCTATTGGCTACTCCCTACTCCCCGCTCTTGGAGCCCTTATGAACGAACCGCATCTGATCCTGGGAATCGGCGAACTGCTCTGGGACATTCTGCCCGACGGCATGAGGCTGGGTGGCGCGCCCGCCAACTTCGCCGTGATGGCGGGCCGTCTCGGCAATCATGCCGCAATCCTGAGCCGCATCGGCCGCGACGACCTGGGCCGCCAAGCCATCGACCGCCTGCGCCCGATTCTGGACCCGATGCCTGTCGATACCAGCTTCCTTCAGGTCGATCCGCTCCACGAAACCGGCCGCGTCGCCGTCAGTCTCGAAGCAGGCGAGCCGCACTACACCATTCACGAACCGGCAGCATGGGATTTCCTGGAGCTTCCCGATGAGTGGGTCGCGCTCGCCGAACGCGCCAGCGTCCTCTGTTTCGGGTCACTGGCGCAGCGCCACCCGCAGGCGCGGCAGACCATTCAAACCATCGTCGCCGAGGCCTCTGACGCCTGCATTCGCATCTTCGATGTGAATCTTCGGAAACCCTTCTACTCGGCCGAGATTCTCGAGGAATCGCTGGGGCTTGCCACCGTGGTCAAGATGAACGACGCCGAGACGCCGCTGGTGCTGGACCTCCTCGACCTGAGTCCCGGCCTGAGCACCGACCCGAGTATTGACCCGAGCATTGAGAACGCGCCCCTCACAGGCCAGACCCTATCGACGAGCGAGTCTCTGCTCACGGCAGCCGAGCGCCTGCTTGCCGCGTTTCCTTCCTTGCAAACGGTAGCCATCACGCGTGGCAGCCGGGGCAGTTTGCTCGTCACGCGCGAGGCATGGGACGAGCATCCCGGATTTCCCGTCAAAGTTGCCGACCCCATCGGCGCCGGAGACGCCTTCACGGCGGCCATCGCTCACTCCATGCTGCGCGGCGCCGGCCTGGCCACACTCAACGAAGCCGGAAATCGCTGGGGCGCCTGGATGGCCTCGCACTCCGGCGCCATGCCGGCCCTGCCCAATGCCGTCCGCGTTGCCATCACGGCAGCCATCGAGAAGACGACAAGCTAAGAGCCGGCAGCTTGTAGCCGGTAGCCTGTAGCCAGTAGCCGGTAGCTCGTAGCTCAAACCTTCTGACCTCGAAATCCAGCAGCTTGCTGAAGAGCACCCCCAGGAAAGGTCTTGTAACAGGGCACGAGTTTACTCGTGCCGAAAGTGCCCAAAAAACGCGCGGGCTTTAGCCCCTGCAGGATCTTCGCTTGCAAATTCCGCTCGCCGTTCGTGATCTTTCCAGCCGCCTCCTCGCTACTGGCTACTGGCTACTGGCTACAAGCTACTGGCTACTGGCTCCGGTAAACCCTTTCCAGATTGTCAACCCCTCCGCCTCCGCAGTACGATTGCGGGGTCATGAACAAACCATCCCTCGTCGCCGCATTCCTTGCCGCCCTCGCCTTGTCCCTGCCCCTCTACGCGCAGACGCCGTCGTTCACCATCCAGGCCGACCAGCCCATCGCCAAGGTCAGCCCCACGCTCTACGGCCTCATGACCGAGGAGATCAACTACTCCTACGACGGCGGCATCTATGGCGAACTGGTGCGCGACCGCACGCCGAGCACCGCCTGGGACGCGCTGGTTTCCTGGCCAATGGTGGCGCGCGGCAACTCCGCGGTCAATGTCTCAATCGACTCGGCCACCGGTCCCAGCGCCGCGCTCACGCGCAGCCTTCGCGTCAGCGTCTCCGCGGCCGCTCCGGGCTCGCCCGCGGGGGTGGAGAACGGCGGCTACTGGGGCATTCCCGTGCGCCCGCAAACCGTCTACACGGGATCGTTTTACGCCAAGACCGACGCACCGGGCCTTGCCGTCACCGTGAGCCTTGAGAACGATCAGACCGGCGCGGTTGCGGCCACAACCACGGTCACCGGCCTCACCGGCGAATGGAAGCAGTTCACCTGGACGCTCAAAACCGCCGGCGTTCCCCCTTCCTCGAACAACCATCTCCTCCTCACCATCGCTCGCCCGGCCACGGTCTGGTTCGACCTGGTCTCGCTCTTTCCGCCCACCTATCATGCGCGGCCCAGCGGCAACCGCGTGGACATTATGGAAAAGCTGGCCGCCATGCAGCCCAAATTCCTGCGCCTGCCCGGCGGCAACTATCTAGAGGGCGATCACATCGCCGACCGTTTCGATTGGAAGAAAACCATCGGCCCGCGGACCGACCGCCCCACGCACCCGAGCCCATGGAGCTACCGCTCGTCCGACGGCATGGGCCTGCTCGAATTCCTGGAGTGGTGTGAGGACTTGAAGATGGAGCCCGTGCTCGCCGTCTATGCCGGCTACTCCCTTCAGCAGGAGCACATCGATCCCGGCCCGGCGCTCGAACCCTACGTCCAGGATGCGCTCGACGAGATCGAGTACGTAACCGGCGGCGCGGACACCAAATGGGGCGCAGAGCGCATCAAAGACGGCCACCCTGCGCCGTTCCCGCTGCATTATGTCGAAGTGGGAAACGAGGACCAATTTGACCGCTCGCACTCGTACGACGGCCGCTTCGCGCAGTTCTACCACGCCTTCAAACAGCACTATCCTACTCTCCAGATCATCGCCACCACGCCCGTGAAAGGCGTCACGCCCGACGTCCTCGACGAGCACTTCTACATGCCAGCCGAGGAGACCTTCGCGCAGGCGCACCACTACGATGCCGCCGACCGCAAGGGCCCGAAGATCTTTGTCGGCGAATGGGCCACGCGCGAGGGCAATCCCACGCCGGACCTCGAAGCCGCGCTCGCCGACGCGGCCTGGCTCACGGGCCTCGAACGCAACAGCGATCTCATCATCATGACCAGCTACGCGCCGCTCTTCGTCAACGTCAATCCCGGCGGCATGCAATGGGCCCCCGACCTCATCGGCTACGACGCGCTCACGAGCTACGGCTCGCCCAGCTACTGGACGCAGGTGATGTTCTCAACGCATCTCGGCACCGAGGTTGTCGCCAGCACGCTCGCGAATGCGCCCGCGCGCGTCTACGCCTCCGTCACACGCGACGACGCGAAGCGCAAGATTTTCGTCAAGGTGGTCAACGCAACCTCGACCGCACAACCGCTCGCGATCGCGCTCACCGGCGTCCAAAAACTCGCGCCGTTGGCCACACTCACCACCATGAGCGGCAGAACCCCTAACGCCACCAACAGCATCACGCATCCCGATGCCGTAAAGCCCGCAGCGGCCAAAGTCCCCATCCCGGGCCCCAACTTCACGCAAACTTTTGCGCCGTATTCGGTGAATGTGCTGGAGTTGAGCTACTAACCACTCGCAGTAGCGCCGGCGTCCACTTGTAGCGCCGGTCTCCTGACCGGCTGTCGTGCGGGCCTCCAGGCCCGCACATCGGGCAACCATGCAAGGTAGCAGGGTCCGCTATGGGCGAGTCGATGCCTCAATTCTGAACGATGGGAACGTGCACGATTTACACCGCACCGCGCGCCGCCACCAGCGCCCGGATAAACTCCGGCGTCGAGCCGCAACATCCGCCGACAAACGATGCGCCCGCGTCGCGCAACGCCGCAAAGTGCGAGGCAAAGTACTCGGCCGTTGTCGCGTAGTGAATCGCCGCGCCTTCCACCACCGGCAATCCCGCGTTGGGCTTGATCCAGACGGGCAGATCGCAGGCCGCGCGCAGCCGCTGGCAAATCGCCCCGGCAAACTCCACGCCCACGCCGCAGTTCGCGCCCACCCCGTCCGCGCCTGCCTCCGCCATTGCGGCAGCCACGACCTCGGGCGTTGCGCCCATCATCGTCCGGTCCTTGTTCTTGCCGGAATCGAACGCAAACGACGCGATCACCGGCAATCCTGTGGCCTTTGCCGCTGCGACGGCCAGCCGCGCCTCTTCGGGATCGCTCATGGTCTCGATCAGCAGCGCATCGGCGCCCGCGCGGGCGAGCGACTGCGCCTGTGCCGTAAACGCCCAAGTCAATTCTTCGGCGCTCACTTCGCCGGAAACCAGCATCTTGCCCGCCGGCCCGATCGACGCGAAGACCAGCGCCTGCGTGCCTGCGGCTTTCTTCGAGATCTCGACCGCCGCGCGATTGATCGCGTCCAAATCGGCCGCGGAACTCGCGTGCATGGCAATCGCATGGGCGCGAAAGCTGTTGGTCAGGATTACCTGGCTGCCCGCCTCAACATACGTGCGCGCCACGTCCTCCACCTGTTCGGGATGCGTCAGGTTCCACGTGTCGGGAAGGGCCCCAACGGGCAATCCCCGCGCCTGCAACTGTGTTCCCCACGCGCCATCGCTGATGAGGACGCCGTCTTTCAACCAATCTCCGAGGCCGTGCATCTCGAACTCCGTTCCTGCTCCTATAATCTTGCGCATTCAGTTTACTTCCCGTGCCCGCGCAACCAGAGTAAATTAAGGTATCGTGATTATCGACCTGGCCCGCCGCGCGCACGATCACAACTGGGAGATGGATCCCATCACGCGCTCCCTGCTCGACACCGATTTCTACAAACTTCTCATGCTCCAGTTCATCTGGAAGCACTTTCCCCGCACCCACGCCACCTTCACGCTCATCAACCGCACCACCTCCGTCCGCCTGGGCGAAATCGTCGGCCTCGCGCAGCTTCGCGAGCAGCTCGAAGCCACGCGCCAGTTGCGCTTCCGCAAATCGGAGCTGGTCTGGCTCGCCGGCAACACCTTCTTCGGCCGCCGCGGCATCTTTGAGCCGGCCTTCCTCGACTGGCTGGAGCACGATTTCCGGCTCTCCGATTACGAGCTCTCCGTCGACGACGGCCAGTTGCAACTCCGCTTCGAGGGACTCTGGTCGGGAACGTCGATGTGGGAGATCTACGCGCTCGCCCAAATCGGCGAACTGAAGACGCGCGCCGCGCTCAAGCATTTGAGCGAACTCGAACTCGACATTCTCTACGCCCGCGCCAAGACGCGGCTCTGGGAAAAGATGGAGCGCCTGCGCGGCGTTCCCGATCTCAGCATCAGCGACTTCGGCACCCGCCGCAGGCACAGTTTTCTCTGGCACGAGTACGTCGTGAACGCCATGCGCGACACCATCGGCTCGAGCTTCACCGGAACCTCCAACGCCTTCCTCGCCTACAAGCACGATCTTGAGGCCATCGGCACCAACGGCCACGAGCTGCCTATGGCCATGGCTGCGCTGGCGCGCGACGACGAGGAGTTGCGCGCGGCGCAGTACCGTCTGCTCGAATTGTGGCAGCAAAGCTACCAGGGCGAGTTGCAGATTCTTCTGCCCGACACCTTCGGCACCACGCAATTTCTGCGCCACGCGCCGGAGTGGGTGGCCAACTGGACCGGACAGCGCATCGACAGCAAGGACGCCTACGTAGCCGGTGACGAATACATCGCATGGCTGGAGCGCCACGGACGCGATCCGCGCCAGAAGCGCCTGATCTCGAGCGACGCGCTCGACGTGGAGCAGATTCTCGGCCAGCACGCTTACTTCGCCGGAACCCTCCGCAACGGCGCCACGCCCGACGACTTCCGCTCGGCCGGCGATTTTCGCGACCCCAACCGCTGGACTCCCGAGCGCCGCATCCGCTTCAGCGCCGGCTGGGGCACGCTCCTCACCAACGACTTCCGCAACTCAAATCCGCGGGGCGATGACGGCTTCAATCCCGTCGGCTTGGTCTGCAAATTGACTGAAGTCGAAGGCCGTCCCGCCGTGAAACTCTCCGACAATCAGTCCAAGGCCCTCGGCAACCGCGAAGAAATCGAGCGCTACCGGCGCGTCTTTGGAGCGGCCGGCGTGGCCGACACACCCGTTCTCATCTGAATTGTTGCGCGCGAAAAAAAGGCCGCGTTATGGATCTCTCCATGAACGCGGCCCTTGTTTCTGTGCCCGTCTGAGTTGCTCTACTTCTTCCCTTCCGGCGCGAATCCAAACGTCACCGAAACCGAGAAGCTGCGTCCGGCCATGATCCCCGGCGTATCGGCGCCGCTAATGGCGGTGGTCGCGTTGAACTGGTCGGTGTAAGTGGTTCCATTGGTTCCGACGAGCGGCTGCGTAGTCGGTGAGTTGGCCAGCGAAAGGCTCTGGATATTGTGCGAGTCGAGCAGGTTGGTTGCACTCAAACGGATCTTCGTCTGGTCGAAGATCGAATGGTTGCGAATCGTGTAGTTGAAGTAGCTGCCCAGCTGGCTGAACGGAACAATGATCGCCTGGTTGTGGAAGATGATCGATTCGCCCCCAACGTCGGTGTAGGAGCCGCTGTCAACGCGCTGTTCGCCTACGCGCTTATTGAAGATGCCCAGATCGAACCCTCTCTTCTGGTAGGTGAGACCCTGCTCTTCGGTATCGGTCGGCGTTTGCGCCACCCACAGGCCGGATGGAGCTTTCTGAGAATACGGCGCAGTCAGGCTTCCGGCATTCAACGAACCCGCATAGAAGGCATTTCCAGCGGTTGCGTTCAGGTAGAGATTCAGGCCATTGAGCAACACCATCGTGCTTTCAAATTCAACTCCCTTCGAAACTGAGCTCGGTTGTATTGCATAGAAAGTATCGCCGAGATTGTCGTCCCCGGCGGTCACATCCTCTGCGGAGGCGTAGCTATTTTGGAAGCGAATGCGATAGGCATCGGCATCCAGCGTAAACTTCTGCCCCTTGTACACCGAGCCAACCTGATAGGTGGTGGACCTCTGCTGCTTGGGAGGAGTCTTCAATTGCGGGTTGGGAACTGCGGTTGTCGGCGTCTGGTAGTAGTCGTACACCGCGCTCGGGGGTACGATGCTGCCCGTCGAAACCTGTCCGTAGACCGACCAGTTGGACTGCAGGCGGTAGTTGAAATCGAGCGACGGCAACCATGCGGTAAAGCTGCCTGTGTTGGTGACAGTCGCCGAGCAAGGCGTGGTGGGATTGGTCTCGGGAGCGCAGGTCAAAGGACCAACCGTTGAGCCGTCGTCGGCGTGATGCAGCACATCGATGGTGTAGGCAGCGAATTTCGTTCCCGCCGTGATATTGAATTGGGGCGTCACGTGGAACTCAAATTCAGCAAAGGGCTGATAGGAGTTGGTCCAGTAGGTCTCGTTGAACTTGGGCAGTGCCTGATCGGTCCAGCCGGTGGTCGGATCGCTCGGGTACTGGTGCCGGTTGGTATCCGCCCACTCGTACCACATGCCGGCGCGCAGCACGCCAAGCTGCGAGGCCTGCGTAAGCACCGCCGTCTCGCCATACTTGCGATAGCTGTTGTACTTGTCGATGCCGCAAGGCTCAATGACTGTCGTGATTCCGCCCGAGGTCTTGCTGACCGCAACGTCGCAGGGAGCGATGGCTACGCCGTCATAGTAGGCCTTGCCGCCGGTGACAAAGGCTCCGGGCACCAGGGAGGGATTAGCAACAGCCGCGGCCTGGGTCACTTCGGTTTGCGGCTTGGCGTTCGAGTAGAGTTCGCCGTTGTCGTAGTTGTAGGTGTAGCCCTTGAAATCCAGATACCAGCCCTTGCCAAACTCCTTCTTCAGGCCCACATATTCAAAATCCGTCGGAACCTGGTAGGAGTTGTATTGATAGTTGAACCAGTTGGCCGGGTCGTTGGCATTGGGTGCAACCATCAGGAATTTGAGGCCCGCGCCCGTGTAGGGAGCCCGCCCGTTCGCCGTATCGGCGTTGAGGCAGCTATTCGAGCCGGTCGCTGGCACGCCGGGCGCAGAGACGCCGTAGAGCATGCAGCGCGTCGAGCTGATGTTCGGCGTATTCGCGTTCAGGCGAAGTACGCCGCTGTAGCCGGTCAGCATGGTCCTGGGCGAAATTTGGTACTGATAGAGCAGCGAACCGGCATTGCGCACGTTGTAGTTGAACGTTTGATAACCGTCCGACGTCATGCGCTGCCAGTCGATGAACAGATTCGACTTCTTCGGGCTGCCGAAGAATCCGAAAGGCCCGGAATTGTAAGCCGCGTCGTAGAGCTTGGTGTTCCAGGTGCCGTATGAGAAGGTTCCGCGGATGTCCTGCTCGCCGATAAGCGGTTGGGAGAGCAGGTGAATGGACCCGCCGAAAGGAGTAGGCCCAATCGTCGAGGCCGTGCCGGGGCTGCGGTCGAAGTCAACTCCGCCGATCCATTGCGCCGGGAAGAAGGCCCACGAGTGGTGCGTCGGCGTATTGGTGTCGTAGAAGGGAATGCCGTCGAAGTCGATGTCATAGTCGCCGTCAGGGAAGCCGCGGAAGTACGTCTTGCTCTGCCCCAGGCCAACGCCATCCGTGCTGGTCGTGAAAGTGCCGGGAACGATCTGCACGATCTCGCCGAAATCGGCGATCGGCGAGGTGAAGTTCTGAATATAGTTGCTGGAAATCAGCGACTGAGCAGAGCGCTCCTCGAGAAAGCCGCCGCTGGGAGCGCTTCGCACAGCCACAGAGTCGACTCCCGCATTGACCGTCACCTCCTGCACCAGCGCGCCAACCTCGAGCGTCAGCGTCACCTGCTGCGTCTGCCCGTCGCCCAGCACAATGCCGGATTTGAAGTTCCTGGCAAATCCATCGCCTACTGCCTCCAGCGTGTAGGCGCCAGCGGGGAGCCCATCGATGGAATAGCCGCCGCCGCTACTCGCTTGAACGGTCTTCTTTTCACCGGTGGCGATGTTGGTCGCGGTCACAGTGGCATTGGGCACGGTTCCGCCCTGCGCGTCGTAAATGGTGCCTTCGAGCTTGGCGCTCGCCGTCTGCGCGTGAATGTGAATGGCAGCAAAGGCGATAAGCGCAACCAGGGATAGAACGCATGCGCGCAACCGCAACCGGCTGCGCCTGTAGTGATGTGTCACAATTGTCCTCCAAAACTGGGAATCTGTATTTTTTGATGACCCGGACGATGGGGAATCGCCAATGATCGTGCTGCTCCGACCGTAGCAAGCAAAGGTTGCGATGAAGTCACAAGAGTGTTAGAACCCAGTTACAAATCCCCTAAACCGCTGAGATCTTTTGTTGTTTTTCCACAAACAATATGAAAATCCCCGCGCGTGCTGCGTCCCTCCGCCGCAGGTGTACTCTGCTCCATATGGCTGGGAAGACGAGCCTGTATGCCACGCAGCTTCGCTGGGAGTTGACCCTGCGCAATCGCGCCTACGCGCGCGGGCGCGCGCATGTGGAGAGCTACGGAAGCGCGCCGGTCATCGTCTATGCGCCCGAATGCGGGGTCCCCATGGACATCGGGGGTCCCCAAGAAGTGATTTGTACTTCTTGGGGTGGGGAAAGGTCTTCGTCCGTGGGGTGGGAAGCCGGCCGGCACGGCAACTTCTTCGATGCAGCCTACGCCGCCATCCTCGCACGGCCGGATTGGATGCGCCGCTTCGACAAGGTCCACGCCCAGGCGGCTCGCTCGCTGCCGAAACCGCAGCTCGATCCCACGCGCCGCTGGCGCGAGCTCGACTCCTCGATGAGCTCCGATGCTTTGCTGATGAACATCTTCTGCACGCCCGGTGTCGCCGAGTCCACGGCGGTTCGCAACCTGCTCGGCATCGACGCAAGCGCAGAGCCGGTCCCTGGCGCCGATCCGGTCTTTGGCTGGAAGGCCCGCGTTCCTCTCGCCAATGGACGATTCGATCGCACCGAGGTCGACATGCGCTTCGGCTCGCTTCTCGTCGAGGCCAAGCTGACCGAAAGCGATTTCCAATCGCGCTCCGCCGCAATCGTCGAGTCCTACCGCGACTTCGACGAAGTCTTCGACCGCGGCCGCCTGCCGCGCGCCGAAATCGCCACTACGCGCTGGATGCAGGCGAGTGAGTTTCCCGAGAACGCCTCGCAGGAATTCGAAAGCGTCGTCGCCGATCCCGCGCTCTTCACGCCAGTCGAATCCACCTTCCGCTCACCCGGCGAAGGGGGCTACGCGAGCTATCAACTCATCCGCAACGTGCTCGCCGCGCATGTTTCCGCTTCAAGTTTCTGCGTGATGCACGATGCTCGCCGTCCCGACTTGCGCGAAGCTTGGTTCGAGGTGATGGCTGCGGTGAAAAGCTCCGTCTTGCGAGTCCGCCTGAAGGTCCTCACCTGGCAGGAGCTGTCCGCAGTGCTTCCTGAAGCGCTGCAAAAGTTCCTCGATCGGAAATACGGCATCGTCGCGCCCGGAAAAACGCCCTCGCCGATCGATGAAGCAGATTTGCTTTTGTAGCGCCGGTCTCCTGACCGGCTGTCGTGCGGGCGTCCTCGCCCGCACCCTTTATCCACCCGCCGGGAATGCATCCATTCCGATGACTAGAGTCCCAGAATCTTCCGATTCCGCCCCGCATCCGCGCCGCTGCCCGCAAAATCGTCAAACGCGCGATCCGTCACGCGAACGATGTGCTCGCGCACAAACTTCGCGCCCTCGGCCGCGCCCACTTCAGGATGCTTGATGCAGCACTCCCACTCCACCACCGCCCAGCCCGGATAATCATACTGCGCCATCTTGCTGAAGATCTGCCCAAAATCGATCTGCCCGTCGCCCAGCGAGCGAAAGCGTCCCGGCCGGTCGATCCAATCCTGATAGCCGCCATACACGCCCGCGCGCCCGCTCGGCCGGAACTCCGCGTCCTTCACGTGAAGCGCGCGCACCCGCTCGTGATAGAGATCGAGAAAAGCCAAATAATCCAACTGCTGCAAAACCATGTGGCTCGGGTCGTAAAGAATCGCGGCGCGCGGATGATTGCCCACCGCGTCGAGAAACCGCTCAAAGGTCGCGCCGTCGTGCAGATCCTCGCCGGGATGCAGCTCAAAACACGCATCCACTCCCGCCTCGTCGAAGGCGCGCAAAATCGGCAGCCAGCGCGCGGCCAATTCCTTGAACGCCTCGTCAATCAGTCCCGCGGGCCGTTGCGGCCAGGGATAAAAGAACGGCCACGCCAGCGCGCCCGAAAATGTTGCATGAGCCGTCAGGCCCAAGTTGCGGCTCGCCTTCGCAGCCCAAAGCAACTGCTCGACCCCCCACGCAGCCTTGGCCTGCGCATTCCCGGCCAGCTCCGCCGGCGCAAATCCATCGAGCAGCGTATCGAAGGCCGGGTGACTCGCCACCAGTTGCCCCTGCAGGTGCGTGGAGAGCTCCGTTATTGCCAGGCCCGTCCGCGCCGCAATTCCCTTCACCTCGTCGCAATACGCCTCACTCTCGGCGGCGCGCTTCAGATCGAACAGCCTCCGATCCCAGCTCGGAATCTGGATGCCCACATAGCCGTGCTTCGCCGCCCAACCCGCCATGCCCTCCAGCGTGTTGTAAGGCGCCTCATCGCCGGCAAACTGCGCCAGAAAAATTGCAGGACCCTTGATGGTCTTCATCGTTCACTCCTCAAACTCAGTATCTTCCTGCGAAACCGAACCTCTTTCTTATCGAGTACTGCACATATAATGCAACGCTTTCATCCTGAGCGGAGCGTCGCGTAGCGGCGCGGAGTCGAAGGATCTGCGGTTGTTCTTCGACAGGCTCTAACTCACCTTACCAGTCTGGCGATGCAGCCTCATCCCGCACCATTGAGCAAGAGCGTCTCTCTCCTTGGTGCAGAGCGACGATCTTGCCGGCTCGCAGCCCTTGCCCCGGAGGGGCAACCGATAATAGCCCAGGGTGAAGCGAAGCGAAACCCTGGGGACGTTGCCCCCCAAAAACCGCGCCCCGGAGGGCCGCGGCGAAATGAACCGAACAACTCTGCACCAACAGGAGATTTGTTTTAGAAGCTAGGGGGCAAAAGCTCGAAGCTGTCTCCTAGAAATCTACCCAGTTCTCTCCGCGATTGCTCTCGATCGCCCGCTCAATAAACCGCATCCCGCGCACGCCCGCCTCAATTCCCGGCAGCGTCTCCGGCAGCGCATTGCCCTGCCCCTGCTTCCACGCGTTCAGCGCATCGGCAAACTCGCGGTAAAGCACGGCAAAGGCCTCCAAATACCCCTCGGGATGGCCGGCCGGTGTGCGCGCCACAGCTCGCGCATCGGCGCTCAGATAGCTCATCGCCGCGTGATGAATCTCCTCCGGCCTGTCCAGCCATTTCACGATCAAGCGGTTCGGATCCTGCTGCCGCCATGCAAGCGAACCCTTCTCGCCATAGATGCGCAGTGCGAGCGCGTTCATCTCGCCGGCGGCCACCTGCGAGCAGGCCAGCGTGCCGGCAGCGCCGTTGTTCAAGCGCAGAAATGCGTTGCAATCGTCGTCCAGCCGGCGTCCCGGCACCACCGTGCGCAGCGTGGCGTTCATTGCCGTCACCTTCAAGCCGCTGACGTACTCGAGCAGATGAAAGGCGTGCGTGCCAATGTCGCCAATCGCCCCGCCGGCGCCGCTCTGCGCGGGATCGGCGCGCCACGCCGCTTGCTTATGCCCCGTCGTCTCCAGCGGCCCGCTCAGCCAGCCCTGAAAATACTCCACGGCAACCTTGCGAATGGTTCCCAACTCGCCCGCCGCGCACATCGCCCGCGCCGCGCGCACCATCGCGTAGCCCGCGTAGGTGTGCGTCAATCCATACGGCAGCCCGCTCTTCGCTACCGCGGCTTCGAGCTGCAGCACTTCCTCGTAGGTCGCAGTCGCCGGCTTGTCGCTCATCACGGGAATGCCTGCTGCGAGCGCCGCGAGCGCCACCGGCAGGTGCACATGATTCGGCGTCACAATGGCGACAAAGTCGATCCCGTCCGCACGCTTGCGCTCGGCCTCGATCATCTGCCGGTAGTCGGAGTAAGCGCGCGCGGGGTCGATTTTGTAGCGCACGCCCGCCTCGCGCGACCGCGCCGCCGACTGCGAAAACGCGCCCGCCACCAGCTTGATCTCGCCGTCGAGCTCCGCGGCCATGCGATGCACCGGCCCGATAAAAGCGCCCGGCCCTCCGCCCACCATGCCCATGCGCAGCTTGCGTGCCTCGGCCATTGTCTTCCTTTCCCCCCGGCGAGCCCCGGTTTTCAAAGCCCCTACGCCAATTCCACTTTCAACGTGATGCCGATCTCGGAAAGCCTCTCCGCCGGCATCTCCACGCGCAAGCCGCTCTCGTCCTGCTTCCACTTGACCTGGCCGCCGTATCCCAGCAGCGTCACGCGTTGAATCCTGCCGGAATTCTGCGGCCCATTCTTCACAAGCGTCCGCACCAGCGCCGCTTTTTCCGGCCAACCCATCACAAACGCGTAGAGCGTCGAGCCTTTGATGGTGAAGCGCACGTCCTCGACGCCGAAATCGCCGCGTTTGTCTTCGTTGAACCCGCTTGACTTGATCGCGACCTGCGTCGAAGGTCCTTCGCCGTAGATCTTCCACGGCCGCGTTGCATAAATGCCCTCGCTGTTCACGGCCATCCACGCGGTGATGCCTTCGAGCACCTTCATCTCCTCGGCGTCGAGCTCGCCGGAGTTGGGCAGCGGAAAATTCAGCAGCAGATTGCCGTTCTTGCTCACAATGTCGGTGAGCATATCGATGACTTTTTTCGCGCTCTTGTACTTCTGGCCGCGCTTGTAGTGCCACTGCCCGATGCAGGTGTCGGTCTGCCAAGGCTGCTCGGCGATCCCGTCCGCGACGCCGCGCTCGTGATCGAGCGCGCACGTGCCCACGGCGCAGTCCGCAGGCTCCTTGCTCGTGTACACCGCCTCCACTTGGCCGCTATGCGCTTGCGCGCTCACGTTGTAAAGGTGCGCAACCATCTTCAGCCCGTACTCCGCGAAGGGCAGATGGCCGTCGGTGTAGAGCAGGTCCGGCTGGTATTTGTCGATCAGATCGGTCATGCGATCGAGGTAGTGCCTGCGCCACGAGTCGGGAATGCCGTCGTCGTTCCACTGCAGGTCGTCGATGAATTTCGCCGAGGCGGCATCGTGATAAAGGTCGGCATACTGCGGATCGACGCCGTCGTAGGCCACCCCGGCCAGCGGCCCGGTCTTATCTGCGCCGTGGCTCACCGCGAACCACTTGTAGCTGATCCATAAATGCTCCGAAACGCCGAAGCGCAGCCCGTGCCTGCGCGCCGCATCGCGCCACGTGCCCACCACGTCGCGCTTCGGCCCCATCTCGACCGCATTCCACCGCGTGTATTTCGAGTTCCACAGGTCGAAGTTATCGTGGTGCACGCCCATGCTCATGAAGTATTTTGCGCCGGCTTTCTTGTAGAGGCCCATCAGAGAATCGGGGTCCCACTTCGCGGCCTTCCAGTTGCCGACCAGATCCTTGTAGCCAACCTTGGACGGATGGCCGTAATTGGCAACGTGATATTGGTACTGCTCGCTTCCCTGGATGTACATGTTGCGCGCGTACCAATCGCCGTCTTCAATCGCCGACTGCGGACCCCAGTGCGACCAGATGCCGAACTTGGCGTCGCGGAACCACTCGGGAATGCGGTAGGCGGCGAGCGACTCGCGCGTAGGCGCAAACGGCGCGGCCGCGGCCAACTGCGCGGGAGAAAAGCGTGAAAAGGCCAGTGCGGTAGAAGCGCCGCCCATCCAATGCAACAGTTTCCGGCGATCGATTCTCATGACGGCCTATTCCTATCACGCGGCGCTCGTGGGGCGCAATCGAACCGCGCAATCGGCCGCGCGCTCCACGCCCGGCGGCGAGCGACAAGCGTGGCCGTTCAAGTAAACTGGCTCATGAGCACAACCAGCAATCCAGCGCGCACGGGCGGCGCTGCGCACGCCGAGTGGCGGCCCACGGTCAATCCGTGGATCGTCGCCGTCAGCGTGATGCTGGCCACCTTCATGGTGGTGCTCGACTCCTCCATCGCCAACGTGGCCCTGCCGCATATCGCCGGCAGCCTTTCTGCGTCCACCGACGAATCCACCTGGGTTCTCACCAGCTATCTGGTCTCGAACGGCATCATGCTGCCGGCTTCCGGATGGCTTGCGCGGCGCATCGGCCGCAAGCGCCTGCTGATGTACTCGATCCTGGCCTTTACCGCCGCATCCATTCTCTGCGGCATGTCCCTGAGCATGCCCATGCTGATTGTGGCGCGCGTGCTGCAAGGCGCGGGCGGCGGCGGCATGCAGCCGCTGGCGCAATCCATCCTGCTTGAGAGCTTCCCGCCGGAAAAACACGGCAAGGCCATGGCTGCCTACGGAGTCGGCATCGTGGTGGCGCCCGTCATCGGACCCACCCTGGGCGGATGGATCACCGACAGCTACTCCTGGCGCTGGATCTTCTACATCAATCTTCCCGTCGGCCTGCTGGCGCTGTTCATGGCCAACCTCTACATCGAAGATCCGCCCTATCTGCGCCACGCGCGCCGCATGGCCATCGATGGCATCGGCTTCGCGCTCATGGCGGTCTGGCTCGGCAGCCTGCAACTGGTGCTCGACAAAGGCCAGGAAGCGGATTGGTTTGAAGCCACCTGGATTCGCTGGCTGACCGCGCTTTCCGTCGCCATGTTTCTCGGTTTCGTGGCCCGCGAGCTCCTGTGCCGCGACCCCATCGTGCAGTTGCACGCCCTCCTGGACCCCAACTTCCGCACGGGAACCCTCATCACCGGTTTCTTCGGCGTCCTGCTCTACGGCGTCACGG
Organism: Acidobacteriaceae bacterium; assembly: GCA_003165005.1. Classification (GTDB taxonomy): domain Bacteria; phylum Acidobacteriota; class Terriglobia; order Terriglobales; family Acidobacteriaceae; genus Telmatobacter. Next base: position 10,757 of record PLSB01000059.1, on the reverse strand, counting down.
CTTTTATGCCTCTGTTTTTGCAAACCCTGCTGGGCTATTCGGCGATGGACAGCGGCCTGGCGGTGAGCCCGCGCGGGTTGGGCTCCATGCTGGCGATGCTGATGGTGGGCGTGCTCATCAACCGCTTCGACAGCCGTGCTCTTCTGGCCTTCGGCATGGCCATCTTCGCTGTCTCCACGCTCATGTTGAGCCGCGTCAACCTGGGCATCGCCATGAGCGACGTGGTCTGGCCGAATTTTTGGAATGGTTTTGGAGGGGGATTTGTCTTTGTACCGCTGACCACGCTGGCCATGAGCCGCCTGCGCAAGCAGGAGATGGGCAACGCCGCCGGCATCTACAACCTGGTCCGCAACATCGGCGGCAGCATCGGCATCGCCGCGCTCACCGCCAATCTGGTGCGCGGGGCACAGGTCCACCAGAGTTACATGAGCGCCCATCTGACCGCCGCCAGCCCGGCCGCAACCAATGCCGTGCAGGGCCTCGCCTCCCACTTCCAGACCGGCGGCGCCGATGCGGTCCTGGCGCATCGCCTGGCGCTGGGCGCGGTCTACGGCAGCCTGCAGCAGCAGGCCGCGGTCCTGGCCTATGCTGACAACTTCCGCCTGCTCGGTTATCTTGCCCTGGCCTGCATTCCCCTCGTGCTGCTGCTCAAGCGCCCGAGCCACGATTCGCAGAGCCGCCACGAAGTGGTGGGCGAGTAGCGGCTGACGCTGCGTGCTTCCAAGGTCCTGCTAGTTTTAGGTTGGATTATCGAATGGTGCACGGATTCGTGAAAGGGCACGACTTCTAGCCTGCCCTGAGCGAAGTCGAAGGGTGCCGCAAACGCAGCAAACGGAGTCAAGGGCTTTAGCCCCTGCGGTTTGCTCCTCACGGACCTCGCCCTTGGCTTCCCTATTTCTTTCGAGCCTCTGACGTCCGCGAGAACACGCCCCAATCAGCTGTCACTGCTTTTCGCCCGGAAACTCCGTGACACTCAGGATGTTCCCATCGGGGTCCTTGAACCAGGCGATCTTTGCCCCCGAAGGCGAGGGCCAGATTCCCAGCTCGTCCTGCTTCATGCCGTCGAAGCGCTCAAAGGCCACGCCCGCCTGATTGAGATCTGTGACGGTGGCCGCAATATCGGGAACGCTCCAGCCGAGAACCGTCCCATGGGCAGGCGGCAACTGCTTGGCCATGACCAGGCGCAGCATGATGCCGTTGGCATCGAAGACCAGCGCGAAGGGCGGCTCTTCGGAGACCAGCCGCAAGCCGAGGGTGTCGCGATAGAACTCCTTTGCCCGCTCGACATCGACGATGGTCACAAAGCCGATGATGTCGTACTGGCCGAGTCTGAATGGTTGCGTCATGCCGGTAGAATGCACCGGCAGGCCCGGAAGTGCAACAGGAAACTTTCGAGCCAATCGCCGTCCTACGCCTCCGCCCGCACCAACAGGCAGGTGATATTGTCGTGGCCACCGGCATCGTTGGCGGCCGCGACGAGCCGCGCGCACATTTCCTGTAGAGGCAGATCGAGCTTCAGCAGCCATTCAATCACCGCGTCGGAGAGTTCGCGCGTCAGGCCGTCGGAGCAGAGCAGGAAAAGATCGCCGGGCTCGGTTTCGAGCTCGAAAACGTCGGGCGTCACCGAACTCTGCGTGCCCAATGCGCGCGTGATCACGTTCTTGAACGGCGAGCGCTGCGCCTCCAGCCGGTCCATGCGGCCCAGGCGCACCTGCTCCTCCACCAGCGAGTGATCGAGCGTGATCTGCTCCAGTCTGGAGTTGCACATGCGGTAGCCACGGCTGTCGCCCACGTTGATCATCCAGCCGCGGCGCTCCTCGGCCAGCAGCGAAACCAGCGTGGTGCCCATGCCGCTCAGGTTGCGGCTATTCCGCGCGCGCATGAAGATGGACGCATTGGCGCTGGCGACAGCCGCTTCGGCGTCGTCCACCAGCGCACGGTCCGCATCGCGGCTGGTGAGCAGGCGCATCATCTCGTCGACGGCGAGTGAGCTTGCAACCTCGCCCGCGGCCGCCCCGCCCATACCGTCGCAGACCACGTACACTCCGTGCTCGACGGAAAAACCGAATGCATCCTCGTTGGATGGGCGCTTGCGGCCACAATCGCTGGCCGCCGCGGCCGTATAGTGCGCAACTGCCGTGGACAAGAACACCCCCGTCGCTCAGTGTACATAAAAACAGTGGTCAGTGATCAGTGGTCAGTGGTCAGCCTTTAGACTTTAGTTATTAACCGATGGCTTTATCCGTTCGCCGCTCGCTGCTCGCCGGCCACTGACAACTGACAACTGATCACTGATCAATGTTTCCCAGGCACCGCCGGCACCGGAGGCAAATCAAAAATCTCAATGGCGCCGGCATTGAGCAGGGCCACGCGACGGCCCGATGGAGAGATGGCTACGTTGCCGCCGGCATCGAGAATGGGGCTGAGCGGCGAGACCAGCGCGATGTCGCCGGTGGCCGCATCGAAGACCGTCACCGACTGCTCCTTCACGGTTTGATTGTCCATGGGCGCAAAGCTGTTCACCGAGCGGATGGTATCGAGCGTCGTCCAAGCCAGGCGCGAGCCGTTGGGCGCCACGGTCAGTTGCGGCCACACCTCAGTGCCCGGCGCCTGCGTGATCCAAAGCGTTCGGCCGTCGGTAGTCATCGCCACCAGCCTGCTCGCGCCGTCATCGTTGCACCCCTCCATCAGAATCTCGTTCTCTGAAAGAAAGCTGTCATCGGGTTCGCACCCCGATGCCGCGCTGCCCAGGATCTTGCTGCCGCCCGTGAAGTAGTGGAAGTTCAGCATCCACTCCACGCTGCGGCCGCGCAGGTTTTCAAGATACCCCGTCGAGTTGATGGGCAGATGCACGGCCGTGCGCGCCCGGCTCACCAGCATCACCTGGCCCGAGTCGCGCCGCAGGATGCGCACTACCTTGTCGGGAAGATCATCCTGCGCCGTTTCCGAGTCGGCATCCGTGGTCCCTGTAGGCATGGCCGTCGAGGCGCTGGAGACCTGCCCGGATCTCCGCCCCGCGGATGAAAACCCGTCCGCAGAGGCCTCGGGCGCATGCGGCTCTTCCGAGTTTGTCACGATATACTGCTGCGCTGGATCGAGATCGAGCCAGAGCAGCGGGCCGGGAAAGTCGAGGTACGGCTTCAAGCGGAGCGTGGCGTCGCCTTCGAATAGATGGCTGCGGTCGCGCACGAGAAAATGGCCGTTCTTGAGCGGCCACAGGTAGCGCACGCGGTCGTGCACCGTCCACAATGCCTCAGCCTCAACCGTGCCCTGCGGCAGCTTGAGCACCACGGCGCGAATCTGGCGCTCGTCGCCTTCCTCGCCGCTCTTGGGGTCGCGGTGGATGAGCCCCGGCACGCGAAAGGTGAACAGCAGCCGGTCCTCGTCGAGGAAATCGAGAGAGACCAGGGAGTTGCGCGCGCCCAGATAGATGGCGCCGGGCGCAGCAAAGCCCAGCGGTCCGAGGGGAATGCTGAATGCGGGCGGAAGGGAAGGTTGATCGGGAAAACGATTGATCAGATGCCGCGGCGTCACCGGAGCAGCCGGCCCGGCTGCATCTTGCGCCGCGAGAAATGGCGCAAAAAGGCCGAGAGCCCCGGCCACGGCCAAGGCTGCCAAGGCGGGAACCGCGGTCCCTTGCCGAGTTTGCCGAAGATTTCCCGCCGAAGCGCGAAACGCGAAAGGGCACGGCTTCAGCCTGCCCTGAGCGAAGTCGAAGGGTGCCGCGACGGCCGCAAAAAGAAGTGCGGGCTTTAGCCTCTGGGCAAGCTGCGCACGAGCCATCGCCGCTTCTGTCCTCATGGGCCTCCACAACCGCTCAATCGCCCTCACGATTCCCTGCACCTTCGCCACCGAACAGTATTCTCGCCGATTCCGCCTCTGCGCCGAAAGCGCGCGTCTCATCTCACGGCCGCGTGTGCCGGGCGAAACCCGCGCGCGGCCGCATGTGCGACAGTAGAAAAAGAATGGCAGCACAAGGTTCGGCGAGCGGGCAGATCAGGTTTTTGGGCTACGGCGCATGCGCGCTGGCCGGAACCCTCTGGGGCACAGGCTTCTACTGGGGCAGGCTCGCGCTCGACGAGATGAACGTGGAGCACATGGTGCTCTACCGTTTTCTCTTTGCCTGCCTGGGCATGGCGCCCGTGATGCTCGGCCGCCGCGCGCGCCTGACCGCCGGCGAGTGGCGCACCATGCTGCTGACCGCGGCCTTCGGCATTCCTATCCAGTTCCTTTTGCAGTTTCACGGCTTGGTGCTGACCACGGTGAGCCACGCTTCTCTCATGGTGGGCGCCATGCCGGTGCTGCTGGCCGCGGCGGCCGCCATCTTTGCCGGCGAGCGGCTCGACCGGATCGGCTGGCTGGCCTTGTGCGCCTCCACGGCCGGCGCGGCCATGGTGGTTCTGGGCGGCGACCGCGCCACCACCGGCCGCGAAACCCCCTCGCTCCTGGGCGATCTGCTGGTGATTGCGTCGCTCCTCGTCGCCCTGGCCTGGATTCTGCTCTCCAAAAAATTGATGCAGACGCACAGCCCGCCGGTCGTCACCGCATACACCATTTATTCCGGCACGTTGATGCTGGTGGCCTGGAATCTCGGCTCCTGGCTGCTCAAGCCCGTGACCCACCAGAAGATCGAGCCCCTGCCGCTCGCCCACGTCAGCCTGACGGCCTGGATTGCCCTGGCCATCAGCGGCCTGCTGTGCACGGCGACGACCACCCTTTTGTGGAACTGGGGCATCCATCACGTGCCAACCTCGCGCGCCGGCGTCTTCCTCAACATCGAGCCGGCCCTCGGTTCCATCCTCGGCGTGGAACTGCTGGGCGAGCGCCTCGGCCCCTACGCATGGCTGGGCGGCGCGCTGATCCTCGGCGCAGCCATCACCCTTACCACGCGCGGCCACGAAACGGAACCGGCCGTAATCTTGGAGTAAAGAACAGCGTCGTTAGCGGAGCTAGCGGTGTTAGCAATAAAGCAGGTTTGATTCGCAAACTGGCCAACTCGCCAACTTGCCAACTCGCTAACCCGCTGACTCGCTGTCCCCTTCACTCCCCCGGCTTGTGCGGCAGAATCTCCGGCGGAGCCACTTCGATCCACTTTGCCTTCGCCGCATCCGACCGGCACTCCGACCACAAGGCGTAAATCTCCCGCCGCGGCGCCAGCGGCGCATCTACCAGCACCGCGCTGCCGCCGTCGGCGCTGGTATACCGCGCGCGGCACCAGTGCACAAAGGGCACATACTGCCGGCCCTTGCGCATCGTGAACCAGTCGATGATCTCGTGCGGCGATTCCCGTTGCACATCTTCAGGCGTCCACCAGAACCGCACCGGGCCCTTGGGCGAGAACTTCTCCTCGAGGCACGTGCCGCCTCGCTCATGCATCGCGCGCACAAACTCCGGCCACGCGATCAGCCTTCCCCGCGACTTCATCAGCAACCGCAGCTTATGTTCGCGATGCATCCGCAGCCATCGCGCGCCCACCGTGTAGGGAATCGCCAGACACGCGCCCATAGCCAGCAGGGGAATCACCGCCACACCCAGCACCGCGCCCAACGCTGTGGACGGTGGTCTCTCCGCGCTCCTGGTTCCCTGCCTCTGCATGGTCTCGGCTCGTGTCGCCTATGAATCCGGCCCTAAACCCCTGTCGCCGTGCCCCATCCTTTTCCGCGTTCTTTGCGGAAAAGGGTGGGAGAGCAACCCGCCTATCAAGGGACGGATCATTATGGTTTTACCGCCAATTTCGGCGGCGCCACCACATAATCGTCCCCCACGCGCCCCAGAATCTGCGCCCGCCGGTCCATCAACAGCTTCAGCCGCTTCGTCACTTCGATAAACTCCTTCTTTTCGTCGCCCGTCAGCCCCGCGGTTCCCGCCGCCTTTTTGTTCAGCTCATCCAGCCGCGCATCGAGGGGCGGAATCTCGCGGTCAATCAGCACCGGCCTGATCGCAGGCTTCTTTTCGCGCCCCGCAGCCATCGCGTTCCGGTTGTTGTCCTCCCACACCGGCAACATGCCCACGTGCCCCAACTCCACGCGCACGCCCGCCGGCCCGTAATCCCGCTTCACCGCCGCAAATAATCCGATCATTTCGTCCCGTGGATCGCCATTCGAGTCCGGATTCAGCCCATCCACATAACTCCGCGACTGATTCGACAGAAAATTCCCCAGCGAATAAAAAATCACCGTGTCGCGCCCATCCTGCGTCTTGTAGGTCTCCATCGGCTGCAAAACATGCGGATGCGCGCCCACTATCACCGTCGCTCCGGCCTCCAGCATCTTGTGCGCCAGGTCCACGTCCTCCGTCCGTGGCGCGGTCGCGTACTCAATGCCCCAATGCACCGAAATCACCAGCAGATCGCACTGCGCCCGCGCGGCCTTCACCGCCGCAAGCACGGTGGCCTCGTCCGCTCCCGGCGCGCCGTTGGCCTCGCCCGGATAGGGATAAAAATTCACGTGCGGCTGGTCGTCCTTCTCGGGATTGCGGTTGCCGTTGAGCCAGCGCGTCATGCCCAGCCAGCCTACCTTGATGCCGTTAGCCTCGGTAATCACCGGCTGCCACGCCGTTGCCGCGTTGTCGCTCGTTCCCGCAAACAGCAGCCCCGCGTCTTTCAGGTGCTCGCGGCTCTCCGCAAACCCCGCCCACCCCTGGTCCATCACGTGGTTGTTGGCAAACGAAATAATCTTGATCCCGCTCGCCTTCAGCGCCTGCGGCAGCTCCACCGGCCCGTCGAAGAGGAAAGCCTTGGTCCCCTTCGAGTGCTCGGGCGCCACCGGCGTCTCCAGATTCACAAATCCGAAATCCGCGCCCTCAAAGACGTCGGCCACATCGGCAAACAGCGCCGCCCATCCCGGCTCGCCGCCGCCCTCCGCCTTGGCCGCAGCCCTCACCGGCTCATGCGGAATCACATCCCCCGCCACGGCAAAACTCACCTGCCCGAGGTCGTGCGGATAAGGAATCGCAACCGTGGCCTGCCGCCGTCCGCTCAGTACCGGAACCAGACCCGCCGGAATCAGCGCCGCGCCCACCGCCGCCAGCACTAGAAGCCCCGCCGCCCACCGCCAGCGCCGGCGCAATCCGTGCGCACTCCCTGTCCGTGCCAAAAAGTTTCCCGCGAGTCCGCCGGCTCGTTGCATGAAAACGGCCCCCCTTGCTATGGATCGATGAGATGAGTTCAAAATCAGGGCTCTCTCCGCGCGGCCTTACAACGCAACCGGGCTTTCCCAGCCCACACCCAGAATGCGCACCAGGCAGGTGTCGTCCGGCCCATGCAGAACAAGGTGGAAGAGGTCCCCTACAATCTCCCAGCCTACAAAGATTCCGCAGGGCAACTGAAGGTAGAAGGCTCCTTTGCCCATCGGCTTGCGTTCCCTTGGAAGCGGGTCCCCCTGCAGACTCTCAAGGAAGCCGCCAATCTCCCGGCGAACCTCGGCGCTGCATTCCAGAATGTCGCGCTTCACCGCGGAATCGGCGTCGATGAGGCACAGGTCGCGGGCCATGCCAGCCATCCTAGCACGGCAGAGTCTTGCCTCCATGCGGAGCCGAACAGCCCCTCAAGCTCCCGACTCTGCGGCAGCGGCAGGCATCGCGCCGCTAGCTCGAACCCGCGTGCGGCTCACCCCCGACGCTTTCCCGCGCGCCGCGCTGACTCGCGCCGGCTGGGCATTCCGCCCCTTGGACTTGGGCCTGTAGCCGATCTCTTTGAGCAGTGTCTTCAGGGGAATATCCGTTGGCTTGGGGCCGCGCCTCGCCTCGAATTTCTTCCAAAGCTCTTCGGGCAGTTCGCGCCGCGGAACACTCACCGCGGGATGCAGAATCGCATGGTCGCCCTTCACCTCCAGCAGCAGGTCGTCGCCCACGTCGAGCGACAGCAGCCCCATGCATTTCTTGGGGATGGTTACCTGGCACTTGTTCCCGATGGGCAGCTTGAATGTAGCTAGGGTCATCTGAATCCGCGGCCTCCTTTCCTCTCCGTTTTCGTGAATGAGTCTTGCCGTCTTTTTACCGCAGGGATAGTATACCGGATTGGCGGATTTTCCGCCAATCCGCCGATCCTACCCCGTCTCCAGGCAGCGGGCGGCGATCTCGAGTACGAATCCCGCCGCCACCAGGAGAAGCCCTCGCACCGCCCACCGCTCGGACACCCTGGCCTGCCGCTCTTGTTCATTCACCAGGTTCAGATCCGGGAAGTGCTCGCGAAAACGCGCATCCATCTCGCTTTCGTAAAAGTCTTTCAGCCGCTGAAACCCGTCACGAGCCAGGAGCAGGCCCCCGGCAAACGTCAGACAATCCGCCAGGATGCCCGCCAGCAAACTGAGGTGACCCGCGAACCATTGCATCCCAGCATCCTAACGCCGCCGGCGGGCTTCGGGGTAGAACCTCCTCGAACGTCCAGCGCCTTCGCTTCGTCTATTTCATGAGTCAAGACTGTTACCCTTGATGAGGAACCACTTTTCGAGAACTTTCCGGCTGTGTGTGAAGCGCGCACCCGGCAAAAACTTGCTATGGCAGAGTTCGTAATCAAGCTGGCCGATGAGCGCGGCCGCGTACAGGAGCAGGTGCAGACCGCGGCCACGGCCGAGGAGCTGCGCGCCCGCTTCATCCACGCGGGCTACCACGTCTTTTCGGTGCGCGCCCGCGGCGTCATCGGCCGCAGCCGCCGCAAGGTCAAGCTGGAGCCCTTCCTCATCTTCAATTCGCAGTTCCTCACCCTCATCCGCGCCGGCCTGCCCATCCTCGGCTCGCTCCAGATGCTCGGCAAGATCCAGAAGAACGCCATCTTCGCCGGACAGCTCGAAGACGTCGCCGCGCGCGTCAAAACCGGCCAGGAGCTCTCCGCCGCCTTCGAAGCGCAAAGCGGTTTCCCGCTCATGTACACCACCACGATTCTGGCCGGCGAGCGCTCCGGCAACCTGCCTGAAGTTCTCGACCGCTACGTGGGCTTCCAGAAGGTCGCGCTCGCCCTGCGCAAAAAGCTCATCGGCTCGCTCATCTATCCCACCGTGCTGCTCACGCTGGTCTGCGCCCTGCTCATCTTCATGTTCACGGTGGTGGTGCCGCAGTTCGCTCAGCTCTACGACCAGCTCGGCAACAAGCTCCCCACGCTCACTCTGGTTCTGCTCAGCTTCGGCAAGTGGATGCAGCACACCATCCTCTACCAGGTGCTCATCGCCGCCGCCGCCGGCTACACCCTCTATCGCTTCTTCCTCACCGAGGGCGGCAAAGACTTTGCCGATAGCGTGCGCGTGCGCCTTCCTGTCTTCGGCAGAATCTGGCTCAAGTACCAGGTGGCCCTCTTCGCGCGTACCCTCTCCACGCTGCTCACCGGCGGCTTGCCGCTGGTGCCGTCGCTGGAAACCGCCGCGCGCTCCATCTCTTCGCGCCGCGTCTCCCGCGCCATCGTGGCTTCCATTGTCACCGTGCGCGAGGGCAAGAGTCTCGCCGATTCCCTCGCCAAAACCGGCGTCTTTCCCGGCCTGGCCACGGAGATGATCACCGTCGGCGAGCAAACCGGCGCGCTCCCGCAGATGCTCAACTCCTTGTCCGAATTCTTCGAGGAAGACGTGGCCACGGCTCTGGCCGCCGCTCTGGCCTTGATCGAGCCCGCGATCCTCATTGTCATGGGCGTCGTTGTGGTCTTTATCCTGATCTCGCTCTACCTGCCCATCTTTTCGCTCGGGCAGTCGAACGCAATGTAGGAGGTTCGCCGAATGGCCGCGACTAACGCCCTGAGCCCCGTGCCCCATCCTTTCGCGTTCTTTGCGAAAGGGTGGAATACCACGAAAGGAGATCCGGCGAATGGCCGAGACTAACGTTGTCCCCATGCCCGCGCCCGTGCCCGCCGCCGGCGACGACCGCGCCCAGGCCGAGTCCCTGGCCCGCCGCTACCACGCCGAGTTCGTCGACCTCAAGAACTTCAAGATTCAGCACGAGCTGCTGCGCACCGTCCCCGTCGAGCTCATGTTTCGCTACAACTTCGTGCCCATCGAGCACACTGCCGACGCCTTGGTGATCGCCGTCAGCGACCCCTCGCGCCTGATGATCCTCGACGAAATCGCCGGCCTGCTCGGCTCGCGGATCGTCCCCCGCGTGGCCACACTGTCGCAAATTACCGACCTGCTCAAGAAAACCGAGCAGTCGCAGCGCGTGCTNNGCGTGCTCGACGAGGCCAGCGAGGGCCTCACCTTCGACGTCCTCACCGGCGACGAAAACTCCGACGAAAACATCTCGATTGAAAAGTTGACCAGCGACGCCGAGGACATCAGCCCCATCATCCGCCTGGTCGACACCACCATCTTCACCGCTCTCGAGCGCCGCGCCTCCGACATTCACATCGAAAGCTACGACGATTCCGTGCACGTCAAGTACCGCATCGACGGCGTGCTTCAGGAAGCCATGGCGCCCATCGCCCGCGAGCACCACGGCACCATCCTCGGCCGCATCAAGATCATGAGCGAGCTCGACATCGCCGAGAAGCGCGTGCCCCAGGACGGCCGCTTCCGCGTGCGCTACAAGAGCCGCCTCATCGACTTCCGCGTGTCGATCATGCCGACAATTTACGGTGAAAACGCCGTGCTCCGCGTCCTCGACAAGGAGTCGATGAGCGAGAAGTTCAAAAACCTCACGCTCGACGTGGTGGGCTTTGCCGATGAAGATCTGCGCCGTTTCCGGCGCTATATCCGCGAGCCTTACGGCATGGTGCTCGTCACCGGCCCCACCGGCTCCGGCAAAACCACCACCCTCTACGCCGCGCTCAACGAGATCAA
>PLSB01000243.1 GCA_003165005.1 Acidobacteriaceae bacterium | reverse complement strand
GCCAGAGCGGCATGGCGGCGCAGGTGTTCTCCGCCATCAAGCACATCAATGTGCGCATGATCTCGCAAGGCGCAAGCGAGATCAACATGAGTTTCATGATCGATGAGGACGACTCCGACGAGGCGGTGCGCTCGCTGCACGCGGCCTTCTTCCGGGAGCCCGATCCGGCGATCTTCGACGTGGAAGCGAGGAAAAAGTTGTCAGTGATCAGTGATCAGTGATCGGTGATCAGCCGTCCGTGGAACTGTGATTTGTCTGCCGGCTTCGGCCGACTCACCACTGATCACTGAACACTGACCACTGATCACTGAACACTGACCACTGATCACTGAACACTGACCACTGATCACTGACCACTGATCACTGAACACTGACCACTGTTCCAAAGGAACCCATGCTGATCCTCGTACTCGGCAAAGGAAAAACCGGCTCGCTCGTCGCCGAGGTGGCGCGGGAGCGCGGCCACGGCGTGCGCGCGCTCGACATCAACGAAAACCCGCATGCCTCGGCGCTGACGGCCCCGAATCTGGCCGGCGTCGATGCCGTCATCGACTTCACCGCTCCTGAAGCGGCCGTTGAGAATATCCGCGCGGTGCTGGCCTTGGGCGGGCGCATTGTGGTCGGCACCACAGGATGGTACTCCCATCTCCCCGAACTCAAGTCCAAGGCGCAAAAGGGCGGAGCCCTGCTCTACGGCACGAATTTTTCCATCGGCGTGCAAAAGCTCTTCCAACTGACCGCGGAACTGGCCAAGCTCGAGGGCTACAAGTTCTCGATCGATGAGACGCATCACGTCACCAAGCTCGACGCGCCCTCCGGCACCGCCATCACGCTCAAGGAAATCATCCAAAAGGCGCAGCCCGCCGCCGCCGTGCCCATCGCGTCGCAGCGCGTGGGCGACGCCAAGGGCGAGCACATCGTTACCGCGAAGAGCGCCTACGACACGCTGGAGTTGCGCCACAACATTGGCGACCGCCGCTGCCTGGCGCTGGGCGCCGTCCGCGCCGCCGAGTGGCTGGCCGGCAAATCCGGCGTTTGGGAGTTCCGGGAAATCTTCGATCAGCTCTAACGCCTATTACGCCGGGATCGCCAGCCGCATCACCTGGGCCGACGGCTCGGGAATGGGCATACCATCCTCGCGCATCCCGGCAATGTGCAGCTCGATGCCCTCGCGGAGCAGTTGCTTCGTCTCCTCGATGGTTGCTGCCGCCACGCCCAGGCCGGGCAGGTCGGGAGCGTAGGCGCTCCAGCCGTTGGAAGTCTTCTCAAACACCACCGCAAATTCCTTCATTTCAACTCCGCCTGTTTGAGAATATTGTTCAGGGTTCCCCTGTCCATCTCCTGCGATGGATGACCGGCCACCGTAACCCGCCCCGGCTTCACGGGATGCTTGAACTGCCGATGGCTTCCCTTCTGCGTCACCTGGTACCAGCCATCGTTTTCGATTAACTTCAGCACGTCGCGGACCTTCATGCAAGCGGCCTATCTGTGACCGTGATTATACCGCCTAAACGGCATAAATGATGTCGCGAAAGGGCACGACTTCAGTCGTGCCGTAGAAAGCGCATAAGACTCCGGGGCTTTAGCCCCTGAGGGATTTTTTTCAATTGGATCCGGGGATTTATGCAACCGGTTCTAGCCTTACACCTTCCCTCCAACCGTTGGACATTGTGAATGCTTCTTCGTGGAGGAGCCGAAACCGCTGTCGCGCATGAATAACAAACATTGACAAATCCTGTTATCGGCCCCATGATCGATTCCAGGAGACTTTCCCCATGAATGTTTCGCTCACTCGTGAGCTCGACAAATTTGTTGCCGCTAAAGTTGCCTCCGGGCGCTATACCTCGGCCAGCGAGGTGGTGCGCGAGGCGCTGCGGCTGCTGGAAGAGCAGGATCGCGTACGCGCCGCGCGGTTGGATGAGTTCAATCGCGAACTTAAGAGGCGTTTGGACTCCGCGGATCGAGGAGATTTCATCACGGCGGATGAATCGTTTCGCCGCATTCGTGAGAGGTCCGCGCAGCGGAGGAAGCGCATCGCATGAGCAATTACGTCCTGACGCCGGAAGCCGACGAGGACCTGGCCGAAATCTGGGAGTATATTGCTCAGGACGACATTGAAGCCGCCGACCGCTGGGACGCCAAATTGCGCGACGCATTCGAGATGCTGGCCAGGAGTCCGCGCCTGGGCCACGCGCGCAAAGACCTCACGGATTTTCCTGTTCTCTTCTGGCCGGTGGGCGCGTATCTCATTCTTTATCGCGTTCGCAAGAAGCAGCTGGAGGTCTTTGCCGTCACCCAGGGCTCGCGGGACATTCCATCCTTCCTGCGCGGGCGCGCCCAATAAGAACGCGATCATGACCCACGCCCAATGCCGCCGGGCTTTCATGTCGCTCTCGCCGAACCGTTATAAACTTGATCTGTGATGGAAACTCGAGGCTGTGGTACCGCAATAGTGACGCCCTTTCGGGCGGATGAGTCGGTGGATGAGCCGGCGCTCTGGTCGCTGGTGAACTGGCAGATCGAATCGGGAGTCGACTTTCTCGTGGTCTGCGGTTCGACGGGCGAGGCCGCGACGCTGGACGAAGAAGAATGGCTGCACACCATTCGTCTGGTGATCGATGCGGCGGCGGGGCGCGTTCCCGTGTGGGCCGGCTGCACGCACAACGCCACGCGCGTGCTCTTGCGCCAGGCGGCGCTGCTCAAGCGCGTGCCCGGCGTGGCCGCGGTGCTTTCCGCCAATCCTTATTACAACAAGCCCTCGCAGGAGGGGCAGTTCCAGCACTTTCTTGCGCTCGCGAGCGAGGTGGCGCCGCTTCCGGTTTGCGTCTACAACGTGCCGGGACGCACGGGCGCCAACCTCGAGCCGGAGACTGTGGCGCGCCTGGCCGCGGCAGCCAAAAACATCGAGGCCATCAAGGAAGCCAGCGGCAAGTTGACGCAATTCACCGAGCTGGCTCACCTGTTGCCGCGCGGCTTCAAGATCTTTTCCGGCGACGACAACCTGGGGCTTGCCGCCATCGCCGTGGGCGCGCACGGGCTCATCAGCGTGGCCTCGAACGAGGCTCCGGCCGAGGTGGCAAGCATGATTCACGCCGCGCTCGAGAATCGCTGGGACGAGGCGCGCGACCTGGAGCGCCGGTTTGCGCGGCTCTTCGAAGCCAACTTCTGGGAGTCGAATCCCGCTCCGGTAAAAACCGTGCTGAGCCTGATGGGCCGCTGCGGCGACACGTTGCGGCTGCCGCTGGTGCCTCCCACGGCGGCCACGCGCGCCAGGCTGGAACGGCTGGCCGGCGAACTGGGCCTGCTGAAGCACACGCCGATTCCCGCGGGCTTCCGGTCGGAAGTCTACTAACGTATGCAAATTCTGGCGATGGCTCCGGCAACATACTACCGCCGTGCCCCATCCTTTTCCGCGTTTCCTCCGGAAAAGGACGGGGCTCGGCGCAGTTGTTGATGAACCGAATCTATATAATTGCCCGTTGCTGAAGAACCGGAAGCTTTCGCTTAGAAAGGTGCGCGGGCATGGATTTCAACTACGTCGTTGTTCCAGCGTTGATTGTGCTTTTTGCGGCGTTGGTGATATGGCTTGCGATTCGCCGTATCCGCTCGCTTTCGTCCAAGAGTTGTCGAAAATGGCGCAAGATTGTTGAGCGCGTCGTCCTCGCCTCGATCGGCACTGTCGTCGCGGTCATCGCAATAACTGCTGCCTTCAATGCCATCGCTCTCTTTGTTTTCAGGGCCAGAAATCCTCCGCCTGGAACGACCTATCTCGTCAACGGGCACGCGATGCACATCAACTGCTCGGGAACCGGGTCGCCCACGATTGTTCTCGAAGCCGGACTCGGCAACGACGATCTCATCTGGGGCGGCGTACAGCCGGTGCTCTCCAGGACGACCCGAGTCTGCTCCTACGATCGGGCCGGTTTCGGATGGAGCGATCCGCTTCCGCCCCCGCGCGACGCCGACCACATCGCCGACGAGCTGCACGGCCTCCTCAGCGCGGCGAAGATCGACGGGCCCATCGTTCTCATGGGACATTCGATCGCCGGAATCTACATGCGCGACTACGTGAGCCGGTTTCCGCAAGGTATCGTGGGATTGATCTATGTCGATGGTTCCACGCCTTTGCAGAATCGTTGGCCCGCGTTCCAGGCAGCCCAGGCGCATCAACCTCCCGTCTGGGCCGTCATGCTGCTCATGAGAGCAGCGTTCAGCGCGGGGATTCCGCGTCCGTTCGGACAGTGCTCGCGGACTTTTCCGGGGTTTGATGCTCACGCTGCAAGGCTGCAGGCGGAAGATCTCTGCCATGCGCAAATCGGAGCCATAGCCGCCGAGATGGACAGCGTCGATCGTTCGGGTGAGGAGACGGTCCATACCGGCCCCTACGGCGATCTCCCGATTCTGATCTTCTCCCACGATCCGGCGAAGTCGCTATCGGCTAAAAACCCTCCTGCGCAGATGGTGAACATGGAGGCCGCCTGGACCCAGATGCAGGAGAATCTGAAACAACTCTCCAGTCGCAGCCGGCGCATCGTTGCCAAGGGCAGCAGCCATTACATCCAAATGGATCGCCCGGACTTGCTCGAGAAAGAGGTGCCGCTTTTCATCGCGCAGATTCGCGGCGCCGCGCCTCCGCAATCCAGCTATGGGACAACCGTGACCGAGTAAGGAGTGCGGCTCCAAGTGAAGAGGGGCGGGGGGCGGGCACGCTTTTCGGACCCGGGATACGCTGCACGAAGCTCGCCTCAGCGCGAGCTGACTCGCCGGCTTGCTACGGCATTTTCACTGAAGGTGTAAGAAAACTCCGTGCCCCATCCTTTTCCGCGCCTTCTTAGGGATATGGGTGGGAGAATGTGTCGCTGTTTACGGGCCGGATCAATACTCCCTGGCCCCTATTCTCCGCCCATGTCAACACTTTTCCTCTCCCATCCGTCTAACAGGGCGAGTCCCTCTGCCTCGCACTCGAGAGCGGGCCCGCGCGCCTTCATTCGGATTCAAAGGGTCGGATGGGTCACCAGTTGCACAGTTTCGAGCTCGAGCGCCGCCATCCGGGCCGCCCCAATCCCGGCCGCCGCCGGCAGGGCCGTCGATTTCTAACCCGGCAAGGCTTGTGCAACCCTACCGTGCCCCATCCTTTCGCCCGTTCTTTGGGGCGAAAGGGTGGGACAGCACGACCCTCAACAATCGACTCTCAACCCACCACGATCGGCGGGTGCCCCACGTCCCTCGCATTTGGGGACGTGGGATTCTTCGAACCCCAACCAACCACATTCAACTCAGCAAAACCTTCCCGCGCCCCGTCCTTTTGCCCGTTTTTTGGAGCAAAAGGGTGGGATAGCGTGCCCGCAGCCGCCTTATGATGGTTCTATCTTCCATTTCGTCGCGTGGACCGAAACCCGTCCGGCCTGCGCCGGTATTTTCAACGCCCATGGCAACTCTTCCCGTTTTCGAGAGTCTCTCTCAAGAAAGGGTTCAGGAACAACCACTATGATCAAGCTCGGTTCGCTCCCCCTCTACGTCCCCGTGTGTGTATTGGCCAGTGCTCTCCTCGTCCCCTCTTTCGCCCAGGGGCAGGCTGTGGCGGCCGCCGCCCGCATCCTTAACCGTATCGACGAATCCCAGCTGGTCACGCTCAAGGGCAACACGCATCCCTTCGCCAACTCCAGGCACGATCTGGGCAAGGTGGCGGACAACCTGCCCATGACCGACCTGATCCTGGTGCTCAACCGCAGCTCCCAGCAGCAGGCCGCCTTCGATGCCTACGTGGCCAGCGAATACGACCAGAACTCGTCCAACTATCACAAGTGGCTCACCCCGGACCAGATCGGCGAAGATTTCGGACCCTCTCAGACCGACATCCTCACCATCGCCAACTGGCTCACCGGCCACGGGTTCACCGTCTCCGAGGTCACGCGCGACCGCATGTCTATCCGCTTCGGCGGCACGGCGGCGCAGGTCGAGGGCGCCTTCCACACTGAGATTCACAACCTGACGGTCAAGGGCGTGGCGCACATCGGCAACATGAGCGATCCCGCGATCCCCGCGTCCCTTGCGCCCGTGGTCGTCGGCGTCAAATCGCTGCATAATTTCTTCCCGCGGCCTTTGCACCGCATGGGGCAGGCCGTCCAGCGCGACGCGCAGACGGGAAAATGGGCGCGGCCCGGCGTCATGGCGACTCCTGCGGCGGGCACGGTGAAACTCAATCCGCTGCTGAACTCCGGGACTGCCAAGCCGCAGTTCGGCATCAGCGCTTCGTCAGGCGGGTATCCCTACCTGGTTGAGGACGTCAGTCCCTGGGACTTCGCCACCATCTACAACATCACGCCGCTGTGGAACGCGTCGACGCCCATCGACGGCGCCGGCCAGACCATTGCCATCGCCGGAACCAGCGCCATCGATCTTGGCGAAACCAGCACCCAGGTGGCCGGCGCCAACGGCGACGACGACGTGCGCACCTTCCGCACCTTCTTCGACCTGCCCACCACCAACTCCTGGAATACGCCCATCCAGGTCTCCGGCAACAGCCAGTCGCTGCAGGTATGCACAGACACGACCGGGACTCTGCTCTGCGGCATCGACGACCTGGTCGAAAACTCGCTCGACGTCGAGTGGTCGGGCTCCGTCGCCAAGAACGCGCAGATCGTCCTCGTGGCCAGTTACCCCTCGTCGTCCGCCGACGACAACCTCTACGACTCGGAGAGCTACATTGTCAACAACGTCGGCAACTCCAGCTCTCCCGTCTACGGCGTGCACGTGATGAACGTCAGCTACGGCGAGTGCGAACTGGGCCTGGGCACCGCCGGCAATGTGCAGTACTACGACCTGTGGCAGGACGCATTCGCCGAAGGTCTCGCCGTCTTCGTAGCCGCGGGCGACTCCGGCTCGGCAAGCTGCGACCAGGGTGGGGACGCGGGGGGAGTGCTCTACGCTGCGCAATACGGACTTACCGTCAGCGGCCTGGCCTCGACGCCGTTCAATACCGCCGTAGGCGGAACGGACTTCAACTGGTGCCCGCTGCTGACAGCCGTCACCGCGACCTCAACCTCCAATGAGTGCCAGCCGGGGCGGTTCTGGAGCTCGACGCAGCTTACACCACAAGGTGGATCGAGCCCCTCTTACTCCGCCCTCGGCTATGTCCCCGAGGTGCCATGGAATGACACCTGCACCAGCCCTCTGGCGCTCTCCTACCTTAAGTATTTCTTCAGCGGGAATCAGTACCAGGCGAGCAACGGCCAGGAATATAGCGTGACCGACGCGGAAACGGGCTGCAATGCCATTGCCTATTACGCCCAGGAACTTGAAAACTCCGGCGCCACGGCGGATCTCTATCTCCTGGATACGGTGGGTGGCAGCGGCGGCGCCAGCAGTTGCGTCGTCAACTCCACCAACCCGAATGGCACAACCTTCGGAAGCTGCACCAACGGCGCAACCTCCACTGGCGCCTCCTCGAATCCCGATACGGAAGCACCCCAGGGCTCCGTCACAGTCGCCAACGACACAGCCGCCAATAATACCGGAGGACCCGGATGGCCCAAGCCATCGTGGCAGACAGGCGTCACCGGCATTCCCTCCGACGGCGTCCGCGACATTCCCGACGTCAGCTTCTTTGCCGCCGACGGGTTCCTTTCGAGCAGCGCCTATCTGGTCTGCGTTTCGCAGGACACCTCCGGCTACGGCAACGGCGTTCAGCCGTGCAGCTATTCCAGCAACGTAGAACCGTTTGCCGAGGAGGTGGGTGGAACTTCGGTGGCCACGCCGGCCATGGCAGGCGTCATGGCCCTCATCAATCAAAGGGCCGGCGCGGCGCAGGGCAGCCCGAACTCCGGACTGTACGCACTGGCCGCCAGGCAGACCTACAACAGCACCTGCAGTTCCGAAAACGCCAAAACCAGCGACGGCTGCTACTTCAACGACATCGACCAGGGCACCAATGCCATGGCGTGCTCGTACGACTCTTCTTACACCGGAGAATTAGTCTCGCCTAACTGCACGATTGCGCACTCCGGCGACTACGTTGGCATTTTGAATGGCTATAGCGCCGAAACGGGCTACGACGAGGCCACGGGCCTCGGCTCCCTGAATGTGGCTAACGTGGTGAATGCCTGGCAGTCTACTACCGGGAGCGCAGCCGCCAAAGTCACTGTGAGCCCCAGCGTCGCTTCACTGAACGCCGGCAACTGGCTGGGGGTCACCGTCACGGTGGCGAGCACATCGGGAGGTGGAACAACGCCCACGGGAGGGATAACGCTGATCGCGTCTGCAGGAAGCGGTCCTGCTCTCACCACGCTGACCGGATCGTTGAATAGCAGCGGGAGCTACACCTTCGAAGTTCCCCCGGATACCCTCGCTGCGGGGACAGATCTGCTCACCGCCAACTACGGCGGCGACTCAACCTACGGGATCGCAAGCAAATCGTCCCAGGTCACCGTCTCTGCCACCGCCCTCACAACATCGACGGTCACCGTGAAACCGGCGGCGTCCAGCATCGATTCCAGTGCCTCTCTCGCCGTCACCGTCACCGTCACGCCCGCGACCCCAACCCCCACCGGAACTGTTGCCCTGAGCAGCGGCGGATTCAGCTCCGCGATTCCATGGCCGGCCCTCTCCGGCGGCTCTTACACCTTCACCATCCCTGCCAATACGCTCAGCGGAACCGCCGGCGGCCAGGCGGACACTCTGACCGCAACCTACAGCGGAGACTCCAATTACGCGGCAGGTACCGGCGCGGGCAGCGTTACCGTCACTGAATCCTCCTTCACCCTCACGCCGGGCACGGCCAGCCCATCGAGCGTCACGCCGGGCTCGTCGGCAACCGTTACGGTGACAGTAGCGTCGACGACCGGTTACAACGGAACCGTGACGCTCTCCTGTGCGCAGACCAGCACCACGGCAACCAACAGCGACGGCACCACATGCAACGGCAGCGGGTCCAGCCAGGTCAACCTCGCAACTTGCGGCGGCAGTTGCAGCGTGACCTTTATCATCGGCACCACCGCGCCATCCACTGCGGCGCTGGTCCGCCCCAAGCTGCCGGGCGGCGGCAGTAAGGAATGGCTTGGCGCGGGCTCCGGCGCGGTGCTCGCCCTGCTCGTCTTCTTCGGCATCCCGGCGCGCCGCCGCAGCTGGCGCCAGATGCTTTCCATCCTCGTCGTCCTGGCCGCAATCGGCGTCATGGCAAGTTGCGGCGGCGGCAGCAGCGGCGGATGTACTGCCAATTGCAGCACCCAGAGCGATCCGGGCACCACCGCCGGAACCTACACCTACACGGTAACGGCATCGTCCAACCCGTCCGTCACCTCCACGGTCACCACCACCTTCACGGTCACCGTGAACTAGGCCTCTGACCGCGCCAGGAAGAACCTTCCCGTGCCCCATCCTTTCGCCCGTTTTTTGGGCGAAAGGGTGGGATGGCACGACCCTCAACAATCAACTCTCAACCCATCACGATCACTGGGTGCCCCACGTCTCTCGCATTTGGGGACGTGGGTTACTACGAACCCCAACCAACCACATTCAACTCAGCACAACTCTTCGTCGGCCCTCAAAAATTCTCTCCGCGTTTTGCCGATAATTTCGCCCTTCCGGCGCATACTTTTCTTGAATGGCCACCCACTCCAACCCGTCCCCGGTCCGTACCCCCTCCCCCCTACCGGCTACTCCCTATTCCCTGCCTTACCCCCTCCCCCCTGACACCTGAAACCTGACACCTGAAACCTGCGCCCCCCCCTCCCCCCTACTACCCAACGGCCACCCCCTCCCCCTGCCTTCTCGGTCCCGAGCTTTCCTGATCCCTGATCCCTGGCGGCTCCGCCCCCACCCCCCATAAAGAACGCAAAAAACGGGCTGTGAAACTGTGTTGCGTGGAACCAGCTCATAATCAACGGTTTCGAGGCAAAACCGCGCAGCGGCACAGAAACTGTGAAACTGTGGAGCACAGCCAATCCTCTCCACTGACCACTGACCACTGACCACTGACCACTGACCGCTGACCACTGTCTTTACCGTTCCATTCCGGCCTGCGGTTTCAATTCAGCGCAAACGCATCGGCCGCCCCGGAATTCCTCCGGCATCGGCGGCCCGTCCCGGACGTACTCTCAAGAACATGGCCGTGCTCTCCGTCGATCTCGCTTTTCGCCGTTGGTCCGATCTGGGCGTCGTGGTTCTCAGCCGCGTTCCGTCGCGTCTTCACGCCTCTTTTGTGAACTGCGAGATCCTCTCTTTCGATCACCCTGGCTTGGACCCTGCTCATGACCGGGGTCCCCACGGACAGGTCTTCGTCCGTGGCGTGGAGGATCGTGGTCCCGTCGATGCTGAGATTCTTGCCGGGCGTCTCAATCATCTTTGCGCAGTGCGCGAGATTCGCGTTCTCATGCTCGACGGCCCGCAGGCATGGAAGTCCCGCGCCAACGGCCTTGAGCACGCGCGCGTGAGCGAGAGGCAACTGAATACCGCAGCCAAAACCGGCTTGCCTGGCATGGTGAAGCCGGCCGCCTCCAGGTCCTTCGCCGAGTTCTGCATGGATGTGTACGACGCGCTCAGCCGCCGCGGCTGGCGGAGGCTTCAAACCCGGCCGCAGCCGCTATCGCCCGATCCCGCAGCCGCGCCGCTCGAACGCGTGTTGGTCGAGAGCTACCCTCACGCCGCGTGGAAGTCTCTGGGCCTGAAGCCGCTGCCGGCAAAGCGCCGCGCAAGGGTGATCGATCTGGCCGAATCCTACGGAGCGCTCCGCTCCGTCGTTCCATTCACGACGAACCGTCCGCCCAATCACGACCAACTGCAGGCCATTGTGGCCGGTCTGCCGGGCCTGGCTTTGGAAGAGCACAATCCCTCCGCCATGCGCATCGTCGGCAATCCGCCGCGGCGCGAGCAGGGGCATTGGCGCGAAGGCTTCATCGTCTTGCCCCTGCCGCCAAAAACGGCCTCAAGCGTTCGCTGGCTGCATTAGAGCAAATCTCCTGTCGGTATAGAGCGGGTTTTGAAAGGGCACGGCTTCAGCCGTGCCGTAAGTGCCGCAAAATCACCGGGGCTTTAGCCTCTGAGGGAAGAATTCTCACTCTACACCATCTGGAAATTTGCCCTAACGGCGCCGGACGCCTCTCCCGTCGACGCTCACGCGGCCACGCCGCGGGCCTTGCGGCGCTCGAGCCAGGCAGTCGCGGGCCGCGCGAGAAACAGCAGAGCGAGGACGACGGTAATGGCAAGCGGCGTGATCACGCCGGTCTTGACCTGCCACCAGTAGTGAATCACGCCACAGATTGCGGCGGCGTAGACGAGCTTGTGCAGGTAGCGCCAATTCTTGCCGCCGAGCTTGCGTATGGCCCACGTGGTGGACGTGGCGGCAAGCGGCACGAGCAGCAGATAGGCGGCAACGCCCATGGCGATGAAGCGGCGTCTGGCGATGTCGGATTCGATGGCAGCGAGGTTGAAGCCGGAATAGAGCGCCACATACGTGAGCATGTGCAGCGTGGCGTAGAAGAAGGCGAAGAGCCCCAAGAGGCGGCGGAACTTGATGAGCCAGTTCAGGCGCGGCGAGAGGCGGCGCAGCGGCGTGATGGCGAGCGTGATGGTGAGCAGGCGCAACGTGGTCAGGCCGGTAGCGAAGGCGATCGCAGCCGTGGGATCGGGGCCAAGGTTGTTGGTCACTGCGCCCCACGTGAGCCAAGCGGCGGGCATGAGGCAGCCGATCCAGGTGAGCGTCTTGAGAGCGATGAGTGTCGTGCGTTTCATAGTTGGCGAATTAGCAAGTCAGCGGAGCTAGTGCCGTGACC
>PLSB01000270.1 GCA_003165005.1 Acidobacteriaceae bacterium | reverse complement strand
AGTGCATCGACTGCGGCGCCTGCGTACCGGTCTGCCCGGTGTCGGCCATCTTCGCGCAGGACGACCTGCCTGAGAAGTGGGCCCATTTTACCGAGAAGAACGCCACGCACTTCGGCCGCTAAGCGGCGCATTTGCATTCAATCCAACTGAAGCATGGGCCCCAGCGCGCGTCCTGCCTCAAGCGGGACGCGCGTTTGTGTCTTTGCATGATGCGACTTTTGATCAATGAAATCCCGGCCTGCACTTGGAGGAACTACTCGATCAATTTCATGCCCAGATCGCGCGCCGCAACTTCGTCGAGCGTTACCACGGTGGTGCAACCCATTGACCGCGCGGAGAGAGCGATTACACAATCCGCAAAATCCGCCTTGGTGGTCGAATAAAGATGGAGGCCTTGGCGCACGATCTCTTCCTGCTCAAGAACCATGTCCTGGCTGTTGAGCAGTTTCGCGATTACTTCGGCGATCGCCGTCCGGTTTAGCTTGAAGACACGGCGCAAGGTCCAGGTCAACTCTGCGAGAACCAATAGTGAAATCCAACCTGGTTCCTGGGGTGACAGGCTATACATCGTTTGGACTGCCATGGGCGTTTGGATAGGGTCGTCTTTGACGAAGTATCGAAGCAGAATATTCGTGTCGAGCCCGATCACGCGGCCTCATCCTTCGAGGCATCGTCTTCGCGGTTTGCTGGCTTGCTAACGCTTCTCAGGAAGCTTTCGGCGACGGCATCCGCAATGCCTTCGTTCATCTCTTCAATCGTTACGATATGGTCAAGCTTGGGTACACAACCCTCAAGATCCCGGATAGAGCCGGTCCGAGGCTGGAAAAAGTACTTGCCATTCTCGCCCGCAAAGAATTGGATCTGCGTGCCCGGTTCTAACCGGAGTGCCTTGCGCACTTCAGCCGGAATGGTGATCTGTCCTTTCGAAGTCACAGTAGCTGTTGGCATTCGCCCCTCCGTACAATGTGAATTATACCTTACTTTTGCGGGAAATGCCTTACCTGTATGCTTAATGCCTTACATTTTCTTATCATTCCTTACATGAATCTAACCCCTTCCATTTCAGTGATAACGACGAATCGGGCGGGGAGCGAGATAATAGCTTCATGTCGGTGCTCTCCTCGGAAGCGGTGGTTCTGCGTACCTGGCCGGTGCATGAGGCGGACCTGATTGTCAGCTTCTTTACGCGCGACTACGGGCGCATGCGCGGCGTGGCCAAGGCGGCGCTCAAGAGCCGCAAGCGCTTCGGCGGGGCGCTCGAACCCATGACGCTGGCGCGGGCCTGGTTTGCCGAGCGGCCGCGCCAGGAGTTGGTCCGGTTGGACCAGTTGGAGATCATCCGCTCGCCGCTCTCGGCGCCCGTCGATCACACGCGCATGGCGGTGCTCAGCTTCTATGCCGAGGTCGTCGACGAGGCGCTGCCCGAGCGCGACCCGCAGGACGCGGTCTTCCGGCTGCTGGTTTCGGTGCTGGAGCAGACGGCAGCGGTGCAGCCGGAGTCCGGCCTCGCCGAAACTGGAGCCGCCCGGTCCCAGGCAACGCAGCCCCAAGTTACGCAGTCCCAGGTTACGCAGCCCCACGCGAAGCAACCATGGATGGCGCTCACCTATTTCTCCCTCTGGATGACGCGCCTGATGGGCCTCCTGCCCGACATCGGCCACTGCATGGTCTGCGGCGAACCATTGGCATTGCATGCAGCGGAGGTTTCGTTCAGCAGTTTTTCCGACGGCCTTTATTGCGGGCTGCACGCGAACGGGTCGGCCAGTGCGCTTACGGCCGATAGTTGGCAACTGGCGCAGCGCATGTTGCGCGCGCCGGCCTCGTCCTTTGCCGCCGAACCCTGGCCGCGCAAGCGCGGGCAGGATCTGCGGCGCTTCACTTTGCAAACGCTGGAGCTGCATTTGGAGCGGAAGCTCAAGAGCGCCGAGGCGCTGGCGCGGCTGGGCGGGTGAGTGGCCTTCTTGCTCCGGGCCTCAGTTGCTCCTACACTCTTTATATGGAAGTGCAGTTCACGCCCGATATCGAAGCCCGGCTCGCTGAGCGCGCGGCACGGCAATGCCTGAGCCCCGATGAGGCGGTGCGGGATGTGGTCACGCGCTACTTCGAGGAGGAAGACCGCTTTGTCAAAGCCGTCGAACGCGGCGAAGCCGCTTTGGCGCGCGGAGAATCGCTGACGCATGAGCAGGTCGGCGACCGGCTGCGGCGCTTCGTTATCGCTTAGAATTCGAATATGCATAACGTGCAGCGAATGACGGCAATCATCGAGCGTGAAGACGACGGCTTCGTCTCCTTGTGCCCTGAGCTCGACATCGCCAGCCAAGGCTCAACGATTGAGGAAGCCCGCGCCAATCTCATCGAGGCCCTGACCCTCTTCTTCGAGACTGCTTCCCCTTCAGAGATCGCACGCCGAGCGAAGGCAACGGCCTGAAGGTGGCCGGCCCCACCCCCTTAAAAACACTGAAGCCAGCCCTTGCGAGCTGGCTTCGCTTCCTGCCCACCAAGGAGCAGGGGTAATATCTTTAATAATTGTACGCCTTCATCGATTCCAGTCAATACTATTTTCAGACCGGTCAACGTGAGGCTTGCGGAGTGGCGTGTGGCAATTGCGAACATTTACGTCGACGGTTTCAACCTTTATTACGGTGCCCTGAAGCGAACCCCATACAAATGGCTCGATTTAGGCAAACTGGCACAGATAATGCTGCCCACCGATACGATTCAGGAGATTCATTATTTCACTGCCAGAGTGAGTTCGAGACCTTACAATCCAACCTCCGCTCACGATCAAGGGCTGTACATCCGCGCGCTCAAAACCGTCCCCAATCTGCAGATCAAGTATGGCCATTTCCTTACGCACTGGGTCCCGATGTACCTCACCGGCATCACGCCAGCTCAAAAGGTTTGGGTGGACGAAACAGAAGAGAAAGGTTCGGATGTGAACCTTGCTTCGCATTTGTTGCGGGACGCATACGGGAAACGCTTCGAGTTGGCGGTTCTTATCACCAACGATTCCGACCTCGCCGAACCCGTGCGTATTGTCGTCCAGGAAATCGGCTTGCCCATCGGAATTCTGAATCCGCACCAATTTCACAGCCGGGAACTTCGGCAGTACGCGACCTTCGTCAAGCGCATTCGGCAGGCAGATCTGGCCGCGAGCCAATTTCCGGGGACTTTAACCGACCGCAAGGGGACGTTTGCGAAACCAGCGGGCTGGTGACATGGAAGCGAGGGCAGAATCTAATGTGTACTTGGAAACTGATTTTTGCTGGATCATGTATTTCCCTTTTCAGCGGCACGCTTGGAGGTGTTCTCAGTTATGAATTTCTGCGCGGCCGAATCCTGAATAAACTAAGCGTGCACGAGCTTGAAATCACGGATGGAAACGGCCAGGTTCGAAGCCGTTTGGGCACCGACGACAACGGCGGGGTGTACCTTCGCTTTCTTACTCCTCACAAAGAGACGGTTTTGCTTCTGGGCTCACAAGGCGGAACCGAGTTCCATGGAGAACCACTTGTGGAGCTGAGCGACACAAACGGGAACCGAGCGATCGGTATGGGAACTTACAAGAACGGTAATGGAGTCATCGCGTTCGACAGTGAGCGCCGATTGAATACCATGCTTGTCGGCTATTATCCCGTTGACGAAGATGTGATTCCGCCTGACGGCCTCAGTTACATCTGGGGAGTCAACATTAAGCTTGAGCATCGTAGTACGGGTTTGGGCATTATTGACAACGGCAAGTTCCCGGAAGAGTATGTCGTCCCGCAATCGAGTCGGAGGTAAGCAGTTCTGGATTGCACGTGAATTCCTGGAAGTGAGCCCCAGGGAGTTTTCCGGTCCCTCGCGCCCCAACTGCTAAAATCAATCCGTAGTTCCGATGAGAGAGAAATGCCTGTGACCTCCTCCGAAGCCACACCGAGTGTAAAGCCCACCTCGCTTACCTTTCAGGATCTGCTCTTCCGCCTGCAGGCGTTTTGGGCGGAGCGGGGATGCGTGATCCAGCAGCCCTACGACGTGGAAGTCGGCGCGGGGACCATGTGTCCGGAGACGTTTCTGCGCGTGCTGGGGCCCAAGCCCTACAAAGTTGGCTACGCACAGCCCTCGCGGCGGCCGGCCGACGGGCGCTATGGCGAGAATCCCAACCGGCTCTTCAAGCACACCCAGTTTCAACTGATCCTGAAGCCGCCGCCCGTCAACGTGCAGGAGCTGTATCTCGAATCGCTCGAGGCCATGGGCATCGACCTGAAGCACCACGACCTGAAGTTCGAAGAGGACAACTGGGAGTGGCC
>PLSB01000087.1:5152-21850 GCA_003165005.1 Acidobacteriaceae bacterium | reverse complement strand
AGAGGCCATCAAGCTGGGCTGGGCGCACGGCGCGCTGTTGACCACCTTCCCCGGCGATACAACCATGGCCTCCGTGGAGCAGGTGCGAGCCTTTGCCAAAGGCGGCTCGGCGCGCATTCAGCGGTAAAAACAATTCAGAGAGATTACGGAGATAGTATGTCAGACGCATCGTGTGATATTGGCCTGATCGGCCTCGCTGTGATGGGACAGAACCTGGTCCTGAACATGAACGACCACGGATTCAAGGTGGCCGTCTTCAACCGCACGGTTTCAAAGGTCGACGATTTTGTGGCCAATGAAGCCAAAGGGACCGAGGTGGTGGGGGCGCACTCGGTGGAGGAGTTGACGAGCCTGCTGAAGCGGCCGCGCCGGGTGATGCTGATGGTGAAGGCCGGCGACACCGTGGACCAGATGATCGACCACATCGTTCCTTCGCTCGAAAAGGGCGACATCATTATCGATGGCGGCAACTCGCTGTTCACGGATTCCACGCGGCGCACCAAGGCGCTGGCCGAGAAGGGGATTCTGTTTATCGGCACGGGCGTTTCCGGCGGCGAAGAGGGCGCGCGCAATGGACCTTCGATTATGCCGGGCGGCAACCCTGCGGCGTGGCCGCATGTGAAGCCGATCTTCCAGGCGATTGCCGCCAAGGTGGACGACGGCACTCCCTGCTGCGACTGGGTGGGCGAAGAGGGCGCCGGGCACTTTGTGAAGATGGTGCACAACGGCATTGAGTACGGCGACATGCAACTGATCTGCGAAGCCTACGATCTGTTGAAGCGCGGGCTGGGATTGACGGCCGATGAGCTGCATACCGTGTTTGCCGAATGGAACAAGGGCGAGCTCGACAGCTACCTGATCGACATTACGCAGCAAATCTTTGCGAAAAAAGACGAGGACGGCACGCCGCTGGTCGACAAGATTCTGGACACGGCGGGACAAAAAGGCACGGGCAAGTGGACGGTCATCAGCGCCCTCGACGAGGGACAGCCGGTGACGCTGATTGGCGAGAGCGTGTTTGCGCGCTGCCTTTCGGCGTTGAAAGACGAGCGCGTGGAGGCCGAGAAGGTGCTGCGCGGACCCCGGACCGCGCCCAAGGTGGGCGACCGCGCCAAGTTCATTGAGGATGTGCGGCGCGCGCTCTTCTGCTCCAAGATCATCAGCTACGCGCAGGGCTACATGCTGCTACGCGCCGCGGGCAAGGAGTTCGGCTGGAACCTGAACATGGGCGGCATCGCGCTGATGTGGCGCGGCGGCTGCATCATCCGCAGCCAGTTCCTGGGCAAGATCAAGGACGCGTTCCGCAAGAACAAGAAGCTCGACAACCTGCTGCTCGACAAGTTTTTCTCGCGCCTGGTGAACAAGTACCAGGCCTCGTGGCGCAAGGCCGTGACGCACGCGGTGAAGCTGGGCGTGCCCACGCCGGCGTTTTCCACGGCACTCGCCTTCTTCGACGGCTACCGCACCGGCCGGTTGCCGCAGAACCTCTTGCAGGCGCAGAGAGACTTTTTCGGCGCGCATACGTACGAGCGCGTCGACAAACCGCGCGGCGAGTTCTTCCACACGAATTGGACGGGAAAAGGCGGGCGCGTGGCTTCGGGGACGTATAACGCGTAGCTGCTCGCTCCTAGCTTGCTCGATGTGAGTTGAAGCCCAGGGCCGTGTCATCCTGAGCGAAGCGGGCCGCACCACGTGCGGCCCGCGAAGCCGAAGGATCTGCAGTTGATTTTCGTAACCACCACAACGCACCGACATATCGTAGTATGCAGCTTATGCACGAAGGCAGTTACTTCACTTACATCGTGGCCAGCCGAAGCCGCACACTCTACATCGGCGTTACGGGAGATCTGCTCAAGCGCGTCTCTCGGCACAAATGGAGGGAGCACGATGGCTTCACCGAGCGGTACAACTGCGACCGCCTCCTCTGGTTTGAGAGACATGGCGAGATTTCCAAAGCAATCGCAAGAGAGAAACAGTTGAAGGGCTGGAGCCGCACGAAGAAGATCGCGCTGATCGAGAGGACCAATCCGGCGTGGGTTGACTTAAGCAGGGATTGGTACGACGTTGAACCCGCTGATCTGAAACGCGCCAGCGACCGGATGGAGGAGTAAAAGCAACTGCAGATCCCTCGACTCCGCTGCGCTCCGCTCGGGATGACACTGTTTGCTTTAAGCTGAGGTCGAGGGACGGCGATTTCCGGAATGGAAATCGCCGCCTCATTCTTGCGCCCGATCGGCGAACCGCCAATCGCTTCCGACCGTCGGCATCCACGACCGACTGGATTCCGCTCAGGGGATGGTGACGCTGATGGTCGTGGAGGCCGTGTTGCCCGAACTCGCATCCGTCGCCGTGACTTGATAGGAATAGACTCCCGGCGTCATGGAGTTGCCGCTGCCGCCGCAGGCGCTGATGGCCGCCAGCCCCCCGAGCGCGCCGATTGCAAACAGCGCAAGCGTCAACCAGCGAGCTGCCCTGCGCCGGACTCGAAAGCCGAAGAACAGCATTGCAGCCAACACCATGCCCGCTGCGGCGTGCCCCGGCCGATGGAGCAGACCAGCGGGTTCAGGCGGGGGGGGTTGGCCGGGAGCAATAAAGAGGATCTCTCCATTCAGTGTTCCATTCGCGGGCAGCGCCGGCATCAGCCCATGCTGATAGCAGGTGGGCAGTTTGGCTTCGGCCGGCGGATTGATAGCAGCACAGGTGACTTGAGGCCCGCCGGTGTAGCCGTTGACTGAGGTAAGCGTGAAGGTACTGGAGCCGTATTGGCTTTGGCTGAGCGGCATGGTGACATTGGTCGCCGAGACGGCGAAGCTGGGCGCGGCGGCAAACGCGCGCGGACTACTCACGTGGGAACAAAAAGCAAGAATCGCGCCAATGAAGATGGGCCCGAATAATCTTCGCATGACAAAGCTCCTTTTCCAGATTGGGTCCCGATACGCCGATGAATTAGACGAATTCGACTGCACATAGTGTAGCCCGCGCCGGAAAAATTCTCAGCTTCCACAGGCCGCCACATGCACGGGTGACATGCAGAAGGCCTGAGCACACGGACGAACGACTCCCCTTTTGAAAGCGCCGCCCTTTTCAACCCGTTTTAATGCGCCGCAGGCGCGGCCGGATACGGAATCCAGCCGTTGATGCGCAGCCAGTTTTCAAGGAGCGTGGGCCACGCGGCGAGCTCGGGATTGGATTCACCGAGCGCCGAGCCGTGCCCGCCGGTCTCGAAGATGTGCAACTCCGCAGGCACGCCGGCTTTGACGAGCGCGGTAAAGAACACCACGTCGCTCAGCACGGGAACCGCTTGATCGGGCATGGTGGCGTAGAGGAAGAACGGCGGCGTGCGCGGCGTGACGTGCAGGTCGGGCGAGAGATCGTCGATCAGTTCGGGCGAGGGCGGCTCGACGAAGAGGCTCGAAAAGGCGCCGGTTTCGGCAAGGCCCGTCTTGAGGGAGATGGCGCCATAGGAGCTGATGACGAAGTCGGGGCGGTCGCTCGCGCGGTCCACGGGATCGGCGGCCTGCGGGTTGCCGTCGTCGAAGTGCGTCCCGGCCATGGCCGCGAGATGGCCGCCGGCGGAGAATCCCCACATGCCGATGCGATCGGGGGCGATGTGGTACAGGGCGGCATGGCTGCGCACCCAGCGCACGGAGCGGTAGCCGTCGAGGAGCGGCTCAGGATAGTGGTAGCGCGGCGTGAGCCGATAGCTGAGAACGAAGGCCGTGATGCCGCGCTGATTGAGCCATGCGGCGATCGCGGCGCCTTCCTTGTCGTAGTTCAGTTGCGTGTATCCGCCGCCGGGGCAGACGATGACGGCGGTGCGCGGTGCGGGACCGTGGCCCGCAAAGATCTCGAGATGCGGCTTGTCCTGCTCCTCTGTGCCGACCGCTCCGGGCGCACCCCCGGCCCAGAGATATTGGATCTCGCCGTGGGGCAAAGCCGGATCGGAAGTAGCGGAGGCCGGAGCCGCCGACATTTGCGGAGCCGATTGCGGCCGCGCGCAGACAGCGGCGCACGCCAGCAGGATCGAAGACGCGAGCATCACACCCGCGCGGCCGAGCGAGACAACAACCTTCCCATTCCGAAACATGAAGCAGCGACTCCAACCGGCAGTTAGGATTCTATCTTGAACAATTAAGATGGCCTGGGTGATCCAGTTTGGGCAAGCCACAGCCCCCGGAACTACTTCCCGGCGCCGGCGCGGTAATAAGAAGTCCTTTCGCAAGATACATCCAGAAGCTCCGGACCCTCTCACCGGGGACGAGGCGCAACTCAGTCCCAGTTCTTCAGCGTGGGCCAGAAAGCCGCCATGGGCTGCTTCAGGCCGCGACAGTGATAAACCGTGAAGTGCTCAGAGGGCTCTGAATACGGATGGTACACGGTTCCGGCATCCTCGACGGAACTGAAGTAAGATTCGAGTTTCTCCCGCGGAATACCCATGGCAATTACGCTTTCTCCGGTGTATCCGCGCGGCCCCCACAGATAATAGTTCTGATTGCCGCTGATTGCATGGGGCAGGCCGTACTTTCCCCCCAGCAGGTCAATCGCGCCAGCCTCCGCGTAGTTGTTGGTAAGTATGGCCGTATTCTTCCTTTCCTCCGGAGGAAGGCTGTTATAGGCTCTTGCAACCACCTGGGTCATTTCTTCCCACCCGAATTGATCGGCAAAGAAATGCGGCATCGGACCGAGCCGGATGCGCTCAATCGGTGGCGGCGCAAAATGCATCGCGGTTGAGTACCGAAGGTAAGTCTCTGGCGAAAGCACGGGCAGGGCGAAGGGCACGCCGCTGATGCCGAAGAACAGCAGCGTGACGGCAAACGCAGGCTTGGCCCATTGCAGCCGGGGGCGCGAGAACCAGTTCTCCAGCGCCACGGCTCCCGCCGCCATCAGCATGGGATACACAGGCAGCAGATAATATGGTTTCCCGTTGGGCAGGAACATGATGGCAAGCACGACAAGATAGGCGTATCCCAGCACCCGGTAGGTCTTTCCGTCCTTGCCGAATAGGTACCACCAAAGCCCCGAAAGCCAAACCGGCAGGTTTACGGGTAAAACAAAGACCGCCTGGATAGCCAGAAACCGCGCCGGCGTGAAAGCCATATTCGCTCCGTTGCGCCGTATGTTGGCCATCAGCTCCAGGAATGGAAAGTTATGCTGAGCGTTCCATATGAGATTCGGCAGGGTAAGAAGAAATGCAAGCAGCGCAGCCAGCCAAATCCACGGTTGCAGAAATGCCCGGCGTTCGCGGGTCAACAAGAGGCCGGCGATAATGCCTATGCAGAAGAACACCATGGAGTACTTGTTGTTCAAGCCAACTCCGGCAATCAGCCCCACCCATAACCAGAGCTTCTGGTTTCCGGTCTTTATGATCCGGATAACAAGCAGCGCGCAGCCCATCCAGAACAAGGGCTCAAATGCGTTCATCGACATGTAATGATTCATGGAAAGATTTGCCGATGCTGCAAGCACCGACAACGCCGCGAGCCCTTGCGCAAAGCGGCCTCCGCCTAGTTCGCGCGCAATTCGTCCCGCCAGCAGAATGTTGGCGGCGCCCGCCAGCGCAGCGAAAAAACGGATCGACTGGAGGGAATCGCCAAACAGCGCGCGAGTAATCTTCAGCACCACGGCAATCAGCGGCGGCAGGTCCACGTAGCCCCAAGCCAGATGGTTGCTGCAAGCAATAAAGTACATTTCATCGGGAAAGTATCCGTAGTAACGCGCGGCATAGAGATGCAGCAGCAACTTGACCGCGGCGATCAGCAAGACGATCGCCCCGCCAGTGAAGATCGTGCGTTTTGCAGGGATCTGAACCCGTGAGGCGCTCTGGGCTGCGTCGAGATCGGCATCGGACCGAAGCGTATCGGTCCCCGTGCTTCGTCGTGCGGGTGACATTCTTTCTTACTCTCCAGTTTCGCTCGGAATCTCCTTGTTTCACTTCAAAAGCGATTATACGTCCCATAACTCAGGACTAACTCAATCTGGGGCACAAATGAGGCTCTTGTTACCCTGAATTCTGCGCGCGGGCTCTGCCCGCAGGAGCTTCCGCACGCAGCCAAAATCCCCACCCGCGCTTCGATGAAAATCTTCTTCTGTGGGCAAGCGATTCCCTGCCCCTCCCGGCCCGCGCTTCACGCTCCCTGTTCTTCGCTCTCTGAATGCCGGCCGGTCAGCGCCGCGGAATGAGCCCCAGGTCCGTGATGCCGTTTACGAAATACTGCATCGCCAGCGCCACCAGCAGCAGGCCCATGATCCTCACCAGGATGCGGATCCCCGTCTCGCCCATCACCTGCCGCACCCGGCTGGCCGCGGCCAGAACAAAATAGGTAACGATCGAGGTAAAAGCGATCGAGAGCAGGATCGCAGCCATCTGCCAGTGCCACAGCGTCGGCACCTGGCCCACCAGCACCATCACAGACGAGATGGCGCCCGGTCCGGCCAGCATGGGAATGCCCAAGGGCACGATGCCGGCGTCTTCTTTGGTCGTGGCTTCCTCGGTATCGCCGTGCGTCTCCTGGGTCGGCGAGCGGCGCGCCTCCAGCATGTCCAGCCCGATCAGCAGCAGAATCAGTCCGCCGGCAATTTCGAATGCCGGCAATGTAATCCCGAACATGCGGAAGATCAACTGCCCGGCGATGGCAAAGCTGGTGAGCACGACGAAGCAGGTGAACGCGCCCTTGCGCGCCATGCGCTTGCGGCGCACGGCATCCGCGTTCTCGGTAATCGCCAAAAACGACGGGATCGCCGCAAACGGATCGACCAGAAAGAAGATCGAACTCAGCGCCAGCAGCGAAAAGCGCACAATCGGCGACTGGCTCAGATCGTTCAGCGCCGCCGCGGCTGGGTTGGTCAGGAGCATCTATTGAGGCTAGAACATTGACCCGAGGCTCGCAATCCGCAGCACAAGCCGGCAAAATATGGTACGCTTGTGTACGCAACGGTACACAACGGAGGTCCCCATGAGCACACAGAGCGTCGGCATCCGCGAGTTCCGCGACAAGCTGGCCACCTATCTGCTCACCGCAGACAAGCCCCTCGCCATCACCCGCCACGGCGACACCATCGGCTACTATCTGCCCAGAAAACGCAAAACCACCGAAGCGGAGTGGAAGGCGTTGGACGAGGCCCATGCGCGACTCCAGGCGGAGATGGATGCCGCTGGAGTTACGGAAGACGACATCGTGAAAGAGTTTGAGCGCTTGCGCAAACGAGAACGCCGCAAGAAAGCATCCCAGAGATGAATTCGACAAGAAAGTTAGTGCTCGATGCGAATATCCTTATTCGCGCGATCTTCGGCGAGAAAGTTCGCGGTTTTCTGCGCAGATACGAGGAGAACGTGGAGCTTTACGCGCCGGACTACTGCATTCAGGAAGCAATGGCGAAGATTCCGGAAATCGCAGCAAAACGAAAGGAAATTCCGGAGTTTGCCGAATTGTCCTTAATTCTTCTTGTCAAGACTGTCGTTCTTGTCGTCGACCGAAGTTTCTACGAGGAGTTCGAGGGACAGGCCCGCGCACGCATCTCAAGGCGGGATGTGAACGATTGGCCCGTCGTCGCCGCGGCCCTGCTGTTGAAGGCGCCCATCTGGACCGAGGACTGCGATTTCTTCGGCTGCGGCATCGCCACATGGACAACGGACCGGGTGCAGATTTATCTACGTGGGGAATGATGCAGAAAGCTCGGTCTGCCCTTTCTGGTTCTCCCAGCTTCTTTTCCCGCTCTACAATCATCTCTTGCTCACCGACCCCCAACGCGGCCGCATCGAAGTCGTCCTCGTCTCCCCGCGCAACCCCCTCAACATAGGAGCGGCGGCGCGGGCCGTGGCCAACTTCGGCCTCTCGCGTCTCACCGCCGTCGCGCCCTACGAGCCCCACTGGCGCGAGGCCAAGTCCGCCGTCGGCGCCGAAGAACTGCTCCAAAACGCAAAACGCGCGGAACGCCTGGCAGAGGCGCTGGCCGAGTGCACCCTGGTCGCCGGCACCGCGACCCTCGCCGATCGCCGGCCGGAGCAGGAGGTCATACCGCTGCCGGATCTGGCCCCGCGCGTCATACGGGAATTGGACCGCGGCGGCCGCGTGGCCCTGGTCTTCGGGCCGGAAAAGCGCGGCCTCACCCGCGACGATCTCGCCCTTTGCCACCTGCTCGTCGAGATTCCCACCCACCCCCGCCAGCCCTCGATGAATCTCGGCCAGGCCGTCGCCGTCTGCCTGTACGAGCTGGTGCGCAATTCTCAACCCGGCACGGAGACGGGTGCCCCACCTTCGGCGTCCGCCGAGAGGCGGGCGGCTAAGGTGGGATCCAATGTCGACGCCGCCTCCATGCGCGACCTCGATCTCCTCGCCCAGGTCGTCCAAGACACCATCGAGGCCGCCGACTACTCCCCCGCGGCCATGCAGAAGGCCAACCGCCACGATCTCGACCTCCTGCTGCGCCGCCTCGCCCTCACGCGCCGCGACGCCCGCCGCATTCTGGGACTCTTCCGGCGGATTCTCTTCCGCCTCAAGCGTTGAAATGGGAAACACCCGTGCCAACGGTCACCAAGCGCCGCAGTTTTCCCACCGGCCGCGCCGCAATTCCTGCTAAAGTGGCGTGCATAGGTTCCCATGCATTCGCACATCGACTCGCGCCACATCGACTCGCACCGGGACTCGCACGTGGACTCGCCGATGGCTCACTCTCGTGTAGTTCCCCACCGGCGTCCCCGGCCCGCCACAAATCAAGAGGAACGAGCCGACCCGCCAACCCGCCACGTCGCCAAAGCGACGCCAACTCGCCGCTCTTCTCCTTCAAGTGTTTGCAACCACTTACAGGCGTATTTCTTCCCGGCAGCGTCTGGCTCGCAGTTCGGCGCCTCCCGTTTCCGCGCCCTCCGATGGGCCGCATGGTTTCTCCTGGCCGCCGTGGCGCTCCTGCCGGCGCTGGCCGCACTCAAGTTGCAGGCCCAGCAAGCCGCGCCCGCTGCCGCCAGCCAGCCCTCGGCTGCAACACCCACCGCGACGCCGGCGCAGCCCGCTGCGGCGCCGCCACACATCCAGCCCGCATCCGCTCCGCCAAGCGCAGCCCAACCCCCTGCCATCGGCGAAGACCAGCTCCGCAGGCTTCTCATAGGCAAGGACCTCTTTCTCCGCGGCGGCTACCTGGACAACACCCTCGAATTCAACGAGCACGGCGTCCTCATCGGCCACTCGCCGCAGGGCTCCTACACCCTCTGCGGCATCCGCATCGAAAAAGTGCGCCTGCTCAAGCACAAGGTGGAGCTCGAGGGCGCGCGTTACGGCCTGCATTTCCTGGGCGCCACGCCCTACGAGGATCCCACCCTGGCCGTGGATCGCGTCAACATCACGCCCAAGAAGAAAGCCGTGCGCATCACCATCGATCGCGAGCTGGTGGTGAAGGAAAAGGCGGAAAAGGGCAAGAAAAAAGCCGCGGCGCGAAGCCGACAATCCGCCCCAATAACCGCCAAGCCCGCCGCAGCAGCGGAAGCCAAGCCCGACCAAACCGCCGCAAATCCCTCCCCAGCGGCCGCGCCGCCTGTTGCCAACTCCGTTCCAACTGCCGCCAATCCGGCTCCTGCCCCCGCGCCGCCTGCAGCCGTTCCCGGCCCATCGCCCACAAGCGCCCCGGCCGGCGAAGTCCCAACCGAGGCCACGAACGGCGCCACCAGCGACGCCGCCGAGGCCCAGGCCGAGATCGCCCAAGCTCCTGCGGCCGAGCGCCCCGCCGATCTCAAAAGCGTCACCACCACCCATTCCCAGGCTCACGCCAACGGGCTTCTTGAGGACGCCATCGGCAACATCTTCGCCCAGGGCCTCGATGCGCGCATGATGGCCGCGATGCCCGCCAGTTGGAAGCTCTACTACCAGGCGGCCGCCGCGAAAGCCGACTACCGGCCCCAGGACCCCAGCGTCTTACGCCAGAATATGGTCGACAAAAAGGCCCGCCTCATCACCGCCTTCGATCCGGCCTCGAACCAGTTCGCGCAGGACTACGGCGTCGCCGGCATGGCGGAGTATCACGTCGTGGTGGGCGCAGACGGCAAGCCCGGCGAAATCGCGGTGGCCCGGCCCATCGGCTTCGGCCTCGACGAAAGCGCCGTCGACACCATCCGCAAAGCCACCTTCGAGCCCGCCGTCAAGGACGGCCAGCCGGTTCCGGTCCTGCTCGATCTGATCGTCGAATTCCGCATCTATTCCAGCCGCACCGCCGTAGCATCCCAGCCCCAGCCCGGCCAACCCCCCGAAGCCCCGTCCCTCCCCGGCCCCTACAGCGTGCAGCACTAAGTGGCCCAGGACGTCAGCGTCATGATAAGTTATGCGGATAAGTCACCTACAACTTGTTTTACGCATAGGCTTTGAGCTGCCGAGGCTTCAATGCCTCCCCTGAGCAAAGTCGAGGGGCGCCGCGCGAACTCTACGATGTATGCGGCTTTGTTGGATACGGCGAAAGAAATGTCTTTGCGCCGTCCCTACGGGACTCCGGAGTTCATTTGTGGAACTCGGTTTCCCCACGCTCAAGCGCGGGGCTAACAACCGTTGCGCCTACGGCGCGGTTGCCAGGATATTACTTATGCGGTTCTGGATAACAGCAGAGGTTTGATGTTCTCCGAATTCAAGTCCATTTATTATATGTTAGAGTTATAAGTCGCGCATTGATAAGCTGCGTGACGATAAGTCATGAAGCAACGAGTTATATAGGTAGATATTCTCATTCCAACGGCTACGGAGTGCGGATCAGGTCAGGCGGCGTTTTTGCCGGCGGCGTCATCGTCTTCTTCGTTGTCGTCTTCCTCGCCACTGTCCTCGGCAGCCTGGGCGGCGCGCCAGGCCACGGCTTTCTTTAGATCGCAATCTTCGGAGCCGGGACAGGAATCGCAATGGTCGTCCGCGGTGCAAAGGGTCAGTTCGGGGGCGAGCTCGTCGCCGGTTTTTGCGACGGTGAAGGATTCGACCGCATCCTCAGGGACGTCGAGGGAGGAAGGCGCGAACTGTCCGGCGACCTGGAGGCCGTAGATGAGGCGGGCCGCGTCGCGGGGATCGATGCGTCCGGCGGCGAGACCGCAGATGACATCGGAGAGGGCCATAAAGACGGAGTCTCGATCTTCGAGCGGGTGCAGCACCAGGGAGTCCTTTGAGGTGGGTTTCTGCCTGGCGAGGGCTCGGTGGAGACGGTCGTGGTAATAGCAGTAAGGCTTATCACGGAGAGCGGCCGCCCGGCATCTGACTCCGTTGGTCTTGATGTGTCGACAGAGTGGAATCATGGTGAAAACTCCTTTTCCCGCCGGGGCCGGTTGCACCGGATTTGGTGCATTTGCCCCTGAAAACGGGGTTTTTGACGTTGAAACGTGCCCTTTTGCGGCCCCGCCGATGGGAAGGGGGGTACCCCCTCCCATCTCTGCAAAGAACTCGTTTGTTTTCAGCCCCTTGGCCGACGCGTTTTGCGATAAGTGCCTTATTTCAAGTCACTTGGCCACAAGAATCAGAAGGCAAAGGACTTACAGAGATCAGAGAACAGAGATCAGAGAACAGAGATCAGTGCGCCGTGGACCATGGGCCAAAAAACGCGAACGCGGCGGGTGTGAGCCGCCGCGCTTGGGCCTGGTTTTGATGCTTTTGGAATCAGTATGCGCCGGGAGGGGGAAATTATGTGCAAAAGGGCGGGAAAAAGTTTTGGGAGGGAGTTGGATGGTGTTGGGTGTGGGATCGGCGTCTATAGGGACTTTTCCGTGGGGCGGCCTCAAAGCCATTCCTAAGGTCCGCAAGGGCAGGCCAAACCGATTTGCTCTGGAGTCCCCGGCCGCAGAGGAACCTGCTGTTTTAGATCCTGGTTTGCTGCCGTTGCTTTCGGATCTACACGCTGGGTAACGGTTACCGACTATCCTGCGTCTACACCGTGAGATCAACGCAGTGAGATGAAAGACTACATTACCCGCGCAACCACACGACCAGCCATATCGGCACTGCACCGCCGATATTGAACAGTGCGTGGATCAGGATTGAGGGCAGCAGGCTTCCTGTTCTCTCCCGATACCAAGCTAAAACGCAACCGAGAAACCCCGTCATCACAGCAATGGGTATTGCCGCGATTCCGATCATCCGGATGAGAACGAGGTGCATTGCGCCAAAGAACAAACCGCTCATTGTTACTCGGTAGCTCAGGCCAACCCGGGTGTCTGTATCTGCGGCCGATGCACCGCGCAACATGGTTTGGAAAAGGCCGCGAACCAGCGTCTCCTCGCAGATACTTGCATAAATCCATACGAAGAGCACCGTTTGGATTTTCGTCAGGGGAAAGAGCATGTGCGGCGCTTGCCCACGCGGTAATGCCAGGGCCTGAGCGGTGGCCAACATCGCTGATGGCAAAGCCCACAGGAGAATTTGCGGGCGAAACCGAAACGTCCCCCTGGTGAATCCATAAAGATCGAGCCGCCGTTTCGAGATCAGCAGGATTGCAACAACCGAAAGCACGAGCATCATGGAGTGGGTAATGAATGATGCCGGTAGAAAGCTACCACGCGGCGTGGGGAGTTTCATCGCAACAACAGTCGCTGCAGATAACACCGCCGTCGAAACGATAACCGCGAATAAGGACCTGTAGAGCTGACGAGATAGCATCTATCTATCCTCCTGACAGCGAACGGCGGCTCGATCCAGCTATCTTGCGCACCGTCTGAACCTTGGGCTTCAACAGTTATTTGGATTGCTTCCACAAGATTTTCGCAACCTATATTGGTGGGTCCAGGCGTACTCTTTTCCGAGATTTAGTCAGGGCAGCCACAACGGCAACCCAGAGAACCAGAAACAAGGTGGCCGACGGAACGACCCACAGCGGTACCAAGCGGTGCAATTCAACGAGATCGACGCGCATGAAAGTGGCCAGCCAAACCTGGAGGCGCAGGTTCAATATCACGAAGACGATTGCCCAGGCGGTGGCGAGGTGGCCGGGCGCGCCCCGCACGATCGTTGCTCCAGTCTGGCCGCGGGACTGGAGGAAAAGCCACAGGAAGAGGACGGCCACGGTCCCCACGATGACTGCAGCCCACAACCAGTCATCTGCGCGCAATGCGAGGTAAACGAGCCAAGCAAAGGACGCGACATAGTTGCCTATGATGACCGCGAAGGCCGACTTGGAAGTGAGCGGCGTTCCCGTGAACTCGGGTACGTCTGGTTTCTGCCCGATCTGGCGGCGCATGGAATGGACCCCACGGATAAAGAAGACGATGAATGCAGTGACCACGATGGAGTAGAACCACCAGAAGGCTAACGTCACCCACAGAAACGTTTGGCTACTCCAGGCGTACCTTTGGCCCAGAGTGTGCATCGCAAATGTTCCGGCCACGGACCAGACCAGCGAGAAGAGCAAGATGCCGAAAAATCCGAGCCTTTGGAAGCGGCGTTCGCGAGCGGTAGGCGCGGCCCGGACCGATAGCCAATGCACGAGGATGGCGGCGAAAACGCCCGCCAAGAGGGTTACAGGAGCCAGCCAGGCGGCCACAGAACCGGACTTGGTCATGGCCGCGCCCTTACCAGCCATGCCGGTCCCCGCAATTGCCGCAGGAGTGGCGGGCAGCACGGCAAGCACGGCATTTGAAAAGTCCCGCCCAGGCGCGGTCCGGCTCAAGGTTCCTTCGACGAAAGCGACCACCTCTTCGTGGAGTAGCTTGCGTCCCCGCGAGAGCCTTTGCTTGACGGCGTCCTCGCTCAATTCCAACTCGGCCGCGACGCGCTCGATCGACTTCTCTTCGCGATAAAACAAGATCATCGGTTCGCGGTAGGCATCGGGGATTCGCTCCAACGCGCGCCATAGGATCGCTTCTTCTTCCCGGCTAATGGCTTCGATCGCGGGCGATGACTCAAGGGAGGGCGAATCCTGAACGGTATCGAGGTCGTCGGCGACATGAATTGGGTCGCGCCCCATACGTCGGCGTTCTTTCCCGACCAGAAAGCGCGTGATACCGCACAACCAGGACCGCAGCCGCGCCGGCTCGCGCAGTTCGCGCAACTGCCTCCAGGCGGCAAGAAAGGTTTCCTGCGCCACGTCTTCGCTGAGACTCAAGCTTCCTGTGGCATTGTAGGTGATGGAGCAGACCAGTGACTGGTACCGCTTGATAATGGCTTCAAAAGCGGAGCGGTCGCCGGCCAGAGTCCATTCCACCAGTTGCGCGTCGCTGTTGCCTGATGCTTTCGTGGTCATCGCTAATCCTCATCGTATAAGTACCCGAACAAGATGAAGAGGTGACAGCAATGTTCGGAGGCGCTCTCCAGATCTGATTCTCGACTCACACCTTCTGGCGGCACCACAATATTCCACAAACGCAGAACACGTATGCGCGCGCCAGAAAGCACAACAACAATATCAAAATCAATTACTTAAAGCCCCTGCAGCGAGGTCGGTCCTCGAATGTCGGCTTGTGGTGATCTTTGGCCGGGTGAAGGGTTGGGGGGAGGGGCGATTGCGGGCGCGCTTGCGGTTCGGGGCGCGGCTGCGCAGCGCAGTTCGTTTTCGAAAGAATTGGTCCGGGTTCCCAGGGTTTCGCGCTGGGCTATTTTCTGAAAAGCAGGGAGCAAGGGACCGAGGGGACAAGGGAGCAGGGTTTGAGCGG
The DNA here is from genome assembly GCA_003165005.1 of Acidobacteriaceae bacterium. GTDB lineage: Bacteria > Acidobacteriota > Terriglobia > Terriglobales > Acidobacteriaceae > Telmatobacter. The sequence continues at coordinate 7,257 of PLSB01000087.1, read as the reverse complement.
GGCTTTGACGCCTGGGGGCCGGGGGAGTTCGGGGGTCGGCATCGGCGGTGTCTTACAGAGGCTAGGCGCGTGTAAGACGGCGTAAGACACGGGGGTGGGACCCCCGGGCGTCGTCTTACGCCGCGTCTTACGGGCACGGGGGTATTGTGGTGTGTGGCATATACGAAAAGCTAATGCAGATCCCCATTCGACTACGATCATTTCGCGATCTTCGCTCAGGGCAGGCTTTCGACTCGTTCGCTGACGCGAGCTCGCTCAGGATGACTGAGCTCAGGTTGAAGTTCGTGTTCTCCCGCCCTCTCGCCCAAAAACTTCAAGAAGCAGGTTCTTCGACTCCCCTTCGGCTTCGCTCAGGGTCGCTCGGAATGACAGAAAGGATGGGGCACGGGCAGCCCAAACCGTTTGCCAGCTTCATGCTGCCGGGGGCTGCCACAGCTCGACGCGGTTGCCTTCGGGGTCCCAGATCCAGGCGAACTTTCCGTAGGGGGAGTCATCGGGCCTGGGATCGATGCGCACCTGGGCCGCGGCCAATTGGTCGAGCAGCGCGTCCAGGTCGTCGACCCGGAAGTTGACCATAGCCTGTTGTCCGCCCTCCCCGAAATAGGCCGTATCGAGCGGGAAATGGGCGAAAACGGTCGTTCCCATGGAACTGGGACCGTCGAAGCCGAGCGTTCCACCGCCCTGGTCCGCGATGCCGAAATGCGTTGCGTACCACTGGGCGAGCGCCTTGGGGTCGCGCGCCTTGAGGAAGATGCCGCCAATACCGACTGCTTTGGCCATAAGAACCTCCTGTAGCTTTCAGCTTCTAGCCTCCAGCTCTTGCCTTCCAGCTTGCCAGACTTTTGGCGGACCGAAAAGTGGACTGCTGCGCTCATACTACTGTTGCACTTCGCTGGGATGCCGCAAGAAGATAAGGGTCCGGGCCTAAAGGCCTGCCTTTTTGCGGCTTTTTCAGGGGCCTAAAGGCCCCTGCTCCCTCCGCAAAAAACTATCGGCAACGATGGCGCTAACCCTCCTCGCGCAGCAGGTCTTCGAGTCTGGGCTTGTGCTTGGCCTGGCGGCCGGTGGGCGGCGCGCCGGGCAGAATGCGCGAGGGTTTGGGCTGGCCCACGCGCTCGCGGGCGTTCGCCTTGACGGCCTTTGCGGCCGAAAACCGGGCTGGCTTGCGTTTCGCCATGGGAATCCGTGTTGCTGGCGATCGGGCGGTTGTGTGACCAGCTTTCTGGTGTTGCTTGTGACCGTAACACGGGTAACCTCTTGAGTCAACTGTTTTGCGTTTGTGACCGTCTGTGACCGGCCTGTGACCAAACGGGCTGGAAAGCCGTGGTCACAGGCGGGGCACAAGGGCGGCGGCGATGGAGAATCCCTGCAGTAACTCGGGCGGCGGCGCGCCCCCCTGGGGCGCGCGTGTTTTGGGGGGGGGTGGGTTTTGCGCGCCGCGGTGCGGCGCGCGTGCTTTTTATCTATAGTTTTTGCTTTTGCTGTTGCTTGTTTTTCGCGGCGGGTTCGGCGGGCGCGAGGTCTTCGGGGTTGCGCAGCTGATGCGGGGCACGGTGCTGCAGGAGCGAACCTGCGCCCGCCGAACCCGGCGCGGCGGCGGCGCGACCGGCGTGGTGAGGGACGAGCCGTTTACGCCGGTTACGCGCCGACGACGCGCCGGGCTAGGCCCCCCCGCCCGGACCGCGCGCGCCGTTCGTGCTTTTTTGAGAGCGCGCGCGGCGGCGTTGCGTCAGCGACGCCGGGGTGGGGGGGCCGACGACCGCCGCGGGGGGGGTTTGGGGGGGGCGCGCCGCACCGATCGCAGCCGCACTTACGGCGCGCCCCCCCCTACATGCCGCCCGAGCCGCGTCGGCGCGCCAGCGCCGCCCCGCGTGCGCTTTTTTCTGGCGCACGCGGGAATTGAGCGGCGAGCACCTTGTATAGCATCAATATTGTTCTTTTTTATCTATGGTTTTTCTGAGCCGCGCGGCGATGCGTGGCCTTTGCTCGGGCACGGCTGCTGACAATCAAGGGCGGCGGCGAGTGGTGGGCTTTAGCCCGCCCGAGCCGACGCCTGTCTGTTCCGAACCGAGCGAAGCGAGGAATGCAGAAGGGGCTTTTGCTTT